>NZ_JAMYOC010000006.1:0-232878 GCF_040319475.1 Mesorhizobium sp. M0904 | reverse complement strand
CTGGCCCATCTGCTTCACTGCCATCGCGATTCCCTCCGAGCTTCGTCTCAGAGAATCACAATCAGCGAATTACGCAACAGGCCCACGAGGGGGGAGATTGGCAGCTTCGCTGGCGGCGCCCCCGAAATCCGCAAGGCGGCAAGGCATCCCAGGATGCCGAGCGGTATGAAGGCGAGGAACAGCCAGGCGGCGACGTTCGCCGCGGCCTCGCGGTTCAGGCCTTCGGAAAAGCCGCTGGCGTTGGCGACGATGCCGGTCAGTGCCGCACCCACGGCATAGCCGATGCGCTGCATGGTCGGCACGGCGGCCGAGGCGATCGTCTGCTCGCCTTCCTTGGCCGATGCCACGATGACACGCGTGACGAACGGCCAGGCTATGCCGAAGCCGCCGCCTTGCAACAAAGCACAAAACAGGATCAGCGGGATCGAGCCGGCCGGCACCGTATAGGCGAAACCGGCGACGCCCGTGGCGACCATCAGCGCCCCGCCGACGATGATCAGCCGCTCGCGCTCCGGTGGCGCATTGGCGACGAGGATCGACAGGATCGACCAGGCGATCGATTCGGCGGCGATGATGTAGCCGGTGGTCAGGATCGGAATGCCGTGAAGGCTGGTCAGAAGCAGTGGTCCGTAGACCGCGAACGAGCAGGTCGCCACCGAAAACGCCGCGACCATGGTCATGCCCGCGCCGACCGACGAGCGCCATGAGAACAGCCGCGACGGGGAACAGGCGCGAGCGCGGCTTCAGTGCGTCGATATAGATAAACAGCGCCAGGCCGATCAGGCCGAGGGTGAGCAGCAGCGACGAGCGCAGCAGGGCGATGTCGACGCCGGCAGTGGCAATCAGCACGACGCTGCCGGCGAGGCAGCCAAGTGCCGCAAAGGGGAAGGGCGGCGCCGAGCCGCCCGTCGCCTGCGGCCTCGTTGCTTCAGGCGTATCGAGCACGAGGAAGCTTGCCAGCGCCATGGCCGTGCCTCCCAGGGTGAAGACGCCGAAGGCCCAGCGCCAGGACGAGAATTCGGTCATGACCGCGCCGAGCACCGGCCCGCTGAAAGCGGCGACACCCCAGATCGCCGACATGACGCCGAAAAGCTGCGGCCAGATCGCGCGGGCAAACAGCCGCTCGACCGAGACGAAGGCCAGCGACACCAGCGCGCCGCCACCGAGCCCTTCGATCAGGCGGCCGCAGAGGAACAGCGGCATCGAAGGCGCGGTGGCGCAGACCAGCGCGCCGGCGGCATAGAGCATTGCGGCGACCATCATGTTGGTACGCAGCGCGACATAGCTCACCAGCCGTCCGGCGGCCGCACCGGCAACGATGGCGCCGAGCTCGTAGATCGCCAGCGACCAGCCGACCAGTTGCACGCCGGCGAGCTCGCCGACCATGGCCGGCATGACCGTTGCCACCATCGTTTCGTTGGTAGCGTGCAGCAGGATGCCGAGGCTGATGAAGCAGAAACGCGCCAGATCGCCGCTCGCCCACAGCGCGCGCCAGTCGACCCTGTTTGTGCTTGTCTTGGTCATCCGGCCCCCCCAAGGCTTTTCTTAGACGCTGGTCTAAAGTATTGGAGCGTTCTTCACGTCCAAATGAGTACATGCCGCAGTATGGGAGGACTTCTAGAACCTCAACCGCAGTTGAGATCAAGCGGCTTTGATCGCCGTTGACGTGGCGGATTTCAAATTGTGCGATGGGGGACGATCACGAAGCGTTGAGAATCTGGTCAGACCGAAGACAAGCAATATTGGATCGCCGCAATCTTCGGTCACGATAACGGCATGAACACAGTTGCCATGCCGTGATCTTCGAGCGCCGCAACTTTGAACATCAGGGCGGCCCATTCTCCGCGGAGTGGGCCTGCCGGAAACTATGAGCCTTCGGCAGCTATTCGCAGGCCGACACCTACGCCCCCCGCCGCTCGGGAGCCATGCTACGCCGCTATTTCAACGAGTGGATCAGATCCAGCGAGGTGACGGCGACCGCCAGGTTGACGCCGGTCTGTGCCTGGACACTGAGCGGCTGCAGCGAAAAGGCGCTGTCGAGGCCGCCGACCAGGAGATTGGCGCCGCCACCGGTGACCACGCTGGCCTCGGCATTCACGCCATAGTAGCTGCCGGCAAGGTCGCCTTCATCGTGGTTGCGGGTCGCCGCCAGAACCGCCCATACCAGCTGGCCCTGATGCGTCCGGCCGACATCGACGCCGAGCTTGGAAATCACCCCGGTATAGACTTCGGAGGGGCCGCCACGATGTGGACGAAAGACACAGGAAACACCCTTGTTGGAGGTGACGAGATAGGCCGTGCCGCCGTCGATGGTGCAGTCGAGCACGCCGAGCTGGAGCTTGCTGGCGCTGGCGGGAGCGGCAACGACGGTCGTCGCGAGAGCGGCGGCACAAGCGAGTTTCTTGATCATGGCAGGGTCCTTTCGAAATTGCCTTGTACAAACGGCTGAGCACGCCGAGCGTTCCGCCGAAAACTTGGCGCCAGCAACGCAAGGGTAAACGCAGGGTTGTCGGGGCGCGGAAAGGGCCGCCCGATTAACCGGCCGCTCAGCCGGTGCTGGTGCGGGCCAGACCGTCCTTGGCCGGCTGGTAGGTCGGATTGAGGTGCACGGCCTCGCGGTAGGATTTCGCGGCCCTGGCCTTGTCGCCGCGCCGCTCGTAGATCAACGCCTGATTGGACCAGGCCTCGGCGTTCTTGCCGTCGAGCTTGATGGCCATGTTGAAGTCGGCGAAGGCATTGTCCTCGTCGTTCATGGCCAGGTAGGAGAGGCCGCGTCCATTGTAGGGCTCGGAGGCGTCCGGCGCCAACGAAATGGCAGTCGAGAAATCCTCGATGGCAAAGGCGTGCTGGCCCTGGCTCTGGTAGATCAGGCCGCGATTGTGATAGGCGCGCGCGTCGGTCGTGTCGAGCTGGATGGCCTTCTGGAAATCGTTGAAGGCTTCCTGCACCCGGCCCGCCCTGCGGTAGAGATTGCCGCGGCCGATATAGGCGGCGTCATAGTTGGGATTGATCTGGATCGAGCGGTTGTAGTCGGCAAGCGCGCTCGCCTGGTCGCCGAGGAAGCGCTGGATGAGCGCGCGGTTCGAATAGGCCTGGTAAAAATTCGGATTGAGCTGGATGGCGGTGTTGAAGTCCTTCAGCGCCGCCTGGTACTGGCCGCCGCGGCCATAGGCCGAGCCGCGCACATTGTAGGCTTCCGGATCCTGGGGGTTGCGCTGGATCACCGCCGACAGCGAGGAGATGTTCTCGCTCGAGGCTTGCGCCTTGTCGATGTTGTTGAACTCGCCGGTCGGAACGCTCTGGCAGCTGGCAAGCGCCATCCCGGAAAGCAGGGCTGCCGTCAGGGCGAGGCCGCGCCACGCGGTTCTGCGCTCTACGGTAATTGCGTCCATGTCTGCCCTGTCCTTACTGCGCCGTCTGGTCCGTTCCCCCTCCGAACCGGCATCTCTCCCAACCGGTCCTTTCGGACCGGGTCTACATCACAACAAAAAGGTGGCGGCGATTCCGCATCGCGCCACCCTGGATATCCTTGGAAAAGGACGAAAAATTGGCGTCAGAACCGCGGCGGACGCGGGGCACCGGCACCGGCAGCACCGGCCGCAACCGGACGCGGCGTCATCGGCAGCAGGCCTTCGCGCTGGGCACGCTTGCGGGCCAGCTTGCGGGCACGGCGCACGGCTTCCGCCTTTTCACGGGCGCGCTTCTCGGAGGGCTTCTCGTAATGTCCGCGCATCTTCATTTCGCGGAAGATGCCTTCGCGCTGCATCTTTTTCTTGAGCGCGCGAAGCGCCTGATCAACATTGTTGTCGCGGACGAGTACCTGCACGGGCAATCCTGTCTTTCGGGTTTGAAATCAACAGGCAAGCGGCCATAGCCACAAGCCTCCGCGGCGCGTTACACCACGAATTGGGGCGGCTGATAGCAGAATCAAGGCGCTCTGTCCACTGCCGATTGAGAGGTGGTGCCGACCCCGAAACGAAAAACCCGCCTCAGCGGCGGGTCGTTGGTCTGAATCAGCACCATACCGAGTTTACTAGCATAGCTGCCGGCACAAAGCAAGAACAAAATTCGCCTTGGGCCAGATAGGCGACGCTACGCCGTGGCCAGGTGGAGCTGCTCGAAACCCTCGAAGAACTCGCCGTAGTCGCAGGTTATCTCCTCGCCGGCGGCGATGTCGCGGGTCGCAGTGGCCCCGCCATATTGCGAAAAGTCGGTGTTCGGTTTATCGGCGTGGTTCATGAAGCGGCCATTGTCGACCTCATAGACCATGAAGCCCGGCCGGTCCGGACTGGGATAGGCATATCTGTCGAGCAATTCCTTGAGGTGCGGCGGCGCCGTCTCGTATCTTTCCACCGGGATCAGCCGGTCGAAGTCTGGATCGAGCCGCCAGATCTGCGCCCCTTTCCGGATCGGCTCGGCGGCGAACACGCCGACGCCTTCGATTGCGCTTGCGGCGATATAGGTCCTGATCAGCAGCATGTTTCCAACCCATCTTCGAGGAGAAGACGGAATCGTCAAATCGCCGGGAAAAGCAAGACCGGTTTTCAGGCATTGCGGCTGGCGGGCCTCTCCGACCGCGAAACGCTTCACGTGCGGGTGATCGAGACGCCGCCGTCGGCGAACAGCGCCGTGCCGGTGGTGAAGCTCGATGCATCGGAAGCCAGATAGAGCGCCGAGCGGGCGATCTCGTCAGGCTCGGCGACGCGCTTCAAGGCATGCAGGTTTTCGACGAAGGCTCGCGATTCAGGGGTCTTGAACGTTGCCGAAGGCGTGTCGGTGCCGCCCGGCAGCAGCGCGTTGACCCGCACGCCTTTGGCGCCGTATTCGGCAGCCAGCACCTGCGTCAATCCGATCAGCCCGGCCTTGCTTGCGGCATAGCTGGTCATGCCGGGCATGCCGACCGTGTGGCCGACAAAGGTGGAGGTGAAGATCAGCGATCCGCCGCCGCGTTCGACCATCGCCGGCACCTGGTATTTTGCGCCGAGAAAGGCGCTGGTCAGGTTGGTGTCGAGCGCCTCGCGCCAGCCCTCCAGCGACAGCTCCGAAACCGGCCCCGTCTTGCCGACCGAACCGGCATTGTTGAAGGCGATGTCCAGCCCGCCGAATTTCTCGACCGCCAGGTCGACCAGGGCCTTCGCGTAGGCTTCGTCGCGGACATCGCCGGCAAGGGCGATGGCCGTGCCATCGGCGTCTTCGATTTCGGCAACGAGCGCATCGAGCTCCGCCTTGCGGCGGGCAGCGACAACCACCTTGGCTCCTTCCTCCGCAAACAGCTTGGCCGTGGCGCGGCCTATGCCGGAACTGGCGCCTGTGACGAGGGCAACTTTGTTGGCAAGTGTGAGCATTTTCCTGCATCCTTTTCGCGCCGGCCCTTGCCGGCAATCGGGATGCTTGGTCGCAAATCGAGGCGGCGCGAGCCACCCGATACCTGCGAGGTCGTGTCGGCCTGGACTATTGCCTAAGCAGCCAGCCGAGCCGATCGAGCGAAAATGCGTAGCTGACGGCGATCAGCAGTGCGACGGCTATGCCGGCTGTCGTGTAACCGGCCAGGTGGAACCCGGCAGCGCCGCCGAACAGGATGACGAGTTCGAGCACCAGCCGCAAACCGCCCGGCACCGGAACCGGCGCCCGCCCCGAGCGGCTCGGATCGTTCGGCACCGCGAAGATTCCCCAGAGCGCGGCGGCGCCGAACGGCAATGCCACGGCAAGGATCCAACGCCCCATGCCCGCTGAGAGGCTCCAGCCCGCCATGCCGAGGCCGAGCAAAGCGGCGAGCTCCAGCAGGAAGCGCAATGTCAGATTCCACCAGACGTTACCCACCGCCATAATCCTCCGATCGTCAGTCAACGGATAGCGCTCGAAGGCAATTGCATCAACCTGCCCGCATGCCTCTTCTCCACCATGGCGCAAAACGGCAAGCGCCGTCGCAAACAGTGCAAGGCTGGCAGCGCCGTTTCGCTAGTGATACAAGCTCGCGCGCCGGGGTTGGCTGATCTGCCCGGCCGCCATTTGTGAGGCCTGCGACGTTGAAGAAATACTCGGTATTCGCCATCGCCCGCGAGGCCATGCGCGGCCATAAGGGTTGGGAGGACCAGTGGTCCTCGCCGGAGCCGAAGAAGGAGTACGACGTCATCATCGTCGGCGCCGGCGGTCACGGCCTGGCCACCGCCTATTATCTCGCCACCGTGCACGGCATCACCAACGTCGCGGTATTGGAAAAAGGCTGGCTCGGCGGCGGCAATACCGGCCGCAACACCACCATCATCCGCTCGAACTATCTCTACGACGAGAGCGCCGGCATCTACGACCATGCGCTGAAGCTGTGGGACGGGCTCAGCCAGGAGCTCAACTACAACGTCATGTATTCGCCGCGCGGCGTCATGATGCTCGCCCACAACATCCACGACATCCAGGTGCTGAAGCGCCACGTCCATGCCAACCGGCTGAACGGCATCGACAATGAATGGCTGACGCCGGAGCAGGCCAAGGAATTCTGCCCGCCGCTCAACATTTCGCGCAATGCGCGCTATCCGGTGATGGGCGCCTCCCTGCAGCGCCGCGGCGGCACGGCGCGTCACGATGCGGTCGCCTGGGGCTATGCGCGCGGCGCCTCGGCGCGCGGCGTCCACATCATCCAGAATTGCGAGGTCACTGGCGTCAAGCGGGCGCCGAACGGCGCGGTCACGGGCGTCGAGACGACGCGCGGCTTCATCGGCGCCAGGAAGGTCGGCGTGGTCGCCGCCGGCCACTCCTCGGTGATCATGAACATGGCCGGCGTGCGTATGCCGCTGGAAAGCTATCCGCTGCAGGCGCTGGTGTCGGAGCCGGTCAAGCCGGTGGTGCCCTGCGTAGTCATGTCGAACACGGTGCATGCCTATATCTCGCAGTCCGACAAGGGCGAGCTGGTCATCGGCGCCGGCACCGACCAGTATGTCTCCTATTCGCAGACCGGCGGGCTGCACATTTTGCAACATACGCTCGATGCGATCTGCGAGATGTTCCCGATCTTCACCCGTATGAAGATGCTGCGCTCATGGGGCGGCATCGTCGACGTGACGCCGGACCGTTCGCCGATCCTGGCCAAGACGCCGGTGCCCGGCCTCTATGTCAATTGCGGCTGGGGCACGGGCGGTTTCAAGGCGACGCCGGGTTCGGGCCATGTCTTTGCCCATACCATCGCCAGGGACGATCCGCACCCGATCAACGCGCCCTTCACCATCGAGCGCTTCCGCACCGGCCGCCTCATCGACGAGGCGGCGGCGGCAGCGGTGGCGCACTGATGATGACCGAGATGGCCGTCGCCATGCCGCTGATGCTCGCCGGCGAGCAAGGCCTGTTCCATTTTCCGTCGCCGGACGAGGTGCGCACGCAGCCGATCAGCCGCGCCGAAAACGAGACCGAATGGCCGTTTTCCGTCGACGACGGCATTCTGGCCTGCGTCTGGAGCGGCGGACAAAGGGTCGTCTCGTTTCTTGAAGGCCGGCCGGCGGATCTGGACAACGACGAGCCGTTCGAGCCGCGCGTCGTCATCGTCACGGTCGATCCGGTCCTGCTGACGATCGGCAACATGGCCAACCGCGACCTCTTCAGCCCTGCGGCAAGCATCGAGGAGCGTATCCGGCTCGTCGCGCCCTTCGTGACCTTGGGCCAGAGGCTTTGCGACCAACCGGCCGGCGCCCGCCTCGGCCACGGCGAATTGTAGGACCAACCATGCTTCTCATCCGCTGCCCCTATTGCGAGGAAGAGCGTCCGGAGCTCGAGTTCCGCAACGCCGGCGAGGCGCATATTGCGCGTTCCCCAAACATCGCCGGCGAGAGCGACGACGATTTCGAAAAGTTCTTCTTCATCCGCTCAAATCCCAAGGGCATCATCTATGAGCGCTGGCGGCACATGCACGGCTGCGCGCGGTTCTTCAACGCGGTGCGCGACACCGTCAGCGACAGGTTCCTGATGACCTACAAGGCCGGCGAGCCGAAGCCCGTAAAGCTGCCGGGAGCCACCAAATGAGCGCGACATTCCGCATTGCCGGCGCCGGACGGCTCAAGCAGGCAAAGATAGCTGGCTTCAGCTTCGATGGCCGTCCCTATACCGGTATCGAGGGCGACACGCTGGCCTCGGCGCTGCTTGCCAATGGCGTCCATCTTGTCGGCCGGTCGTTCAAGTACCACCGGCCGCGCGGCTTTCTGTCGGCCGGCGCCGAAGAGCCGAACGCGCTGGTCGAGATCAAACGCGACGCGGCACGCAAGACGCCGAACGTCCGCGCTACGGTGCAGGAGCTCTATGACGGGCTGACCGCACAGTCACAGAACCGCTGGCCGTCGCTCGCCCTCGACATCGGCGCGATCAGCAACTTGGCCTCGCCGATGCTTTCGGCCGGCTTCTACTACAAGACCTTCATGTGGCCGAAGACTGCATGGAAAAACCTTTACGAACCCAAGATTAGGGCCGCCGCCGGCCTTGGCGTCGCTCCCGACCAGCCGGACCCCGACCATTATTCGGCGCGCTTCGCCCACTGCGATGTGCTGGTGCTGGGCGGCGGTGCCGCGGGTATCGCCGCGGCATTGGCCGCGGCTGAAACCGGGGCGCGTGTCATCCTTGCCGACGAGCAGGCGGAATTCGGCGGCAGCCTTCATTTCGAGAGCGGCGCCAGGATCGATGGCCAGGATGGTTTTGCCTGGGCGCAGTCCGCCGTCGCCAAGTTGAAGTCGATGGACAATGTCCGCGTGCTGCCGCGCACCACGGCGTTCGGCTATTACGCGCAGAATTTCGTCGGGCTGGTCGAGCGCGTCAGCGACCATCTGCAGAACCCCGGCCGCGACCTGCCGCGCGAGCGGCTGTGGCAGGTTCGTGCCAAACGCGTGGTGCTGGCGACCGGCGCCATCGAGCGGCACATGGTGTTTGCCGAAAACGACCGCCCCGGCATCATGCTGGCGTCGGCGGCGCGCACCTATCTCAACCATTACGGCGTCGCCGTCGGCAGGAATGTCGGCGTCTACACGGCAAACGATTCCGCCTACGCGGCGGCGATCGACCTGAAAAAGGCCGGCATCAACGTGGCGGCGATCGTCGATCTGCGCGACAACCCGACCGGGCCGGTGATCGACGAGGCGAGGGCGCTCGGCATCGAGGTCAATTTCGGTCGCGCGGTGATCCGGGCCGGCGGCAAATTGCGGGTGTCGTCGATGACCGTGCAGCCGAAGAACGGCGGCGGCGAGCGCACCATTCCGGTGGACGCGATCCTGATGTCGGCCGGCTGGACGCCGTCGGTGCACCTGTTCTCGCAATCGCGCGGTAAGGTCGCCTTCAATGACGAGACCAAGCGCTTCGTGCCCGGAACCTATGCGCAGGACTGCGTCTCGGTCGGCGCCTGCAACGGCACCGACGGGCTGTCGGCGACCATCGACGAAGCCTACGCCGCCGGCGCCAAGGCGGCCAAAGATGTCGGCGGCAAGCCGGCTAAGGGCACCAAGCTGAAGGTCGACGCCGGCGAAAGCTGGTCGCGCGGCATGCTGGGTGCAGCACCCGGTGCCGGCGCCGACACGACGGTGAAGGCGTTCGTCGACTTCCAGAACGACGTCACCGCCAAGGACATCCGCCAGGCAGTGCATGAGGGCATGCGCTCGATCGAGCACGTCAAACGCTTCACCACCAATGGCATGGCGACCGACCAGGGCAAGACCTCCAACATGCACGGCCTGGCGATTGCCGCCGAGACGTTGGGCAAGCCGATCCCGCAGGTCGGGCTGACGACGTTCCGGGCGCCCTACACCCCGGTGACATTCGGCTCGATCGTCGGGCACGCACGGGGTCCCCTGTTCGACCCGACCCGCAAGACGGCGATCCATCCCTGGGCCGAGCGCCAGGGCGCTGTATTCGAGGATGTCGGTCAGTGGAAGCGCGCCTGGTATTTCCCGAAGCCGGGCGAGGACATACATGCCGCCGTCGACCGCGAATGCGTCACGGTGCGCAAGACAGCCGGCCTGTTTGACGCCTCGACGCTGGGCAAGATCGAGGTGGTCGGGCCGGATGCGGCCAAATTCATGGAACTGCTCTACACCAATCCATGGGAAAAGCTGGAGCCCGGCCGCTGCCGTTACGGCATCATGCTGCGCGAGGACGGCTTCATCTATGACGACGGTGTCGTCGGCAGGCTTGCACCCGACCGTTTCCATGTGACGACGACGACCGGCGGTGCGCCGCGGGTCATGAACCATATGGAAGACTATCTCCAGACCGAGTTCCCGCATCTCAACGTCTGGCTGACCTCGATCACCGAGCAATGGGCGGTGATTGCCGTGCAGGGACCGAAGTCTCGCGACATCATTGCGCCGCTGGTCGAGGGCATCGACATGTCGGATGAGGCGCTGCCGCATATGTCGGTGCGCGAAGGCCGGATCTGCGGCTTGCCGACCAGGCTGTTTCGCATGTCGTTCAGCGGTGAGCGTGGCTTCGAGGTCAACGTGCCGGCCGACTACGGCGAAGCGGTCTGGGAAGCGTTGTGGGCCGAGGGCCAGAAGCATGGCGCCTGTGCCTACGGCACAGAGTCGATGCATGTGCTGCGCGCCGAAAAGGGCTACATCATCGTCGGCCAGGATACCGACGGCACGGTGACGCCGAACGACGCCGGGCTCGACTGGGCGGTCGGCAAGAAGAAGACCGACTTCGTCGGCATTCGCGGCATGGCGCGGCCGGATCTGGTCGCCAAGGGCCGCAAGCAGCTTGTCGGCCTGAAGACCAGGGATCCCAAGGTGGTGCTGGAGGAGGGCGCGCAGATCGTCGCGGACCCGAAGCAGGCAATCCCGATGAAGATGATTGGCCATGTCACGTCGAGCTATTGGTCGCAAAATTGCGGCCGCTCGATCGCGCTGGGGCTGGTCGCCGGCGGCCGCGATCGCACGGGCGAGACGCTCTATGTGCCGATGCCGAACGGGGTGATCGAGGTGGAGGTCACCGGCATGGTGTTCTTCGATGAGAAGGGGGAGCGCCTCAATGGCTAAGGCCGCCGTGAAAACCAACGCCGCCGGACCCTCAGTCGAGCGCCGTCCGGCTCTCGCCGGCCAGTCGCTTTCCGCCGCCGGCGTTACACTTGCCGTGCTGCCGCCGGCCGAGCGCATATCGTTGCGCGCGCCGGAAGCCTCGATTGCGGCACTTTCGAAAGCGCTCGGTGTCGTCCTGCCGCAAAGGCCGAAAACCTCGGCGGCAAAGGCCGGACGCACGGCCTTGTGGCTCGGGCCGGACGAATGGCTGGTTATCGACGAGAACGGAAAAGATCCGCTCCCCGACTGCGCCAGCATTTCCGTACTGCATTCGGCGGTCGGCATCTCGCACCGCAACGTCGCCATATCGGTTACCGGTCCGGCTGCCGCGGCGACGATCAATGCCGGCTGCCCGCAGGATCTGTCGCTCGACGCCTTTCCGGTCGGGGCGGCGTCGCGTAGCATTCTCGGCAAGGTGGAAATTGTGCTGTTGCGCACGGCGGCCGACGCGTTCCGCGTCGAATGCTGGCGTTCCTTTTCCGATTATGTCTTTACTTTTCTGTCGGAGGCAGCGCGCGACGCGGCAGCATAGGCATGTTCGCCGCGCCCGCCCGTTCTGCGACAGCGAGCCGAGGGAGAATGCACATGCCGCCGAACTCCGCGCCGAAGTCGCCGGTCAAGACGCCGGCCGTGCGCTCTTTTGAAGACGAGCAGCGCACTGGGACGGATATCGAAGAGGAACTCGAGGAAGGCCTCGAGGATACATTCCCGGCCAGCGATCCGGTGTCGATCACCGGAACGGCCATTCCCGGCGCACCGGCAAGACCCGGCAAGCGTAAAAACGTGGCGGGACAGAAGCGCAAGAAGTGATCTGCACGCCGCGATAAAGCAGGGCTGAAGCAGACAAGATCGGCGGCCGGAAAGTCCTGCCGCCCTTTCGTTTCCTTACCGCGTATTGTCGCCCGACCGGCTCAGAAGCTGCTTGGCACGATCCACGGGTCGATGCCGATGCCGAGTCTCGGGCCCTTGCTGCCGGCCTTGTGTGTCGGGGCATCGGCGTTTTCAAGCGATCCGGTCGGCGCGCAATCGAGCTTCACATCGGCCTTGGTGTCGATGCAGGCCGCTTCTTGCTTGGCTGGCTGACTGCTGCCGGCAAATGCGGCGCCAGAGAGTGCCAGCAGGGCGGCGAGCGTGAGGACTGCCTTCTTCATCGTCGGTCTCCGGTTCAGCTATTGAATTTCTCGTACGTGTACGGAACTGCGTACAGATACGCCCTGAACTCCCGGTGTTCAAGCAAAATCGTACGCGTACGGAGAATTGCCGAACGCTCGGCGCCGCAGCGCAGAACGTTCGGAGAAGATCCTGCAGATCGGGAGGAGCGCCGCTCTTCAGCAGTTGACCGACGGCGTGAGCGGCGCAATCTCGTGCGCGGCGATGGCCTCGAGCATGATGTCGCCGATCCGTGTGATGAACGTCGTCTGGTCGCCGAACGGGTAGAACGGGAAGGTGATCAGCAGCGAGATGGCGCCGTGGCCGACCGCCCACAGCATGGTAGCGATGGCGCGTGGATCGCCTTTGAGCCTGCCGGCGGCAACGCAGGCTTCGACCCTCGCGATCAGCACTTTCATCGCCGGGTTGCCGCTCTCCATTTCGGCGAAGGTCTTTCCGGCTGGCGGCCTGACTTTTTCGGTCATGAAGACGGTGCGGTATTCGTTGGGATTTTCCAGCCCAAAGGCGGCGTATTCGACAAGCACCGCCTTGAGCGCCTCGATCGGGTCGTCGGCCGTATGATTTGCGATGCGCCTGGTCAAGGTCTCGAAGGCATCCTCGGCCAGCGCGAACAGGATGTCCTGCTTGTCGGCGAAATAGGAATAGACCGACATCGGCGCATAGCCAACGCGCTCTGCGAGCTTGCGGATGGTGAGGCCGTCATAGCCTTCTTCCTGGACAAGCTTGTGCGCGGCGTCGACAAGTTCGGAACGCAGTTCGGCCTTTTGTTTTTCGCGGCGCTCCTGGACGCTTAGCTGCAACTTTCTACTGCCTTATGACTGATGGCTGGATGCAGCATATATACGCTGTACGGCGTCGGGCAAGGGTGGCACCAAGCAGAAGCTTGACTGTGGCAATACCCATGTAACCCGGCAATAAAGCCGGCAACATCGGACTGTTACAGACAAAGACTAATTCGCGGCTCTGCAAGAATTTCGTTTCGGGAGGCCGTTATGACCGGAACTGAGCTTTCGTCCGGCGTGCCGGACGTGGACCCGCTTTCCCATCGCGCCAGGATGGCGCTCAGGCGCGTCGTCATGGTCGCATGGCTGGCGATCGCGCTTGGCTTCGCCATGGAAGCTCTCATTCTGACCGTCAGATTTGCGGCAGGTGCCTACCCCGCGACGACGCAGGTTCTGATCGAACTGGCGCAAGGCGTGACCTGGTCGTTCTTCGTCTGCGCCGGCGTCAGCCTCGGCACGGCACTCACCAAGGTGCGAGCCTCGCTCGGCGGCTTGATCAGCGCGATTTCAGCGCCACTGGCGATGGGCATCGCCAAAGGGACGCAAAAGGTCATGCTCAGCGCGCTGGACGCGGCGGCAAAGCCGGCCATCCTGTCGCTCACGACCTTGGGTGTGCTGCGGGCGATCGAATACGGGCTGCTCGGCTGGATACTGGCGTCGCTGGCATCGAAGGAAGAACCGCGTCCGCTCCATTTCGCGCTGGCAGGCGCCCTGATAGGCTCGGTATTCGGCGGCGGCATCACGGTGCTGACGATTGAGACGGCCGCGGCAAATGACGCTGCTCTCGCACTGCCGCAGGCGATCGCAACCGGCCTCAACGAGATCGTGTTTCCAATCGGTTGCTCACTGGTCGTCTACATTGCGCTGCAGGTCCGCCGCCATATGAAGTATGTCGCGGCCGAAGCCAAACAGATTTAGGTCCCCGGGCGTTGGATGCCAGTCAAACCGCTTCCGGTTGGCGTTCGATCAGCGTCAGCGTCAGCCAGCGCGCGGTCAGCGCCGGTTTTTTCGAGCCCTCGATCTCGATAGTCACGTCGTGCGCCGTCTGCACCCAGCCGGACGGCCTGACCTTGACGTCAGCCAGCACGAAACGGGTGCGGATGCGCGAGCCGGTCTTCACCGGCGCCAGGAAGCGCAGCGAATCGAAGCCATGATTGACGCCCATCTTGCTGTTTTCCAGCGGCGGCATGGTTTCGAAGGTCATCGCCGACAACAGCGAAAGCGACAGGAAGCCATGCGCGATGGTGCCGCCGAACGGCGTTTCGCGGCTGGCGCGTTCCGGATCGCAATGGATGAACTGATGGTCGTCGGTGGCATCGGCGAACTGGTCGATCATGCGCTGGGTGACGACCCGCCATGGCGACACGCCGACCTCCTTGCCGACGTTGGCCAGAAGCACATCGAGACTGATCGGTTCCACGCTGATGTCCTCCATCTTCACCCCCGGCATTTCACTCGCCGGATGGCGTGCGTCTCATTCCTTGAATAATGTCAGCCCGTGTTGCACCGACTGCCCGCCATCGATCGACAGGATGGCGCCGGTGACATAGCTGCCGGCACGGCTGCACAAATAGAGCGTTGCGCCGGCAATGTCATCCGGTGCGCCGATGCGGCCGATCGGAACATGATTGCCGACATGTCTTTCCTGGTCTTCGGTGCCGGTGGCGAAGGCCGTCATCCGGCTCCGGAAAGCGCCAGGCGCAAAGGCGTTGACCGTGATGCGGCGGGCGGCGAATTCGATCGCCAGGATGCGCGTCAGGTGGTGAACCTCGGCCTTCGAGGCCGAGTAGGAGTAGGCATCTTCGGCCAAAGGCTGCGTGCCCATCACCGATCCGAGGTTGATCACCCGGGCCGGGTCGGCATCGCTGGCGGCGGCCTCGAGCAGTGGCAGCAACTCGCGCGTCAGGTGGAAGACCGCGGTCACATTGACGCCGAACACCTTGGCCCAGGCATGGTAGGGAAAGCTTTCCAGCGGCGCCCCCCAGGAGATGCCGGCATTGTTGACCAGGATATGCAGCCGCTCGGTCCGCGCCCCCTGACCTCGGCCACAAGCGCCGCAATGCCGGCCTCGCTGGAGACGTCGCCGGCAAAACCTTCCGCCCTGCCGGGCGCGCCAAGGCCGTTCAACTCGCCGGCTACCCCGACGCAATCCTCGCCCTTGCGCGAGGCGATCATCACGGTGGCGCCGGCCTTGACCAGAGCGGTCGCCGCCATGCGGCCGATGCCGGTCGCGGCGCCGGTGACCAGCGCCGTCTTGCCGGCGACTGAGAACAGCTCGTCCAGATAGCTCATCGATTTCCTCCGCGCAGTTCACCGCTGTTTGACTGATGGTTCAAGGAGCGGCTTCGCATCGACAAGGCTAGCCGAACTACGATTATCCTTGCCACGCCAAAAGTATCCGGACTGCGGCGATGGCACGGTTTGCGGCTGAAATGGTTAAGCCCGAACGGCAAGGTGGTCATTCGGCCGTGACATGGTTCGGATGAATGATGCAGCCGTCCCTCCAAGCGAGCACCTTGGCCCCAGCGGTTCATTTCGCGCGTGAAGCAAGTCGTCATTACTCCTCCGCCAAGCCGCAGGCGGGTCTTGATGACGTGGGACGGTGGTTGAGCGATAGGGCAGGACTGACATTCGTCGTCGTGGACGGGAGCTATGCTTCCCCGGGGGAGCTGTGGGTAAGAAACAACGCATCGTCCTGCTGGCAGCTGTTTTGGCGTCTGCCTTTGGCGTTTTGTTGCTGATCCTGATCCTGCAGATGGTCAGTTTTTTGGTTGACTAGGCGCGGCCAGGAGCGTGCTTTTCCAAAAGCCTGCGCTACCGCAGGCTTTCCAGCTCGCGGATGCGTTTGGCGCCGTCGGCCTCGAGCTGCCTTGTGACGGCGCCGATCAGCGCTTCGGCAACGACGAAAAGGGCGGCGGATGAGTCCCAGGCCGAAGGCACGGCGGTGCGCCCGGCGATGACATGGCGGGCAAAGCGGGCGATCGGCGACAGCCACTGGTCGGTAAACAGCACGATCTGCACGCCGCGCTGGTTGGCGGTCTCGGCAAAGCGGACGAGGCTGTCCTGATAGCGCCTGATGTCGAAGATCACCAGCACGTCGCGCTTGCCCATGTCGATCAGCCGGTCGCGCCAGACGCTTTCCTGGCCGGCGAGATGGAAGACGTTGGGTTTGATGATAGCAAGGTGGGCCGCCATGTAGCGCGCCAGCGGGTCGGTGAAGCGGCCGCCGATCAGGAATGTCTTGCCGCGCCGGTCGGCAAGCTTGGCGACGATGTCGGCAAGCTGCTTGTCCGAGAGATGCCGGAATGTCTCGCGCATATTGTCCAGCGTCGCTTCCAGCATCGGCGACACGGCGCTGCTGCCCGGCGATGGCGGATTGAGCGTGCGCGAGGCCGGCGACTGCAATTGCGCCGCCAGCTCGTCTTGCAGCGTCGACTGGAATTCCGGATAGTTCTGGAAGCCGAGCCGGGCGACGAAACGCAGGATCGTCGGCGACGACACGCCGGCGGCAGCCGAGAATTCGGCGACCGTCTTCAGCCCGATCAGCGGATAGCTGGCGATCAGCGTTTGTGCTGCGCGCCGCTCGCCTGCCGGCATGGTGCCCATGCGGTCGGAGATCAGTTCGGCAATGCTGGAAACCATGTTTTTCCCCACCCTGGCCGTGCCGTTACCGCATTATCGAAATCGCGTTTGACAAAGCCGGCCAAACTGTATGAAATCATCCGCAGGGACGCAATGAGGCAAAATACGTAACATACGATACAGCGCTCCCCGGGGACAGCAGACAATGGAGACAGCACGGCCCGCCAGCCTTGCATCGCCTGAAACCGTAAGGGTGACGAACCCTGGCGGATCGAGCCCTTTCGTGCTGACCTGCGACCACGCCTCGAATTTCCTGCCACCGGAATTCGGAACGCTCGGCCTTGCCGCCGAGGATCTTTCCCGCCACATCGCCTGGGATCCCGGCGCCTTGCCGGTGGCGCGCCGCATGGCCGAGGCACTGGATGCGACGCTGGTCGAGACCTGCATCTCGCGGCTCATCATCGACTGCAACCGCCCGCTCGACGCGCCGGACCTGATAGTGACGGTCAGCGCCAGCGAAAAAACCGTGGTCCCGGCCAACCAGGGACTTTCGGCCGACCAGCGGCAGGCGCGCATCGCGCTGGCGTGGCGACCGTTTCACGAGCGGATCGCAACGATCGTCGACGAGCGCCTGGCGGCCGGGCGGGAGACCAGGCTGGTCTCGATCCATTCCTTCACGCCGCTCTATAAAGGCAAAAGCCGGCCGTGGCACATCGGCATCATCCATGACGAGGATCGCCGGCTGGCGGCGCCGCTGATCGCGGCGCTGCAGCGGCTTGCCGGCGTCACCGTCGGCGTCAACGAACCCTATTCGCCGGCCGACCGGGTCTATTTCACGCTGGAACGCCATGCGCGCTCGCGCGGGCTGCCTTGCGCGATGATCGAAATCCGCAACGACGAGATCTCCGGCGCGGCCGGGCAGCGGAAATGGGCGGATCTGCTCACCGGCATTTTTCTCAATCTGGAGCCCGAGGCGGCCAATGGCCCCAGACCAAGCGCAGTCGGAAAGTCAGTTCAATCGGCCAGCTAAGAAACCAAAAGGGGACTTCAAAATGGTAGCACCGGGTTACACTGAAGTTGATAAGAAGGAGGACCTGAAAGTTCTCCATGGAATGGGCTATGCTCAGGAACTTTCTCGAAGCATGAGCCGCTTCTCGAATTTCGCGATCTCGTTCTCGATCATCTGCATTCTCTCAGGCGGCATCAATTCCTTCGCGCAAGCGACATCGTCCATCGGTGGCGCGGGCGCTGGTATCGGCTGGATCGTCGGCTGCATGGTTTCGGGACTTTTCGCGCTCGCCATGGCCCAGATCGCCTCTGCATTTCCGACCGCGGGCGGCCTCTATCACTGGGCATCTATTCTGGGGAACCGTTTCACTGGCTGGCTGACCGCATGGCTCAACCTGCTCGGCCTGATCACCGTGCTCGGTGCGATCAACATCGGCACGGCTTTCTTTTTCGTCGGCACTTTCGGCGCAGCCTTCGGCATGACCGGCACGCCTGGTGAGATCGTCGGGTTTGTCGCCTTCATCACGGTGTTGCAGGCGCTGCTCAATCATTTCGGCATCAGGTTGACGGCTATGCTGACGGACGCCTCCGGCTTCCTGATCCTGGCAACGACAGCCGTGCTGATCGTCGCTTGCCTGGTGTTTGCGCCAGCGATCGACATCACGCGGCTGTGGACGTTCACGAACTATTCGGGCGATGCGGGGGGCGGTGTTTTCCCGCAGTCCGATTCCATGACGTATCTCTTCCTGCTCTGCCTGCTGCTGCCGGTTTACACCATCACTGGCTATGACGCGTCGGCGCATACTTCGGAAGAAACGTTGAGGGCGGCCCACTCGGTTCCGCGGGCAATCGTTTCGTCCGTACTCTGGTCGTCGCTGATCGGCTGGGTGATGCTGTGCGCGATCGTACTGGCGATTCCGGATCTGGCGGCCGGCGCCAAGCAGGGCTGGGGCGTGTTCTTCGCCACGATGGACGCAATCTTGCCGGCGTGGCTGAAGACACTGCTCTATCTGGGCATCCTGATCGCGCAGTTCCTCTGCGGTCTGGCAACGGTCACCTCTGCCTCGCGCATGCTTTTCGCCTTTTCGCGTGACGGCGGCATGCCGGTCGGCTCGGCCTCGCTAGCCAAGGTCAGCCCGACCTGGCGCACGCCGGTCAATGCGATTTGGACGGCTGCTGTGCTCGAGGTCATCTATGTCTTTCTTGCCCAGTTCATCTCGGTCGGCGGCACGAACATCTATACCATCGTCGTCAATTCGACATTGGTGTTCCTGTTTCTGTCCTTCATCATTCCGATCGTGCTCGGCATGATGGCTTTCGGAACGGAGAAATGGCCGAACCCCGGCCCATGGAATCTCGGCGCCGGCCTGTTCAAGCTGTTTTGCATCCTGTCGGTCATCGGCATGGCGATCATCTTCTACATCGCCATCCAGCCGCCGAACGACAAAGTGCTCTATATCACCCTGGGCTTCATTGTGCTGACTGCGGTGCTTTGGTTCGGTTTCGAGAACCGCCGCTTCCAGGGTCCGCCCATTGGAGACCAGATCGCAAAGCGCCAGGCGGCGATCAAGGCAGCCGAGCTAGCCATAGGCGAAGCCGGCGCCTGACGCCCTCTCATGACCATGGCCGGCATCATGCCGGCCATGGCTTTCCGTTTCCTTTTCAAAGTGACAAGCCCGAAACGACAAGCGCTGGAGTGCCAAAGGAATGGCCGGAAATTTCTCCTTCGATCAGTTGAAGCAAGCGGTCTCCAGCGGCGAGGTCGACACGGTGCTGGCCTGCATCGTCGACATGCAGGGGCGGCTCGCGGGAAAGCGGTTCCTGGCCCGCTATTTCGTCGATTCCGCGCATGACGAGACGCATGGCTGCAACTATCTCTTGGCCGCAGACATCGATATGGAACCGGTGCCCGGCTACAAGGCGGCGAGCTGGTCGAAGGGCTATGGCGATTTCGTCATGAAGCCGGACCTTGCGACGCTGCGGCGCGTTCCGTGGCTGGAAAAGACGGCGCTGGTGATCTGCGACGTGCTCGACCACCATACCCATGACGACCTAGCGCATTCGCCGCGCGCCATGCTGAAGAAGCAGGTCAAGCGGCTGCAGGATCGCGGCTATATCGGCTATTTCGCTTCCGAGCTCGAATTCTATCTGTTCAGCGAAACCTACGATTCCGCCCGCAGGAAGCACTGGCAGGGCCTCGAGACGGCATCGCCCTACATCGGCGACTACCAGATCGGCATCACCACCAAGGAAGAAGGCGTCATGCGCCGGCTGCGCAACGAGATGGAGGCGGCCAGCATCCCGATCGAGAATTCGAAGGGCGAGTGGGGTCCCGGCCAGGAGGAGATCAACGTGCGCTATGCCGAGGCGCTCGACATGGCCGACCGCCACGTCATCCTGAAGAACGGCGCCAAGGAAATCGCCGAGTCCGAAGGCAAGGCGATCTCGTTCATGGCCAAGTACAATTACGGGCTCGCCGGCAATTCCAGCCACGTCCATAATTCGCTGTGGAGCGCCGACGGCAAGACGCCGTTGTTCTACGACAAAAATGCCGAGTGGACGCTGTCGACGCTCGGCCAGCAATGGGCGGCCGGCCAGCTCAAATATGCCAAGGAATTCACCTGGTTCCTGGCGCCCTACATCAACTCCTACAAGCGCTTCCAGGCCGGCACCTTTGCGCCGACCAAGATCATGTGGAGCGAAGACAACCGCACTGCCGGCTTCCGTCTTTGCGGCGAGGGCACCAAGGGCATCCGCATGGAATGCCGCATCGGCGGCGCCGATTTGAACCCCTATCTGGCTTTCGCCGCGCTGATCGCGGCCGGGCTTGCCGGCATCGATGAAAAGCTTGAACTGCAGAAGCCCTTCGTCGGTGATGCCTACCAGGCCTCGCAGCTGCCTGAAATTCCAAAGACATTGCGCGACGCCACCGCGACGCTGGCGGAATCGAAAATGCTGAGGCAGGCGCTCGGCGACGATGTGCTGGAACATTACGTCCACACGGCACACTGGGAACAGTTCGAGTACGACCGCCGGATTACGGACTGGGAACTGCACAGGGGGTTCGAGCGGTATTGAATAATCTGGCAACGTTGGCGCCGCTCCTCACCCTCAGCCTCTCCCGTGAAGAACGGGGGAGAGGGGGCCCGGCGCTGAGCTTGTCCCTTCTCCCCGTCAGTATACGGGAGAAGGTGCCGGCAGGCGGATGAGGGGCGGCGCTAACCAACGACATTATTGTAGAATGCGAGGACCCAAAGCATGACCGAAACGGTCAAGATAAAATCCCCCGTCGACGGTTCGATCTATGCCGAACGGCCTCTTGCCACCGACCAGTCGATCGGTGCCGCGGCCGAACGTGCCAAGGCGGCGCAGGAGAAGTGGGCTGAGACGCCGGTCGTCGAGCGCGGCAAATACATGCTTGCCATGCTGGAAGCGCTGGTCGCCATGACCGGCGAGATCGTGCCGGAGATCGCCTGGCAGATGGGCCGCCCGGTGCGCTATGGCGGCGAGTTCGGCGGCGTCAGGGAACGTGTCAGCTACATGGTCGAGATCGCCGAGGCGGCCCTCAAGCCGGTCTTGGCCTCCAATCCCAAGGACGGCTTTCGGCGCTATGTGAAGAAGATGCCGCTCGGCGTGGTCATGGTGATCGCGCCATGGAACTATCCCTATCTTACCGCCGTCAACACCATCGTCCCGGCGCTGATGGCGGGCAGCGCCGTTATCCTCAAGCACGCGGCGCAGACGTTGTTGGTCGGCGAACGATTTCAGCAGGCGTTCGACAACGCCGGCCTGCCCAAGGGCCTGTTCCAGAACCTCGTCATGAACCATGCGCAGACCGAAAGGCTGCTCGGCTCCGGCAAGATCGACCATGTTAACTTCACCGGCTCGGTCGCCGGCGGCCGCGCCATCGAGAAGGCGGCGGCGGGCACCTTCATGACGCTCGGCCTCGAACTCGGCGGCAAGGATCCGGCCTATGTGCTGCCGGACGCAAAGATGGACCATGCCGTTGCCAATCTGGTCGACGGCGCCTTCTACAATTCCGGCCAGTGCTGCTGCGGCATCGAGCGCGTCTATGTCCACGAGAAGGTCTACGATGAATTCGTCGAGGGCTTCATTGCCGAGACCAGGAACTACGTCGTCGGCAATCCGCTCGACCAGGCGACCACCATGGGGCCGATGGCGCAGGCGCGCTTCGCCGACCTGATCCGCGAGCAGAAGGCCGAGGCGTTGCGCAAGGGCGCCAGGGCACACATTAATATGAAGGAGGCCAACGACAGGCAAGGTTCCCCCTATCTGGCGCCGGAAGTGCTGACCCAGGTCGACCACCAGATGAGCGTCATGCGCGAGGAAAGCTTTGGCCCGATCGTCGGCATCATGAAGGTGCGCAACGACGAGGAGGCGATCGCGCTGATGAACGACAGCCCCTATGGGCTGACGGCTTCGATCTGGACGCGCGACATTGAGCATGCGGCGGCGATCGGCGACCGCGTCGAGACCGGCACCGTGTTCATGAACCGCTGCGACTATCTCGACCCGGCGCTGGTCTGGACCGGCGTCAAGGACACCGGCAAGGGCGCGGCACTGTCGGCCATAGGCTACGACAATCTGACCAGGCCGAAATCATACCATCTGCGCGAAGCCATCTGATTTTTCGAAAGACAAAAATGACAAAACTCGTTTCCAAATGGAATTACCCGACGACCGTCCGCTTCGGCGCCGGACGCATCAAGGAGCTGCCGGAGGTGCTGGCGGCGACCGGCATCAAGCGGCCGCTGTTCGTTACCGACCCGGGACTGGCCAAACTGCCGGTGGTGGCTTCGACGCTGAAAATACTGGACGATGCCAAGGTGCCGTATGGCGTGTTTTCCGAGGTCAAGCCGAACCCGGTCGATTCCAACCTGACCGCCGGCATTGCCGTTTTCAAGCAGGGCAAGCATGACGGCGTCATCGCCTTTGGCGGCGGCTCGGCGCTCGACCTCGGCAAGCTGATCGCCTTCCAGGCCGGGCAGACACGCCCGGTCTGGGATTTCGAGGATGTCGGCGACTGGTGGACGCGCGCCGATGCCGATGCGATCGCGCCGATCATCGCGGTGCCGACCACGGCCGGCACCGGCTCGGAGGTCGGTCGCGCCGGCGTCATCACCAATGAGGCGACCCACACCAAGAAGGTCATCTTCCATCCCAAACTCTTGCCGGCGATCGTCATTGCCGATCCGGAGCTGTCGGTGGGCATGCCCGGCTTCATCACCGCCGGCACCGGCATGGATGCGCTTGCCCATTGCCTCGAAGCCTATTGTGCGCCGGGCTATCACCCGATGGCCGACGGCATCGCGGTGGAAGGCATCAGGCTGGTCTTCGAAAACCTGCCGAAAGCCTATGCCAACGGCAAGGATCTGGTCGCCCGCGCCAACATGATGAGCGCGGCCGCCATGGGGGCCGCCGCCTTCCAGAAAGGGCTTGGCGCGATTCACTCGCTGTCGCATCCGATCGGTGCGCTCTACGACACCCACCACGGCATGACCAACGCCGTGTTCATGCCCTATGTGCTGGCCTTCAACCGCGAGGCGATCGAGCCGCGCATCGCCCGGCTCGCCGCCTATTGCGGCATCAAGGGCGGGTTCGACGGCTTTGCCAAGGCTGTCATCAAGCTGCGCAAAGAGCTCAAGGTGCCGCATGCGCTGCCCGGCCTGATCAAGGAGCTCGACATGGACAAGAAGCGCAAGGGCCTGATCGCCGACATGGCGGTGGTCGACCCGACCGCCGGCGGCAACCCGGTCAAGCTGACCAAGAAGGCGGCGCTGACGCTGCTCGAAAACGCCATCGCCGGCGCCGTCTGAGACAACTTCCGCATTGGAAATCCACTTTGGAAAAGAGGCGAAGAAAGGGGGAAAGGATGAACGGCAAGGCCGAAACTAGTTAGCCGGAAAAATAGCCGCGTAGCGATTGCTACAGCCGGTTAAAAAGAGTTTACTTTTTCGTACTGCAGGGCATCGCTTTCACAGAGCTTTCATCTGGCTGTCACACGAAAACGATACCGCATCGCAGGCGTCCAACGGCGTCAGTTCAACGGAGAGAACACATGTTCAAATTCACGGGAAAACTGCTTTCCCTTACGGCCGTCGCCCTGATGGCGACCTCTGCCATCTCGTCGGCCCAGTCCATGGATGAACTGGTCGCCGCAGCCAAGGCTGAAGGCCAGCTCACGACCATCGCGCTGCCGCATGACTGGTGCGGCTATGGCGCCGTCATCGACGGCTTCAAGGCGAAGTACCCGGAAATCACCATCAACGAACTCAACCCCGATGCCGGCTCCGGCGACGAGGTCGAGGCGATCAAGGCCAACAAGGACAACAAGGGCCCGCAGGCGCCCGACGTTATCGACGTCGGCCTGTCCTTCGGCCCGACCGCAAAGAAGGATGGCCTGATCCAGGCTTATAAAGTATCAACCTGGGACTCGATCCCGGACAGCGCCAAGGATGCCGAAGGCTTTTGGACCGGCGACTATTACGGCGTGCTTTCGTTTCTGGTGAACAAGGACCTGGTCAAGGAAGCGCCGGCCGACTGGGCCGACCTGCTGAAGCCGGAATTTGCCAATACCGTGGCGCTCGCCGGTGACCCGCGTGCTTCGAACCAGGCCATCCAGGCCGTCTATGCCGCCGGCCTTTCCAGCGGTGCGGCCGCCGGCGAAGCCGCCGGCACGGCTGGTCTCGACTTCTTCAAGAAGCTCAACGCCGCCGGCAATTTCGTGCCGGTCATCGGCAAGCCCGCGACGCTTGCCCAAGGCCAGACGCCAATCCTGGTGACCTGGGATTATAACGCGCTTGCCGGCCGCGATACGCTGAAGGGCAATCCGCCGGTCGACGTCGTCGTGCCGAAGACCGGTGTCGTCGCCGGCGTCTATGTTCAGGCGATCAGCGCCTACGCGCCACACCCGAATGCTGCCAAGCTATGGCTGGAATATCTCTATTCCGACGAAGGCCAGATCGGCTGGCTGAAGGGCTATTGTCACCCGATCCGCTTCAACGACCTCGCCAAGAATGGCAAGCTCCCGGCTGAGGTGATGGCCAAGCTGCCGCCGGCCGAGTCCTATGCAGCCGCGGTGTTCCCGACGCTCGACGAGCAGGGCAAGGCCAAGGAAGCCATCACCAAGAACTGGGATGCCGTCGTCGGCGCCAACGTCAAGTAAGACTTGAGATCAGCCGGGCGGCTTAGATCGCCGCCCGGCATACCTCCAGGACGGTAGCCGGCGCATGACCGATATCTCGTTGTCCGATCACGCTGTTGCCGGGAAGACCGCGCCTCCTGCCGACGCCCGCAGCATGAGGCTGCCGACACAATGGCTTGGCGTTGCGCCTTTCTTCATCTTCGCCATCATGTTCCTGATCCTGCCCACGCTCTATCTGATGCTGGGCGCATTCCGGAACGATGCCGGCGAATTCACTTTCGAAAACATAGCGGCCTTGGCGCAGCCGTCGATCGTTGCTGCCTACTGGATCTCAATCAAGGTCAGCCTCGCCTCGTCGCTGATCGGTGCTTTCGCGGGGCTTGCCATTGCCATCGCCATCGTGCGCGGCGGGCTGCCGGAGTGGATACGCTCGGCGACACTGACCTTCTCCGGCGTGGCCTCCAATTTTGCCGGCGTGCCGCTGGCCTTCGCCTTTCTCGCGACGCTCGGCCGGCTCGGGCTCGCCACGGTGCTGCTCAACGTCTTGGTCGGCTTCAACATTTATGCCCATGGTTTCAACATCCTGTCGTTCTGGGGCCTGACACTGACCTATGTCTATTTCCAGATCCCGCTGATGGTGGTGATCATCGTGCCAGCGATCGACGGACTGAAGAAGGAATGGGGCGAAGCGGCGGCAACGCTTGGCGCGACCCAGGCGCAGTTCTGGCGTATGGTCGTCATTCCGGTGATCTGGCCAAGCTTCCTCGGCACCGTCATCCTCTTGTTCGCCAACGCCTTCGGTGCCATCGCCACCGCTTACGCTCTGACCGGCTCCTCGCTTAACATCGTCCCTATCCTGCTCTACGCGCAGATCCGCGGTGACGTGCTGCACAATGCCCATCTCGGCTATGCCATTGCCTTCGGTATGATCGTCATCACCGGGCTTGCCAATGTCTTCTACATCTGGTTCCGGACGCGCTCGGAAAGGTGGCTTAAATGAAGAGCGGACGTTTCTGGGCCTGGGTCGTCTTCGCGCTGGGCGCTGCCTACTTCTTCATTCCGCTTATCGCGACGGTGGAATTTTCCATGCGCATGCGGCGCGGCGCCTATTCCTTCGATGCGTACAAAGTCGTGTTTGGCGACCCCCGTTTCCAGGCGACCTTCGGCTATTCCGTACTCGCTGCTGTTTTCACCATCATTCTCGGCGTGCTGATCGTGGTGCCTACCGCTTATTGGATCCGCCTGCGGATGCCGCAGCTTAGGCCCGTCGTCGAGTTCATCACGCTGCTGCCGCTGGTCATTCCCGCCATCGTCATCGTCTTCGGCTACATTAGAATGTACGGGTCGAACTCACCGCTGCCGTTCCTGGGCAGCGAGACAGGAGCCAATGCCTTGCTGGTCATCGGTTATGCGACACTAGCACTGCCCTACATGTATCGCGCCGTCGACACCGGACTTCGCACGATCGACGTGCGGACACTGACCGAGGCGGCGCAGATTCTCGGCGCCGGCTGGGGCACGATCATCACCCGGGTCATCCTGCCCAATGTGCTGATCGCGGTGCTGTCGGGCGCCTTCCTGACCTTCGCCATCGTGATAGGCGAATTCACCATGGCTAGCCTGCTCAACCGGCCTGCCTTCGGACCCTATCTGCAGAACGTCGGCGCTAACCGAGCCTACGAGCCGGCGGCGCTTGCCATCATCGCCTTCGCCATCACCTGGGGCTGCATGTCGCTGATCCAGATCCTGTCGCGTTTCGCGCCGCGATCGGCGAACCGTCCGAACTGACCCGAAGGAAAAAGCCATGACCGAGCCCTTCCTCTCAATCCAGCATGTGCGAAAATCCTTCGGCCCCATCACCGTGGTGCAGGATTTCAACCTCGACGTCGAGCCGGGCGAATTCGTCTCTTTCCTTGGGCCATCGGGCTGCGGCAAGACGACGGTGCTCCGCATGGTCGCTGGTTTCGAAGAGCCGTCCGCCGGCAAGATCGTCGTGGCCGGCAAGGACATCACCCGGCTGAAGCCCAACCAGCGCAATGTCGGCATGGTGTTCCAGGCCTATGCGCTGTTTCCGAACCTCACCGTGGCGCAGAATATCGGCTTCGGGCTGAAGGTCGCCGGCATGCCAAAGGCCGATGCCGACAGGCGCATTGCCGAAATGCTCGACATCATCAAGCTGCCGCAGATGGGCGACCGCTATCCCTACCAGCTTTCCGGCGGCCAGCAGCAGCGCATCGCGCTGGCGCGGGCAATTGCGCCGAAGCCGAAGCTGTTGCTGCTCGATGAGCCGCTATCGGCGCTCGACGCGAAGGTGCGCGTGTCGCTGCGCGAGGAAATCCGCTCGATCCAGAAGAAGCTCGGCATCACCACCATCTTCGTCACCCACGACCAGGAAGAGGCGCTGTCGATCTCCGACCGCATTGCCGTCATGTATGGCGGCAAGGCCGAGCAAGTAGGCACGCCGTTCGAGATCTACAACCGGCCGGCAACCAAATTCGTTGCCAATTTCGTCGGCACGCTGAACGTGCTTGAAGGCACGGTCACCGACGCGGCTTCGGGCAAGGTGCGCGTCAATTCGCAAGAGGTTTCGCTCAAGGGCAAGCTCAACGGCTCGAAATCCGGCGACACGCTGTCGTTGGCACTGCGTCCGGAAGCGATTTCGCTCGGCCGCCACCCCGGCCGCGACTCCAGCCTTTCGGGCGAAATCGCCGAGGTGCATTTCCTCGGCTCGGTGATCCGGGTGCGCGTCGGCATCGGCGGCAGCACCGTCTCGCTAGACACGTTCAACAGCCCGGCCACGCCGCCGCCGGCCGTCGGCGAAAAGGCCGAGATTTCGTTCTCGTCGGGCGACATGCTGGTGCTGCATTAGGGAAGAGGGAAGAGGGAATAGTGAATAGTGAATAGTGAGAATGCGCTTTACGCGCCAAATTCCTCTACACGCAGCCATTCACCAATCACCACTCACCATCAGCCAAAGCCGTTGCCGTTTTTGCAGTGCCAATCGCCCGGCTTCACCGCTACGATAAGGCATGGCGCTTTTTGAACTCACCCTTGTCCTGCTTCTCATCGCGGTCGTCCTGACCGCGCTGTCGCGGCGTCTGCAGATTCCCTATCCTTCATTGTTGGCGCTGGCCGGCGCTGGCATCGCCTTCCTGCCGTTTGCCCCGACCATCGAGATCGACCCGGAGCTGGCGCTCGCTCTGTTCATCGCGCCGGTTCTGCTCGACGCGGCCTACGACACGTCGCTGCGCGATCTCAACCGCTACAAGGTTTCGCTCATCCTGCTGGCGCTTGGCGCCGTCATCTTCACCACGGTGGCGGTCGCTCTGGTGGGCTGGACGATGGCAGGCCTGCCCGTCGCCGCCGCCATAGCGCTTGGCGCGATTGTGGCGCCGCCCGATGCGGTGGCAGCGGCGGCCGTGCTCGGGCAGTTCAAGGTACCGCACCGCATCACCGCCATCCTGGAAGGCGAGAGCCTTCTCAATGACGCGACGGCACTGCTGATCTACCGAATGTCGGTTTCCGCAGCCGCCGGCTCCATCCTGTTGAGCAGTGCCGTACCAATGATCCTGCTGTCGACGGTCGGCAGCCTTGCCGCAGGCTATGTGCTAGGCCGGTTGTCTCTCGCCATACTCGGCCGTATCGACGACCCGGCGAGCGGCACCGTGGTGCAATTCGCCTCAACCTTTGGCGTCTGGATCCTGGCCGACAGGATAGGGCTGTCCGCCATCATCACGATCGTCGTCTATGCCATGACGATCGCCCGTACATCGCCGCGCCGCATGCCGGCAAGGAATCGTGTCAGTTCCTACTCGGTCTGGGAGACGGCGGTGTTCGTGCTCAACGTCCTGGCCTTCGTCCTGATGGGCCTGCAAGCGCGATCGATTGTCGGTCGACTTGCCGAGCAAGGACAAAGCGAGGCGTTCGTCTTTGCCCTGGCGGTGCTGGCCATTGTCATCGTATCGCGGCTCGTCTGGGTGCTGGGCTGCGGCGCGATCCTCAGAGCGCTGGCACGTCTGGGCGACGAGGACAGGCGGAAGGACGCACCGACATTTCGCGGCGGCGTGCTTATCGGCTGGTGCGGCATGCGCGGCCTGGTGACGCTTGCGGCAGCCTTCGCCTTGCCGGCCGACTTTCCGGGCCGTGATCCGATCGTGCTCGCCGCTTTCACGGTCGTGCTCGGCACGCTGGTGCTGCAAGGCGTCAGCCTGAAGCCGTTGCTCAGCGTGCTCAATCTCAAGCCCGACCAGACGGTCGACCGGGAGGTGGCGCAGGCGCGCGTCGCCATCATGCAGGCTGCGCTCGACGTGCTCAGCGGCAAGACGTCGAGCGCCGCGGGGGCGGTGCGCGAGCAATATGCCGCCCAGCGCGCCATCGCCGAGAACCCGGAGGATGCCCAGGCGGCGACCGAGTATGACAGGTTGCGTCTTTATGCCATCAAGAGCCAGCGCGATGCACTGGAGCGCCTGCGCATCGACGGAACGATCGGCGACGAGGCCTACCACCGCCTCGAGGAAGAGATCGACTGGTCGGAACTGGCGGCATCCCCGCCCGGGCGGTTCCAGCCACTGACGACTTAGCATCTGGCCCAAGCTCCCTCCGTCCGGCTGCACATTGCAACCAATCCACCGAACGGCTACTGCCAGCAGGAAACTGAGCCGGATAAGCAATGAAGCTGGTCAGCTATAACATCCAGTACGGCTTCGGCGGCGATGGCCGCTACGATCTGGCGCGTTGCGCCAAGGTCGTCGCCGGTGCCGACATCATCGCCTTGCAGGAAGTCGAGCGGCACTGGTTACGCAGCAACGAGGACGACCAGCCGGAACTTCTTTCGCGATTGCTGCCCGACTACCATTGGGTCTACGGCCCGGCCTTCGACATGGATGCCAGCCACAGGCGTGACGGCCGCATCGTCAACCGGCGGCGGCAATTCGGCACCATGGTTCTGTCGAAGCTGCCGATCGTCTGGTCGCGGCTGCATACGCTGCCGCTCAGGCGCACGCTGCGGCCGCTCAACACCCGCAATGCCGCACTCGAATGCATGATCCGCGCCCCTGCCGGTCCGGTGCGGGTGCTGTCGTTGCATCTGGCGCATATCGCGGCCGAGGAGCGGCTGGAGCAGATCGACTATTTGCTCGCCGAGCATCGCAGCGCGCCGTCCGAGGGCGGTCCATGGAGCGGCGCCGACGACGAGCCGGCGCGCAACTGGAGCAATGGCGAACAGGAGCCAGAAAACCCCGTAGCGGCGATCTGGTTGGGCGACTTCAACATGGAGCCGGATAGCGCCGAGTACCGGCGCATTGTCGGCAGCGCGCCCTATCATCGCGGTGCCGCCTATCTCGACGGTTTTGTCGATGCCGCCGCCGTCGCAATGGAACCGACAGCGGATTTCCACACCCATGTGAAGACTATCGATGGCAGGCTGGCAAAGCGCCGGCTCGACCATTGCTTCGTCGGCGGCATGTTTGCCGGGCGCGTGCGCTCGGTCAGCGCCGATATCGGCCAAATCGCTTCCGACCATTTTCCGCTCTGGGTCGATATCGACCTGGAGACGCCGATCGTCATCGGGACGGGCGGCGGATGAACCGCCGATGAGCCTGTTTGTCTTTTTCGCGGTGCTCGCCGCCGCATCCATGCATGCGATCTGGAACGCGCTGGTCAAGGTCCATCTCGACCGTTTCCTGTCGATCACACTGATGACGCTCGGCATGGGTGCCGCTGCGCTGGTGACGTTGCCTTTCGTCGAGGTGCCGAAGCCGGAAGTGTGGCCATACATCCTCGCCTCGGTTGTCTTCCACATGGGCTACAGGACGTTCCTGATCGGCGCCTACAAGGCCGGCGATTTCGCCCAGACCTATCCGCTGGCGCGCGGCACCGCGCCATTGCTGGCCGCTTTGGGGGGCGTTGTGGTGGTTGCCGAGATGCCGGCGCCGCTCGCCATTCTCGGCATCCTCTTGTTGTCGGCGGGCACGCTGGTGCTGTCGTTTCGCGGCGGCGCGCATCTGGAGAAATTGAACCTGCGCGCCGTCGGCTTCGCGCTGGGCACATCGATCTTCATCGCCAGCTACACGCTGTCGGACGGCAGCGGCGCGCGGCTGGCCGCCACCGCGTCGAGTTATGCCGCCTGGCTGTTCGTCTGCGATGCGCTGTGGGCGCTGGTGCTATGCGTCGTCTTTCGCGGACCACAGGCGCTGCCGGTGCTGGCGCGCGACTGGAAGCCCGGAATCTATACCGGCGTGCTCAGCGGCGGCGCCTACTGGATCGTGATGTGGGCGATGACCAAGGCGCCGATCGCCTCGGTGGCGTCGCTGCGCGAAACATCGATCCTGTTCGCCATGATGATCTCGGTGTTCGCGCTCGGCGAGAAGATGACGGCATGGCGAGGTGCCGCGGTGCTTAGCATCGTTGCCGGCGTCGTTGCGCTGAGAATGGGATAGTCACGCGATCTCCAGGTCGAACACCATCAGGCCGTCCGTGCCGCCTTCGAGCGCCGCCACCAGCCGGGTGCCGGCTCGCTGATGCGCTTCATGCACGAGATAGGCATCGCGCGTGGCGGCATCGCGAAAGTCGATGGTGAAGCCGTGCGTGAAGCCGCGGGCGAAGGGTTCGGGGCTGGTGTTGGCGCTGAATTCGACCTTGCCCATGCCGTCGATCATCGACCGCAACGCTTCGAGATCGGCATGGATCGCCGCCCGCTCGGCGTTAGCGACATCGTTGCGGAATCTGACGAAAACACAGTGCCGGATCATTCCTTGTCCCTCATGCCGCTCGGTTGGTGGAAAACACCGCCGGCGGCAGCGGCTCGCGGCCAAGGATCAGATCGGCCCCCTTTTCACCAACCATGATCGTCGGGGCATTGGTGTTGGAGGAGGGGATGCGCGGCATCACCGAGGCGTCGCAGACACGCAGGCCATCGATGCCACGTAGCCTGAGCTCCGGCGTCACGACGCTCATCGCATCGTAGCCCATGCGGCAGGTGCCGACCGGGTGGTGGTCGGTCTTGGAACTGCGGCAGGCGTAGTCGAACAGCTCGTCGCCGCTCTGCAGGTCGGGTCCCGGCAGTACCTCGCGCAGCACATAGGGCTGCAGCGCTTTCTGCCGCATGATCTCGCGCGCCAGCCTCAGCCCCTTGATCGACATGTCGCGGTCATAGGGATCGGACCAATAGTTCGGATCGATCAGCGGGCGGTCTGCCGGGTCGGCACTGTTCAGCCGCACCGTGCCGCGCGAGCGCGGGCGCAGGAAGGCCGAATTCAGTGTCACGCCCGGATTGTTCAGCTTCTCGACGCCGGCCTCGATGCCGGAGCCGAGGCCGAGATGCAGCTGGATATCGGGAGAGGCGGCGGTCGGATCGGCGTACCAGAAGCCGCCGGTTTCGAACAGGCTGGAGGCCACCGGGCCTTTCTTCAGGAGCAGGTACTGAAGGCCGGCCCACGCCATCCAGTGCAGCTTGGCGTAGTTGTCGTAAGTGTGATCGCCGGTGCATTCGGCGATGACGAACAGGTCGAGATGATCCTGCAGATTGGAGCCGACGCCTGGCAGGTCGTGCACAGGCGTCACGCCGACCGCTTTCAAATGGTCGGCCGGGCCGATGCCCGACTGCATCAAAAGCTTTGGCGAGCCGATGGCGCCGGATGAGACGATCACCTCGCGTTCGGCGCGCAGGATCGCTGGCTGACCGCCCGGCCTGTCGACGATCTCGACGCCGATGGCGCGGCCCTTGTCGACGACGATGCGCGTCACCAGAACGCCGGTCCTGACCGTCAGGTTCTTGCGTTCGCGGATCGGCCGGAGATAAGCGACCGAGGCCGAAGAGCGTTTTGCGTCCTTCTGCGTCAATTGGTAATAGCCGACGCCCTCCTGGCTGGCGCCGTTGAAGTCGGGATTGAAGGGGATGCCCATCTCCTGCCCGGCGCGGAAATAGGCCTCGCAGATCGGCAGCGGCGCGATCGGGTTCGACACGCCGAGCGGCCCCTGGTCGCCGTGAAAATCGTTGGCATAACGTTGATTGTTCTCGGCGCGTTTGAAATAGGGCAGCACGTCGCGATAGCCCCAGCCGGCAAGACCTTCTTCCTTCTCCCAGGCGTCGTAGTCGCGGGCGTTGCCGCGCGTATAGATCTGGGCGTTGATCGACGAGCCGCCACCGATCACCTTGGCCTGCGTGTATCGGAAGACGCGGTCGTTCATGTGCTTTTGCGGCACAGTCGACCAGCCCCAGGCGGCGATGCCCTTGGTCATCCTGGCAAAACCGGCCGGCATGTGGATCAGCGGATGCCAGTCCTTGCCGCCGGCTTCGAGCAGCAGCACCTGATGCGACGGATCTTCGCTCAGCCGGTTGGCGAGTACGCAGCCGGCCGGGCCGGCGCCGATGATTATGAAGTCGGTCATGGCATCACCTGTTCATAGCCTCGGCACCGACAGCGCGCCGTCGACATTGATGACCGAGCCGGTCGAAAAGCCGAGCTTGCCGCCTGCGAGCGCCGCCACGGCGGCACCGATATCCTGGCCCTCGCCCCAGCGCATCGCCGGCACCAGCCCGCCCTCGATCAGCGCGTCATATTTGGCAGTGACACCCGCGGTCATCTCGGTGCGGATGATGCCCGGCCGCACCTCGAACACGGCGATGTTTTCGGTGGCAAGCCGCAGCGCCAGGTTCTTCACCCACATCGAAAGCCCGGCCTTGGAAATGCAGTAGTCGGAACGTTCCGGCGAGGCCATGGCGGCACTGACCGAGGTGACGGTGATGATCGATCTCGCACCATCGCCCGGCAGGCCTAGCATCGCTTTGGCGACGGCCTGGCTGAGGAACACCGTGCCGCGCAGATTGATGCCGAGCACCCGGTCGAAATTTTCCGGCTTGAGCTCGAGCAGATCGCCGCGCAGGACAGTGCCGATGCCAGCATTGTTGACCAGGCAGTCGATGCGGCCGAAGGCGCTTGTCGCGGCATCGATCAGCGCTGCATGGCCGTCGAGGTCGGCGATGTCGCTGCTGGCATAGGCCAATTTCGCGCCGCGCCCGGTGATGTCGGCGGCGAGCCCGTCGGCGGCTTCGTCGGCAAGGTCGGCAACGAGGATGTCGAAGCCTGCATCGGCCAGCGCCTCGGCGCAAGCAAGGCCGATGCCGCGCGCGCCGCCGGTGACGATGGCTGCGGGGCGGCTCATGTTGCAAGCTCCGTCTTGCGGATGTGGTCGGCGACGCGCAGCGCCTGTGCGGCGATCGACAGCGCCGGATTGACGGCGGCCGAATTCGGCAGGAAGCCGGCATCGACGACAAACAAATTGCTGTGGTCGAAGGAGCGGCAGAACGGATCCAGCGGCGAGGTCGCTGGATCGTTGCCCATCTTCACCGTGCCGCACTGATGCGAGGGCGTGCGCTTGTCAAACGGCCGCGACAGGACGATCGGATAGCCGCAGGCGCGGAAATTCTCGCGCATCACCTTGGTCAGTCCGTCGAGCGACTGCATGTTGGAGCGCCGCCACTGCATGACGATGTCCTTGCCGTCGACCATGATGCGGCTCTCGGGATCGGGCAGGTCTTCACACATCAGATACCAGTCGACGGCGTGGCCGGCCATGAAATCGAGCGCGAATTTGGGCGCGCGCCTGACATTGGCCTTGAGGATATTGCCGTCGATCTTGCCGAGGAGCTGGACATTGCCGAGCGGCTTGCCGCCCCTGCCGTCGGACAGATAATAATCGTTCAGCATCAGCGTCTTCTGGTAGACGGATTTGTTCCGGCGGCGTGGATCGATCGCCAGCATGGCGCTCGAATTGTGGTTCATGAAGTTGCGGCCGACCTGGTCGGAGCGGTTGGCCAGGCCTTTGCCACCGCCTCTGCCCTGAGGGGTGGGCGAGCGCAGCAAGATGGCGGCGGAATTGACTGCGCCGGCCGATAGGATGACCAACTTCGGCGCGACTTTCTTCAGCGTACCGTTCTGTCGATAATGGACGGCAGCGATTGTCCTCGCATCCGGCGATGCCTCGAGATGTTCGACGTGGGCGCCGGTCTCCAGCTTGATGTTCTGGTCGGCAAGGGCGACGGCCAGCGGCCCCGTTTGGGCGTCGACCTTGCCGGCGCCGGTGTTAGGAAACGCGTCCCACGGCGTGCTGCCGTCCTTCAGCCAGGCTTCGATGTCGACGCCGAGCGGCAGCGATGCCGGGTGCAGGCCCAGGCTCCTGAGCTCGGCGCGGGCACGCGCGATCGGCGGCTCGTCCGGCACCGGCCCGAAAGGGTAGGGCATCGAGTGGAATGGCTCGGTCGGGTCTTCACCGAGTGCACCGCGCACGCGGAACAGCTGCTCGGCCCTGGAATACCAGGGTTCGAATTCCTCGTAGGAAAAGGGCCAGGCCGGCGAGATGCCGCCATAGTGCTCCATCTCCGAAAAGTCTTCCCTGCGGTAGCGGATCAGCACCGCGCCGTAGAATTTCGAATTGCCGCCGACATAGTAGTAATTGCCCGGGTTGAAAGGCGCTGCGCCGGCCTCGAGCCACATCTCCTTCGGCCTATAGTGGCCATCGACGAAGATTGCGCGGGTGTCGCGTGCGTGCGGGGTTGCCGGCAGGGCTTCGCCGCGCTCCAGCATCAGAATCGAGGCGCCACTGCCGGCAAGGCCGGAGGCGATCGTGGCGCCGCCGATGCCGGAGCCGATGATGACGATGTCTGGATTTGTCATGGCGGTCAGACGATGCGTTTCTCGGTCGCCGGATCGAAGAACACCGCCTTGGTCAGGTTGAAGGCGAGCGGCGTGACCGTGCCGGGCTGGATGTTGGCATCGGCGCGCAGCCGCGCCACCACCGCCTTGCCGCCGAGATTGGTGACCGCGAACGTATCCGAGCCGGCCGGCTCGATGACCTCGATATGACAGTCGGCGCGGGCGATGTTCGAGGCGTTGCGTTCGGCGCCTTCGGGATCGGTCAGTGCTTCCGGGCGGACGCCGAAGATGATTGGTTTTCCGTGGAATGCCGACAGGCCGGCCGGCGCATTGGCCAGCGGCAGCGAAATCGGCTGGCGCGCCTCGCGCTCCATGACGACGGAGAAGCCGGATCCGTTGCTGCCGATCGTCGCCGGGATCAGGTTCATCGCCGGCGAGCCCATGAAGTCGGCAACAAACAGGTTGACCGGATTGTTATAGATTTCAGCAGGTGTGCCGAACTGCTGCACCTCGCCGTCGCGCATCACCGCGATCTTGGTGGCCAGCGTCATCGCCTCGATCTGGTCGTGCGTGACGTAGACGATGGTGGTGCCGGTGGTGGCGTGCAGGCGCTTGATCTCGATGCGCATGTCGACGCGCAGCTTGGCGTCGAGATTGGACAAAGGCTCGTCGAACAGGAACAGCTTTGGATCGCGCACCAGCGCCCGACCCATGGCGACCCGCTGGCGCTGGCCGCCGGAAAGCTGGCTTGGCTTGCGCTTCAGCAAATGGCCGATCTGCAGGACCTTTGCCACCTTGTCGATCGCTTTCTGGCGCTCATCGGCCGGCACGCCGCGCATCTCCATGCCGAAGGCAATATTCCCGGCCACCGTCATGTTCGGATAGAGCGCGTAGCTCTGGAACACCATGGCGATGTCGCGCTTGGAGGGGTGGAGATCGTTGATCGTGCGTCCGTCGACGCGGATTTCCCCTTCGGTGATGGTTTCCAGGCCGGCAATGGTGTTGAGCAGCGTGGACTTGCCGCAACCGGAAGGCCCGACCAGCACGAGGAAGCCGCCCTTTTCCAGGTCGAGGTCGATGCCTTTCAGGATCTCGACCGCTCCGAACCGCTTCTTCAGCCCGTCAATTTCCAGAAAAGCCATGCGATTATCCTTTGACGGCGCCGGCCATAAGGCCGCGCACGAAATAGCGGCCAGCGAGCACATAGACGAGGAGCGTCGGCAGCGCGGCGATCATCGCCGCCGCCATATTGACGTTGTATTCGACGACGCCGGTCGAGGTGTTGACGACGTTGTTCAGCGCCACCGTCATCGGCATCACGTCGCCTGAGCCGGCATAGGCGGAGGCGAAGAGGAAGTCGTTCCAGATGTTGGTGAACTGGTAGATCACCGTCACCACGATGATCGGCAGCGAGTTGGGCAGCATGATGCGCCGGAAGATCTGGAAGAAGCTGGCGCCGTCGATCTGCGCCGCCTTCACCAGCTCGTTCGGAAACGCTTCGTAATAATTGCGGAAGAACAGGGTGGTGAAGCCGATGCCGTAGACGACGTGAACGAACACCAGGTTCACGGTTGGATTGCCGAAGCCGAAGGTGAAGCCGGTCGCGTTCTGCAGCTTGACGCCGAACCGGCCGAGGCTGCCGAGGATCGTTGCCATCGGCAAGAGCACGGACTGGAACGGGATGAAGCAGGCAAACAGCATCAGCCCGAACACCAGCGTCGCCCCACGAAAGCGCCACTTCGTCAGCACATAGCCGTTGAGCGCGCCGAGCAGGGTCGAGATGATGACCGCCGGAACCACCATCTTGATCGAGTTCCAGAAATAACCCTTCATGCCGACGCAGGTGAGACCCGAGCAGACCTCGCTCCATGCCCTTATCCAGGGGGCGAAGGTCGGCGCCTGCGGCAGCGCCAGCATGTTGCCGTTCTGGATTTCGTCCATGGTCTTGAACGAGGTCACCAGCATGACGAACAGCGGCATCAGATAGAACAGCGCAAACAGCGCCAGCAGCCCGTAGATGACGATACGGTTGACCGTCCTGGCGCGGATACCGCCAGTGCTCTGGCGAGCAGGAGTGGCTATGGCGCTCATCGCGGCTTCTCCCGAAGCTCGGAATAGAGATAGGGAACGATGATCGCGGTGATAGTCATCAGCATGATCACGGCGCTGGCCGAGCCGACGGCCATTTCGTTGCGCTTGAAGGTGTACTCATACATGAAGTTCGACGGCAGCCAGGCCGAGCCGCCCGGCCCGCCGCTGGTCAGCGCGACGACCAGATCATAGGACTTGATGGCGAGATGCGCGAGCACGATCAAGGCGGACAGAAAGATCGGCCGCAGCAGCGGGATGACGATGCGACGGTAGAGCTGGAACGTGGTGGCGCCGTCGATCTGCGCCGCCTTCAGGATCTCGCCGTCGATGCCGCGCAGGCCGGCCAGGAACATCGCCATGATGAAGCCTGACGCCTGCCAGACACCGGCGATGACCACAGTGTAGATGACGAAGTCCTTGTTCTTGATCCAGTCGAAATGGAAGCTCGTCCAGCCCCATTGGTGCAGCGTCTGCTCGAGGCCAAGGCCGGGGTCGAGAAACCATTTCCAGGCAACGCCGGTGACGATGAAGGACAGTGCCATCGGGTAGAGATAGATCGGCCGCAACATGCCTTCGCCGCGGATCTTCTGGTCAAGCAGGATCGCCAGGAACAGCCCGAGCGCCAGGCAGATGGAAATATAGAGGAAGCCAAAAATCCCCATATTGGTGATCGAGGTGTACCAGGAGGACGGCGGATCGCTTTCGAAAGTCCAGCGCCACAGCCGCTGATAGGCGCGTGGCCCGGTGATCGCATAGGAGGGAAAGGTCTTGGAATTGGTGAAGGACAGATAGATCGTCCACAGGATGAAGCCGTAGACGAAGACGACGGTGGCGGCGAAGCTCGGCGCCAGCACGAGCTTCGGCAGCGCGTCCTGCAGGCGCGAGCGCACCGTGGCGCCCGGACGGGCACCGTGCTCCGGCGTCAGCGTGATACTGGTTTCAGCAACTATGCTCATCGATCCATTCCGTATCGCGGGTCCGGAATTCTGTCGTCGCGTCCTCCGGCACGAAGCGTGCCGGTCAGCGCAACCGCCAAACCCCTCCGCAAGGGATCTCCCCGGCCTGCGCCGGGGAGATCGTTCACATGGGCGGGTGCTTACTTGGCGTCTTCGATCGCACTGACCAGTTGGGTCACGGCCTCGTCCGAGGTCTTGATCTGGCCGTGGACGAACTTCGAGACAACATCCTTGTAGGCGTTGGCAACCGCCGGAGGGGCGCCGTAGCCTTGCGCCAGCGAGCCGAACAGCGTGCCGCCTTCATTGGCGGCCTTCAAATCGGCCATGCCCTTCTTGCCGCATGCGTCGAAGTCGGTGTCCGGCACGTCGGTGCGGGCCGGGACCGAGCCCTTGACCACGTTGAAGGCCGACTGGAAGCTCTTCGACAGAGTTGCGGTGGCCAGAGCGATCTGGGCGGCCTTGCGGTCTTCCGGAACCTTGAACATGCCGAACATGTCGGAGTTGTAGATCACGCTGCCGTCGGTGCCCGGGAAGCGATAGCAGAGAAAGTCGGTGCCCGGGACCTTCTTGGCGGCGTTGAATTCGCCCTTGGCCCAGTCGCCCATCACCTGCACCAGCGCATCGCCCTTGATGACCATGGCGGTGGCGAGGTTCCAGTCGCGGCCTGAGAAGTTCGGGTCGACATAGGTGACGAGCTTGGCGAGGTTGTCGAACGACTTCTTCATCGTGTCGGACTTGAGGGATTCCTCGTCGAGGTCGTTGAAGGCCTTCTTGTAGAACTCAGGCCCGCCGGTCGACAGCACGACCGAGTCGAACATGGTCGCTTCCTGCCAGTTCTGGCCGCCCAGCGCGAGCGGGATGACGCCCGCCGCCTTGGCCTTGTCGAGCAGCGCGATGAAGTCGTCGAAGGTCTTGGGCTCGGTGCCGCCGATCTTGTCCATCACCGCCTTGTTGATCCACAGCCAGTTGACCGAGTGGACGTTGACCGGAGCCGCGACCCACTTGCCGTCATAGACGGAGAATTTCTGCAGGGCGGCGGGAACGGACTTGTCCCAGCCTTCCTTTATCGCCGTCTCGGTCAGGTCGCCCATGACGCCGGCCGCGGCGTAGTCGAGCACGGTATAGCCAAGCATCTGCGAGGCGGTCGGGTAGTTGCCGGCCGCCACCATCGCCTTCAGCGCGGTCATGGCGGCGTCGCCGCCACCGCCGGCCACCGGCACGTCCTTCCAGGCAAAGCCTTCCTTGGCCAGATCCTGCTTGAGGACGTTCAGCGCGGCAGCTTCGCCGCCCGACGTCCACCAATGCAGCATCTGGACTTCCTTGACGTCCTCGGCATGGGCCGCGAACCCAACGCCCGCTGCGAGAGCCGTCCCGATAAGCAGTTTGCGCAACATGTACTTCCTCCCTTGTTGAACTTACAACGACCGGCGGATGGCCACCGGGTTCTTCCCAACTCAGCCGACCCACCATCCGGTGCGCTGACCGCGATGAAACTGGATTGTCTTTTCCTCGGTATAATCCTCGACGGCGCGCTTGCCGAGTTCGCGTCCGAGACCGGACTGCTTGTAGCCACCGAAAGGCAGTTCGGGATAACCTTCCATGAACGTGTTCACCCAAACGGTTCCCGAACGCACATTCCGCGCCACCGACATGCAGGTATCGATGCTGGCGCTCCACACGCCCGCCGACAGACCATAGGGCGTGTTGTTGGCGATGTGCAACGCCCTTTCAATCGATTCAAAAGTCAGCACCGAGAGCACCGGACCGAACACTTCCTCGCGCGCAATGGCCATGTCTTCGGTGACGTCGCGAACGATTGTCGGATCAAGATACTGGCCGGCGCTCGCAGCAAGCTGCTTGCCGCCGCAATAGATCCGGCCGCCGTCGTTTTCCGCTGCCGTCACGTAGCCGGTGACCTTGGCCACATGGTCGGCGGAGATCATCGCGCCCACCATGGTGCGGTCGTCGAGCGGATCGCCGACAACCACCTTGGCGGTGAGTGCTTTGACGGCGCCGAGGAAGTCGTCGGCGATCGCCTCATGGACGATCAGCCGGCTGCCGGCATTGCAGCATTCGCCGGCATTGAAAAAGCCGCCGAATACCGCCGCGTCGGCAGCGGCTTCGAGGTCGGCATCGGGAAAGACGAGCTGGCCGTTCTTGCCGCCGAGTTCCATCGAGACTTTCTTCAGCGAGTTGGCAGCAGAGGCCATGGTCATCCTACCGACCCGGGTAGAGCCGGTGAACGACACCATCTCGACCAGCGGGTGGCTGACCATCGGTGCGCCGACATCGGCGCCCAGACCGGCAAGGATGTTGACGACGCCATCCGGCAGGCCGGCCTGCATCAGGATCTCGCCGAGCACGAAAGTCGAAGCCGAGGTCATCTCGCTCGGCTTGATCACCGCCATGCAGCCGGCGGCGAGCGCGAAGGGCAGTTTCTGGCTGACGATAAGGAACGGGAAATTCCACGGCGTGATGATGGAGACGACGCCGATCGGTTCGCGCAGCACGACGCCGAGCATGGCGTCGCCGAGATTGGCGTAGCTTTCGCCGTGAAGCGTGCGGGCAAGTGCCGCGGCATAACGCCAGATATCGACGGCGCCGCCGATCTCGCCGCGCGCCTGGGCAATCGGCTTGCCGGATTCCAGCGCGTCGAGCCGGGCAATCTCGTCCAGCCGCGCCTCGATCAGGTCAGCAGCCTTGAGCAGGATCGCGGCGCGTTCGGCGGCCTTCATGCGCGGCCACGGGCCGGTCTCGAAGGCCTTGTGCGCGGCCTGTACCGCAGCCTCGACGTCCGCCGCGCCGGCCTGTGCATAGCGCGAGACGGTGAAGCCGTGGCCGGGGCTGCTGCGCTCCAGCGTGCGGCCGTCCCGAGCGTCGACGAACTTGCCGTCGATCAGCAGCCGGTAGTTTTTCGGCGCTGCGGCTGCCTCGGCGGGCATGGCGATGTTGAGAGGTGCGTTCATGTGAGTTTCAGGTTCCTAAGATCTTGAGAACGCCGGTTTCTGCTTGGCGCTGAAAGCCTCGACGCCGGTCCTGAGATCGCTTGTCAGCGCGATGAAGCCGCTGGCCAGCGCTTCGGTCGCGGCAGCACTCTCCTCGCTTTCCGCAATGGCAATCATCAGCTTGGCGGCCTCGGTCGCGAGTGGCCCGCGCTCGGCGATCTTGCCGGCCCAGGCCTTGGCTTCGGCGAACGCCTTACCGGTCTCGACCACCCGGTCGACAATCCCCAGAGCAAGAGCCTCGGTAGCCAGAAACACTTCGCCGCCGAGCGCCATCCGCCGCACTGCCTGTGCGCCGAAGCGGCGCACGGCGCGCTGGGTGCCGGACCAGCCGGGAACGACGCCGATCGAGGTTTCGGGGAACCCCAGCTTCACCTGTGTTTCCGCCACGCGGAAGTCTGCAGCCGCCGCCAGTTCCAGCCCGCCGCCCAGCGCATGGCCGGCAAGCACGGCGATCGTCGGCTGCCGCAGCCGCGCCAGCCGATCAAAGACGCGATGGCCGTAGCGCACCCATTGCACCTGGAAATCGGCGGCGCTCATTTCTGCCCAAGCCTCGACATCGCCGCCGGCGCAAAAGCCCTTGCCTTCGCCGCAGATCAGCACGACGCGGACGGTCTGCGCCGCCTCGGCTTCGTCGAGCGCTGCTTCCAACCCCCGCAGCATCGGAATATCGAGCGCGTTGAATTTCTCCGGCCGGCGCAGCGTGACAATGCCTATGGCGCCGTCGGTTTCAAAGGTTACCAGACGCTCAGCCATGTGCGCCTCCAAGCGACGCGCCGCCATTGAGCGACAGGCCGATCGGCCGGTCCCGGTAGAGCGCATCCGGCGTCACTTTCAGGTCGTTGGCGACGGCGAGCGGGATCTCGGCCTGCGCCAGCACATCGCGCTCGAGGTCGATGCCCGGCGCCAACTCGGTCACCATCAGCCCCGCCGGCGTCAGCTTCATCACGCAACGCTCGGTGACATAGGTGATATCCTGTCCCTGCGCGACGGCACGCTTGCCCGAGAAGGAGATATGCTCGACCTCGTCGACGACTTTCTTGACCTTGCCCTCCTGGTCGATGCGGATGCCGTCACCGGCAAGCGACAGCTTGGCGCCGGCGTTGAAGAAACCGGAAAAGACGATCTTCTTCGCCCGCGCGGTGATGTCGACGAAGCCGCCGGCGCCAGCGGTGACGTGGGGCCGCGCCGAAAGCTTCGAGACGTTGACAGAGCCGTGGCGGTCGATCTGCAGGAAGGACAGCAGTGAGGCGTCAAAGCCACCGGCCTGGAAATAGATGAACTGGTGCGGAGAGGGCATGAAGGCGTCGGCATTCGACGAGCAGCCGAACTTGAAGTCGAGCAGCGGCACGCCGCCGACCGCACCCTGTTCGATGACCCAGGTGACCTTGCCGTGCTGGCCTTCCTCGATCAGGATACGCGGCACGTTGGCCGAGATGCCGAAGCCGATATTGACCGCCATGCCGTCGGCAAGCTCCATGGCGACGCGGCGGGCGATGACCTTCTGGACGTTCATCTCGGCGTTACGAAAGCTCGACAGCGGCCGGAAAATCTCGCCGGAGATGGCCGGATCGTAGGGCGTCAGCGTCGTCTGCAACTGGTCGGGCGCCACGACGATATGATCGACCAGCACGCCGGGTACGCGCACATCGTGTGGCTTCAGCGTGCCGTTCTCGACGACGCGCTTGACCTGCGCGATGACGATGCCGCCATTGTTGCGGGCGGCCAGCGCCTGTTCGAGGCCGCCGAGATAGGCACCTTCATGCTCATAGGTAAGGTTGCCGCGCTCATCGGCGGTGGTGGCGCGGATGATCGCCACCTGCGGCACGATCGAGCGGAAATAGAGCCACTCCTCGCCATCGAACTGCTGCACCGAAACGATCGGCTCGCTGGCGGCAGCATTCATGGCGCAGCCCTGGTGGCGCGGGTCGGCAAAGGTATCGAGCCCGACCTTGGTCAGCACGCCTGGACGCTTGGCGGCGGCTTCGCGATGCATGTCGAACAGAATGCCGGACGGCACGTTGTAAGCAGCGACCGAATTGTCGCCGATCATCTTCCAGATCTCGGGTGGTTCGGAAGATGACGGCCCGGATGGATAGGACCCGCACAAAGTGCGCTTCAACAGGCCGGGCTTGGCTAAGTGATCGATGCCCTTGATGCCGTACATGTCACCGGCGGCGATCGGGTGCAGCGTCGTGATGTCCTTGGGATGGCCTTCGGCGTCGAAGCGCTCGCCGATCGCGGCAAGCACCGCATCCGGGCAGCCGAGGCCGCTCGACGACGACACGGAAACGACCACGCCATCCCTGATCAGGCCGGCAGCCTCAGCCGCGGAAACGAGCTTGCTCATCCAGCACTCCCGAGCTTCGGGTCGATGGCAACGGCCTTGCCGGACCTGGCCGACTGCAATGCCGCTTCGGCTGATGTCAGCGACCAGACGCCGTCCTCGCCGGTGGCGGAAGGCTGGCCCTCGCCACGGATCGCCGCGTGGAATTGGTGCAGCGAACGGGCATAGAGATCTTCGCGGTCGAAGCTCAATTCCTCCTCGCCCTGTGCCGTGCGCAGCAACACCGAGCCGACCGGCTTCTGCGTCATCACATCCCTGGCGATCAGCGAGCCTTCGCTGCCATGCACCTCGAAGCCGGTGCTGGCGAATTTTGTCGTGAAGCCCTCATGCGACTGGGCGATGACGCCCGATGCGAAACGCCAGAGGCACATGGCGCCGTCTTCCAGCCCGCCGGCGGCCATGCCGGCCGATTGCGTGAACGCCGAGATCTCGACGGGATCGTCGCCGAGCACGAAGCGCAGCGTGTCGGCATCGTGGACGGTGATGTCGAGCACCACGCCGCCGCCGGCGTCCGGCCTGGTGATGCGCCAGCCCTGCAGGTTTTCCGGCAGATAGACGGAGTGGAAGACGCGCGCGGCGATCGGTCTGCCGATGCGGCCGGCAGCGATCGCTTCGCGCATCGCCCGATGCGAGCCCGCATTGCGCAGATGGTGATTGGTGCCGAGCACGACGCCGGCGGCCCTGGCCGCCGCGACCATCTTGCGCGCGTCGGCGCTGGTCAGCGCCAGTGGTTTTTCGCAAAGCACATGCTTTCCCTCTTCGATGGCGGCGAGTGTCTGTTCGAGATGCAATTCGTTGGTGGTCGAGATGTAGACGGCGTCGATGTCGGAGCCGAGCAATTCATCAAGCGTCGAGACCGCCGCCGGAATGCGGTTTTCCCGAGCATAGGCGGTAGCCCGCTCCGGGCTGGAGCTCATCACTGCGGCGATCTCGCCGTCCGGCTGCGCGCGGATGGCGCCGATCATGAACTGTCTTGCGATCGTGCTGGCGCCGATCAGCCCCCAACTGACGGTCATGCCGCGTCTCCTATTCCTGCGCAGCCATGCTCCTTGCGATCGGGGCCGCAGCTTTCCCTGACCACGAGGTTGACGGCGCCGATATGATCCTCGGCGCGCGTGGTGCGCGATTGGATCATCTTCAGCACGACATGGGCGGCGCGCTCGCCGAGGCCGGCGGTGTTCACCGCGACGCTGGTCAGCGCCGGCATGTAGTGCTCGGCCTCGGCGACGTCGTCGAAGCCGACGACGGCAAAGTCCGCGCCGGGTTCCAGGCCGCGCTTGCGCAGCGCCAGCAAGACGCCGAAGGCGACCGCATCGTTGAAGCAAAGGGCCGCGGTCGGGGGCGCGGCCATGGCGAGCGCGGTTTCCAGGCAGGCTATGCCGCCCTTGCGGCTGGTTTCGCCCTCAAAGACCAGCCTGTCGGCTGGTGCGATGCCGAACGCTTCACAGGCCGCGCGAAAGCCGCCCAGCCGCTCGTGATAGACGACAAGGTCGGACGAGCCGCCGAAGAAGGCCAGCCGGCGGTGGCCCTTGCCGATCAGATGGGCGGTGGCAAGATAGGCGCCGCGATGATTGTCGGGCGTGATCACCGGGATGCGGCTTTCGGGGAGGCGGCGCATGACGAAAACGACCGGAACGCCTGCGGTCTCAAGGCGGCGGAACGCGCCAGGCGTGGTGCCGCGCGCCGGCGACACGACGAGCCCGGCGACACCCTGCTCCATCAGCGATTTCAAAACCTCTTCCTGGCGCACCGGGCTCTCCGCCGTGTTGGCGATGAAAGGCACGATGCCGGCCGACTGGAAGACGCGCTCCATGCCGACCGCCATCTCGGCGAAAAACGGATTGGTAAGATCGTTGATGACCATGCCGATGACGTTGGAATGGGCCTTGCGCAGATTGGCGGCGCCGCGGTTGTAGACATAGCCGACATCCTCGATCGCCTTGCGCACTTTGAGCGCGGTCTCAGGCCGGATCAGCCGGCTGCCTTGCAACACCAGCGATACCGTCGATTTGGACACGCCCGCCTCACGGGCGATGTCGAGTATCGTTGCCTTGGCCCGGCTGGCCATCCAGATCTGTCCTCCCGGAGGTTTCTTATGCGATTTCTATTGGAACGATCTAATCTCTGCGAGGCATTTGAGTCAATCGTGTTTTTGCGAACCCGAGAAAAGTGCGGCTCAGTGGGTGCAATCGTCTACTAAATACGGCTTCACCTGCTGCGATGCAGCAATTTGGGCTGCGCGAGGCAGGGCGGCAAAGTCTCTTGATTTATTGGAACGTTCCATTTAATAGGCGCTGGGAAGGAGAGAGCCATGGACATCACCTTGCCCGGGGAAGGCGGCGGCCGCGTCCTCTACCGGCTTATCGGCCAGCCGGTGCAGCCTGTGGCCAGCGCGCGGTTCTCGCGTATCGCCTACGCCGCGGCCCATGTCGTCGCCGACCCTTTCGCCATGACCAATCCATGGTCGAGGCCCGCGGTCGACTGGGACAAGACGATCGCGTTTCGCCATCACCTCTGGCGGCTCGGCTTCCGTGTCGCCGAAGCGATGGATACCTCGCAGCGCGGAATGGGCTTCGACTGGGTGAATGCCAGGGAATTGATCCGCCGCTCGATCGCCGAGGCGCGGAGCGTCGAGGGCGCCACTCTCGCGTCAGGCGCAGGCACCGACCATCTGACGCCGGGGGCGGCGAGCACGCTCGACGATGTCATCGCGGCCTATGAGGAGCAGTTCGGGTTCATCGAAGGGCTTGGCGGCAAGGTGATCATGATGGCCAGCCGCGCGCTTGCGGCGATCGCAAAAGGCCCCGACGATTATGCCAGCGTCTACGACCGCATCCTGTCCCAGGCATCCGGCAAGGTTATCCTGCACTGGCTGGGCGACGTGTTCGATCCGGCGCTGAAAGGCTACTGGGGCAGCAGCGATTTCGAAACTGCGCTCGAGACGGTGATCGCCATCATCGAACGCCACGCCGGCACGGTCGAGGGCATAAAGATATCGATGCTCGATGCCGGCAAGGAGATCGCGCTCAGGGACCGGCTGCCCGAGGGCGTGGTGATGTTCACCGGCGACGACTTCAATTACCCCGAGCTGATCGCCGGCAACGGCGACAGACATTCGCACGCGCTGCTCGGCATTTTCGATGCGATCGCGCCGGTCGCCAATGCAGCGCTGGCAAAGCTGGCCGACGGCGACCGCGCCGGCTACGACGCGCTGATGGCCCCGACAGTGCCGCTGTCGCGCAAAATCTTCGAGGCGCCGACCGAATATTACAAGGCCGGCATCGTCTTCATGGCATGGCTGAACGGCCACCAGGAGCATTTTTCGATGATCGGCGGCATGCAATCGGCGCGCGGCATCCGCCACTATTCCGATGTCTTTCGCCTTGCCGACCAGGCAGGGTTGCTGGCCGACCCCGAGCTTGCCATTGCCAGAATGACAAGCCTCTGCGCGGTAGCGGGCGTCTGATCGCCAGCGCTACGGCGTCCGATCCAAAGGTTGCTTCGGGTGGCTTTGCGATTTGCCTTGTCTGGGCAAATCTGTATGCGGTATGCGTCCGGCAACAGAGAAGCCGATCCGGCGCTCCGCCGGCCAACTGGCATAGCTGCCGTCTGCATTGGGGTAAGCTGATGACCTTCGACCTTCAGGGCAAGCGCGTTTTCGTGGCCGGACATCGCGGCATGGTCGGCTCGGCCATCCTGCGCCGATTGGCCGACGAGGATTGCGAGATCCTGACCGCCTCGCGCGCCGAGCTCGATCTTCTCGACCAGGCCGGCGTGCGGCGCTGGATGGCCGACCGCAAGCCGGATGCAGTGGTGATGGCGGCGGCCAAGGTTGGCGGTATCCTGGCCAACAACAGGCTTCCGGTCGATTTTCTGCAGGACAATCTCGTCATGCAGAACAATGTCATCGACAGCGCCTTCCGCAACGAGGTGCAGAAGCTGATGTTTCTCGGTTCATCCTGCATCTATCCCAAATTCGCGGCGCAGCCGATCTCCGAGGACGCCTTGCTGACCGGGCCGCTCGAGCCCACCAACGAATGGTATGCGATCGCCAAGATCGCCGGGCTGAAACTGTGTCAGGCTTATCGGCGCCAGCACGGCGTCGACTACATCTCGGCGATGCCGACCAATCTCTACGGTCCGGGCGACAATTTCGACCTCAATTCCAGCCATGTCGTGCCCGCTCTGATGCGCAAGGCGCACGAGGCCAAGCGCGCCGGCCGCAAGAGCCTGGAGGTGTGGGGGTCAGGCACGCCGATGCGTGAATTCCTGCATGTCGACGACGCCGCCGACGCGCTGGTCTGGTTGCTGAAGAATTATTCTGGCGACAGCCACATCAATGTCGGCTCGGGGGAAGACATCACCATTGCCGACCTTGCCCGCACCATCGTGTCGGTCGCCGGCGCCGATGCCGCAATAACATTCGATGCGACGAAGCCGGACGGCACGCCGCGCAAGCTGATGGACGTGTCGCGTCTGTTCGCCACCGGCTGGCGCCCGCGTTACTCGCTGCGCAGCGGGTTGGAACAGACCTATGCCTGGTTTCTGGAGCACGTCGAGACCGGGGATCTGCGCCTCGGTGCGGCCTGAGGCCGGTATTGGCCGGGAACATCAGTCGACGAAAAATACCGACGGCCAATTGAGGGATTATTTGGATGGTGGGCGTGACAGGGATTGAACCTGTGACCCCTGCAATGTCAATGCAGTGCTCTCCCGCTGAGCTACACGCCCATCCGAAGCCGCGCATACACCATTTTTGGTTCGGCACGTCAATAGCGGGAAAAGGGAAAGAACGCCTGGCTTGCGGCGTCGGTCAAGACGCGACAAAAAGCGCGTCAGGCGGCCTGCAGCATCTTTTCGACCTCGTTGACGAGGTCGCGCAGGTGGAACGGCTTCGATAGCACCTTGGCGTCTTTCGGCGCCTTGGAATCAGGGTTCAGCGCGACGGCGGCGAAGCCGGTGATGAACATCACCTTGAGGTCGGGATCGATCTCCGTGGCGCGTCGGGCGAGCTCGATGCCATCCATCTCGGGCATGACGATGTCGGTCAAAAGCAGCGAAAAAGGTTCCTCGCGCAGCCGCTCATAGGCGCTGGCGCCATTGTCGAAATCGCTGACCTGATAACCGGCGCGCTCCAGCGCCTTGACGAGGAACCGGCGCATGTCGTCGTCGTCTTCCGCCAGCAGAATGCGTGCCATGTTGTCCCGTCCGAATCACCCAACCGACAATGCCGTGCGGCAAGCCCGTTAACCATGCTGTATATGAGGAGGTGACGGTAAACATCAAGTGAACGTTGGCCGCACAATCCTGATTTGGCTGGCGCTTCGGCGGCTGGACATGCGGGCGGCGAGGTGGCACTTTCCCATCATGATGCATTGGTATTCCCGGGTTCGTCCAAATTGAAAACGGCAGCCGAGGATTTTTCGGTCGTTCCACCCTTCGAAATCCGATCGGGCGCCGAACAACGCGTTCCCTTCCTCTTCAACTCGCCGCATAGCGGCCGCTACTATCCGGACCGGTTCATGGCTATGGCCAAGCTGGACCGCAACGCCATCCGCCGCTCCGAGGACTGCTATGTCGAGGAATTGTTCGGCGGCGCCGTCGCGCTCGGAGCGCCGATGCTGGCGGCAAACTTCCCGCGCGCCTATCTCGACGTCAATCGGGAGCCGTGGGAACTCGACCCGCGCATGTTCGCCGAACCGGTGCCGTCATTCTGCAACATCCGCTCGGCGCGGGTGGCCGGCGGGCTCGGCACCGTGCCCAAGCTGGTCGGCGAGGGGCTCGACATCTATTCCGGCCGCTTGCCGCTGGCGGAAGCCGTGGCGCGCATCGAAGCGGTCTACAAGCCCTATCACGAGACGCTGAAACGGCTTTTGACCAGAACCCATGCGCGCTTCGGCTACGCCGTGCTGATTGACTGCCACTCGATGCCGGCAAGCATAAGGGTCGGCGACAGCGGATTGCGGCCGGACTTCATCGTCGGCGACCGCTTTGGCATTTCCGCCGCGGCGGCGTTGACCGAGACGGCGATCGGCCTGCTCACCGGCATGGGCTACAGCGTCGCCCACAACAAGCCTTATGCCGGAGGCTTCATTACCGAGCACTATGGCCGCCCCGTGCGCCATCTGCATGCGCTGCAGATCGAGGTCAATCGCGGGCTCTACATGAATGAGCGGACGTTCCAGAGATCGGCTGGTTTCGACGCACTGGCCGACGATCTGGCGCGGTTTTCGGCCGAACTGATGGCGATGCCCGATCACAATTTCATGGATCTGCCGCTGGCCGCCGAATAGCCGCGGAATCGCGGTACTCACCGCTCATGCGGCAGCGTAAAAAAAGACCGCATCGTTTGCACGACACGGTCGAAGTCTAGGGAGGAAACGCCCAAGGAGGGCATGGACAGGAACCCCTGTCCGAGAACAAACGTATTGTGCGCTGCACAAATGTCAAGGCGCGTTCCGGCTTTTTTAATTCACTGTGAAGTGGAAACTGCATTTCCATGACGGCGGCGTTGCATTCGAGCAACAGTTGGCACCATGCGAAAGGCTCCGAACGCCCTTGTTTCGGCATAAATCCGTAGGCAAACGGGTATCTCCTAACATGCTGGAGCGGGAGAATCAGTTGGACATCAACATCGAGTTCATGCGGCGCATTGCGCGTGCCGCCGCAGCCGAGACCTTGCCGCGCTTCCGCAGCCAGGGCGCGGTCACCAACAAGGAGCGCGGCAGCTTCGACCCGGTCACCGAGGCCGACCGCGAGGCCGAGCGCGCCATCCGGGCGCTGATATCAGCGCAATACCCCGATCACGGCATTCTCGGCGAGGAACATGGCAGCGAAAACATCTCCAGCCGGCATGTCTGGGTGATCGATCCGATCGATGGAACGCGCGCCTTCATTTCCGGCCTGCCGGTATGGGGCACGCTGGTCGGGCTCACGGTCGACGGCGATGCCGTCGCCGGCATGATGTCGCAGCCCTTCACCGGCGAGTTGTTCTACGCCAATGCCTCCGGCTCGCATTATGAAGGTCCCGGTGGCCCCCGAAAACTCGCTACGCGCAAGACGACGAATCTCGCCGAGGCGACGCTGTTCACCACCACCCCGGCGCTGTTCAAAGGAGACGCGCGCCTGCGCTACGACCTGTTCGAGCAACAGGTCCAGCTCGCCCGTTACGGCACCGACTGCTATGCCTTCGCGATGGTGGCGGCGGGCAGCGTCGATATCGTTGCCGATCCCGGATTGAAACCGTACGACATCGTCGCGCTGATCCCGATCATCGAGAAGGCAGGCGGCGTTGTCACCACCTTCGAAGGCGGGCCGGCGGAAAACGGCGGCGACATCCTGGCGGCGGCGACACCGGAGCTGCACGCAGCCGCGATGGCGGCGCTGCGCGGCTAAGCATCCGGTGCACCCACGCGTCTGTTTTGCGCAAATCCGACGGAAACCGCGGTACGGTCCTAAAGCAAAGCGCGTCGCGTTTGAGTGAACTTATGTGACGCGCTTGTTTTATGCATGTTATCGCAAAACCGCTGCGCGACATGCATTAGCTGTCGGCAGGCCAAGCGTCCGAGAGACGCAGGCCCCACAAAATGAGCACGAAAGAGATGAGGCCGGTCGGCGCGGACGAATACGCCACACCTTTGATCACAGCTTCCTGAAAGGCACTTCCGTGGAAGGCTCCGGCCGCCAACGGCATAGTCTCGTTGCCGGCCGCCCAGGCGCTGGCGATCACGTAGGCGGCCAGGATCGCCAAAGCCGAATAGATCAGCAGCCAGAAAGCAATCCGCGACGTCGCCGCGCCGAGATTGAGCCTAGACCATGTGAGGCCTAGACCCAGCAAGAGAACGCCCTCCAGGGCGCTGAGCGTGTGCGCGGACAGTCCGAGCCGCGGTGCGGCGAGATACGGTATTGCAAACCCTTCGAATGACGAAAACAGCAGCAGCGCGACGCCAATCTGCAGTAGCCGATGCCCCTGACGTGACAGCGTATTCGATGCGTTCATGGTCGTTTTTCTCCCGGCGAATGGCCTCCATTCTCTTTGGCAGCAACCTAGCGCTCGATGCCTTAACGGGAATAAGGGGCTGCGCCGGACAAGCGACCCGTGCGGGCTTTGTTGGCGGGCGCCGGCGAAGCGGTCAAACAGCGTCGCCGGTTCCGGGGATGAAGGCATCGAATGCCGCAAACAACTGCTCGCGATAGAGGTCGGCTTCCTGGAGGATCTCATGGCGGGCGCCGTCGATCATCACTAGCGAGCCGACGCGCAGACGTCTCGCATAGGCTTCGACTGCCCTGGTCGAGACGACCTGGTCGGCGCCGGCGGCGATCATCAGCAAGGGCACCTGGATCTTGGCCATGAAATCCGGGTCGCTGACGATCAAGGATGCCTCGGTGGCCGCCTTCAGCCAGCGGATCGTCGGTCCGCCGAGCGCCAGCTGCGGATAGGTTTCGTAGATCAGCGTGTTGCGCCGATAGCGTTCCGGGTCGCTGGTCAGCTTGTTTATGGCGAAGGGCACCGATTCCTTGGGCCGCGGCCCCCATGCGGCATAGAGCCGGCCAAGGCCGAGAAGGCAGAACAGCGAACAGAGGCGGCGGACGGTTTTTACCGAAACCGGCAGGTCCGGCACGGTGAAGAACGGTGCGATCAGCACCATGCGGCGCACGCGGTTCGCCATCGAGGGCGCGGCGAGCAGCGCAATCACCGCGCCGGCCGAGTGGGCCAGTATGTAGTAGGGTCCTCGGCAATCGGGCAGCACGATCTCCTCGAAGAACTGCTCCAGATCGCCGGTGTAATCGAAGAAGCTCCGGACGAAGCCGCGCTGTCGGTCGCCGATCAGCCGGTCGGAAGCGCCCTGTCCGCGCCAGTCGAGGGTTGCCACGCCAAAGCCCCGGTCGGCAAGGTTGCGAATGGTCTCGAAATACTTCTCGATGCACTCGTTGCGGCCGGTCAGGACGACGACGGTGCCCTTCATCGGGCGGGCAACCGCGGCAAACAGCCCATAGCGGATCTTCTTGCCGTCGCGCGCGGTGAAGAAGCCGCCGGCCGCGTTTTCCGGCAGCGGATTGCCCGGAGTTTCCTGGAAGAGAGGGGGCTGGTGGAGAAGATCGGTCATGCGGTTTTTGGTTGGTGTCGGTGCCGGTGTGGGCGCAAGTCAGGCATAAACGCCCATGCGCCAAAAGCAAAGGAATTTGGGACGCCGGGGAGCTCGACCGCCAGGCAGCGAACAAGTAAGGCCGGAAGCAGCCTTGGCGTGCTTCCGGCCTCTGTCGACCGGGAGGAAGGGACGTTACACCCGGTTCGGCCTCGTCGTGTCGCCTTTTCCGGCGACCTGTTCGTTATCTCGAGAACAGTTTTAATGCCGCCTGGCTGAACGCTCGCCGAAGCCACGGTTCATCTGCCGTTCATCGGCATCGGGACGTGGGCCGGGGACCGGTCCCGTTCGGACGCGGGAAAATCTTGAAATGCCGTCGCCGGCTTCCCAAATTTGTCATGCGGTCGCCAATGTCGGGGCCGCTGGCCCATCCGGAACGCCGTCACGGGTTTCGCACCGGCCATACGCAACCTTGTTGCTCAACAGGAGAACACACCATGCGTCACGTTGATTTTTCCCCGCTCTACCGTTCGACCGTCGGTTTTGACCGGTTGTTCACCATGCTCGATTCGCTTGCGCAGCCGGAAGGCCAGACGTATCCGCCTTACAACATCGAGCGCACGGGCGAGGATGCCTATCGCATCTCGATGGCTGTGGCCGGCTTCTCGGAAGATGAGATTTCGATCGAAGCTCACCGCAATGTGCTGACCGTCAAGGGTGAGCGCAAGGAGGAAGGCAATGGCGAAGGCTCCGAACTGCTCTATCGCGGTATCGCCAGCCGAGCCTTCGAGCGCCGCTTCCAGCTTGCCGATCACGTCGAGGTTGTCGGCGCCGCGCTGAAGAACGGCCTGCTCTTCGTCGACCTCAAGCGCAACATCCCCGAAGAGCTGAAGCCGCGCAAGATCGCGATCACCTCGGCTCCGGCCAAGGCCAAGCAGATCGAGGCCAAGACTGCCGCCTAAGCCAGGCAGCTAAACTCCGGGACGCCAACTCCCGGGAAGAAAGGGCGGTGCAGCAATGCGCCGCTCTTTTTGCTGGTGGGCAAGGCTTGCTATCCGGCGAGCAGGTAGCCGAAACGGTCGACCTCGTCGGGCGTGGTCGCGAAGCTGGTGACAAACCGATAGAGCGCTTCGTCTTCGCCAATGTAGCCGTCGTAGCCGAGCGGCCTGTGCCAGTCGTGGAAGGCCGCCCCTGCCGCTTGCATTCTTTCGGCCTCGGCCTTTTTCATGACTGCGAAGACCTCGTTCGCCTGCGGCAGCCAGGCCAGCCGGGCCGAAGGGGAATCTTCTATCGCCGCGGCAAGCCGTGCCGCCATCGCATTGGCGTGCCGTGCTGTGTCGAGCCACAGTCCACCCCTGAAATAAGCATCGAATTGCGCGGCGATGAAGCGCGATTTCGAGAACAGTTGGGCCGCGCGCTTGCGCAAAAAGGCCAATTCCTTGGCTCGCTCGAGGTCGAACAGCACGATCGCCTCGGCGCACCAACAGCCATTCTTGGTGCCGCCGAAGGAGAGGATGTCAACGCCATGCTTCCAGGTCATTTCGGCCGGCGTCGTTTCCAGCGCGACGAGCGCATTGGCAAAGCGGGCCCCATCCATGTGCAGCGGCAGTCCATGCTGCTTTGCGATCGCCGAAATCCTGGCGATTTCGTTCAGTGTGTAGACGGTGCCGACTTCGGTCGACTGGGTGATCGAAACGGCAACCGGCCGCCCGGAATGGACGTTTTCGGGTGCGAAACGGTCCACCGCCCGTTCCAGATTGCCGGCATCGATCCTGCCGAGTGCGCCTTCGACTGTACAAAGCCGCGAACCGCCGGTGAAATATTCCGGTGCACCGCATTCGTCCTCGATGATGTGCGATTCGCGATGGCAGAAGGAAATGCCGCCTGGCTTGTTATAGGTAGTCAGCGACAGCGAATTGGCAGCGGTGCCGGTGGCGACGAAAAACACCGCGACTTCGCATTCGAAGATCTCATTGAAGCGCTGGTAAACGGTCTTGTCGAGGGCACCGTCGCCATAGGCGGTGGAGAAGCCGTCGGCATGGGCCGACAAGCCGGCAGCGATACGGGGATGGGCGCCTGCCCAATTGTCGGAAGCGAAAATCATGCGTCTGCCTATGCTGGGGAAATCGGTGCGAGCTTGGCCGCTTTCGCATGCCGGTCGCAAGGGGCAGATACCGAAAATCCGCTAAAGCCAGTGAAACGCATGAGCGTAGATGCAGCGACGGAAGGTTACGCTGACACGGCGTTCCGCGCAATTTTCTGTCGCGAAAGCTTCAAGAAATTTGTGAATCGGTCTTGTGTGCATCCAAAATTTCTGTCATAAAAATTTAGGACAGTAGTGCTGTCTTATTTTGTCGCACAAAACTGGCCGCATTGGCATATGATTGCGCCTCTGCGGCCATTGCCGCGAGCGACAGCTAGACAGTCTGGCTCCGGCCTGTACGAATACCAAATGCGAACCATGCGGAAAGCCGCACGGTCGGCAAGAATTTCGCAAGACGTGCCGCAGATTGAAAGGGGAGCCACGCGCTTCCCGACGGAAACCAGCGCCCGAAGGGGACGGAACGGAGGACAGGACGATGACGGACATGACGCCATCTGCGACGAAGGCCGCGCAGACGACAGCGGCAGCCGTCAAAAATCCGTCCCTGACCAATATTCGGCGAACCAGCACCGGCTATACCGCGCACGGCCTCTATGATCCGCGCAACGAGCATGATGCCTGCGGCGTCGGCTTCATCGTCAACATGAAGGGCGTGAAGTCGCACCAGATCGTCGAGGACGGCCTTGCCGTGCTCGAAAACCTGACGCATCGCGGCGCGGTCGGCGCCGATCCGCTGATGGGTGACGGCGCCGGCGTGCTGGTGCAGCTGCCGGACCGCTTCTTCCGCGAGGAGATGGCCAAGCAAGGGGTCGAACTGCCGAAGCCCGGCCACTACGCCGTCGGCCAGGTGTTCATGCCGCGCGACCCGGAGCTGCAGGCGCATATCGAAGGCATCATCGCCGAGGTGGCGCAACTCGAGGGCCAGCCGCTGCTCGGCTTTCGCGACGTGCCGGTCGACAATTCGTCGCTGTCCAAGGCGCCCGACATCGCCGCTTCCGAGCCGGTGCACCGGCAGGTGTTCCTGGGCCGCGGCGCCGAGATCGAGAACGACGACGACTACGAGCGGCGGCTCTACATCCTGCGCAAGGTCATTTCCGGTCGCATCCATGAAGAGACCAAAGGCGTCGATAACGGCTTCTATGTCGTCTCGATGTCGTCGCGGACCATCGTCTACAAGGGCATGTTCCTGGCCTATCAGGTCGGCGCCTACTACAAGGACCTCACCGACCCGCGTTTCGAGACGGCGCTGATCCTTGTCCACCAGCGCTTCTCGACCAACACGTTCCCGTCGTGGAAGCTGGCGCATCCCTACCGCATGGTCGCCCACAATGGCGAGATCAACACGCTGCGCGGCAACGTCAACTGGATGGCGGCGCGGCAGGCTTCGGTCGATTCCGAACTGTTCGGCAACGACATCTCGAAGCTGTGGCCGATCTCCTATGAAGGGCAGTCGGACACCGCCTGCTTCGACAATGCGCTCGAATTCCTGACGCAGGGCGGCTATTCGCTCGCCCACGCCATGATGATGCTAATCCCGGAAGCCTGGGCCGGCAACAAGCTGATGGGTCAGGACCGCAAGGCCTTCTACGAGTATCACGCAGCCCTGATGGAGCCGTGGGACGGGCCAGCGGCGGTTGCCTTCACCGACGGCCGCCAGATCGGTGCCACGCTCGACCGCAACGGGCTGCGGCCGGCGCGCTACATCGTCACCGATGATGACCGCGTCATCATGGCCTCGGAAGCCGGCGTGCTGCCAGTGCCGGAGGAAAGGATCGTCAAGAAGTGGCGGCTGCAGCCCGGCCGCATGCTGCTGATCGACCTGGACAAGGGCCGCATCGTTTCCGACGAGGAAATCAAGTCGGAGATCGCGACCAGGCATCCCTACAAGAGCTGGCTCGCCAACACACAGCTCATCCTCGAGGATCTGAACCCGGTCGAGCCGCGCGCCCTGCGCAGGGATGTCTCACTGCTCGACCGCCAGCAGGCGTTTGGCTACACCCAGGAGGACACCAAGCTGTTGATGTCGCCGATGGCGACCACCGGCCAGGAAGCCGTCGGCTCGATGGGTACCGACACGCCGATTTCGGCAATGTCGGACAGATCGAAGCTGCTCTACACCTATTTCAAGCAGAATTTCGCACAGGTCACCAATCCGCCGATCGACCCGATCCGCGAGGAGTTGGTGATGAGCCTGGTGTCCTTCATCGGGCCGCGGCCCAACATCTTCGATCTTGTCGGCAATTCGCGCCGCAAGCGGCTCGAAGTGCGCCAACCGATCCTGACGAACGGCGATCTGGAGAAGCTGCGCTCCGTCGGCCACACCGAAGACCGTTTCGACACCAAGACGATCGACATCACTTACGGTTCGAATGAAGGCGCGGCCGGCATGCAGGGCGCCATCGACCGGCTATGCGAGCGCGCCGAGGCGGCGGTCGCCGGCGGCTACAACATCATCATCCTTTCGGACCGTCAGCTCGGCCCGGATCGCATTGCCATTCCGGCACTGCTGGCGACTGCGGCCGTGCACCATCATTTGATCCGCAAGGGATTGCGCACCTCCGTTGGCCTCGTCGTGGAATCCGGCGAGCCGCGCGAGGTGCATCATTTCTGCTGTCTCGCCGGCTACGGCGCCGAGGCGATCAATCCCTATCTCGCTTTCGACACGCTGCTCGACATGCACAAGCGTGGCGAATTGCCGGCGGAGGTCGATGCCTACGAAGTCGTCTCCCGCTACATCAAGTCGATCGGCAAGGGCATCCTCAAGGTGATGTCCAAGATGGGCATCTCCACATACCAGTCCTATTGCGGCGCGCAGATATTCGACGCCATCGGCCTGAAGTCGGACTTCGTGCAGAAGTACTTCACCGGCACGGCGACGCTGATCGAAGGCGTCGGGCTGGACGAGATCGCCGCCGAAACGGTCAGCCGCCACACCGACGGCTTCGGCAACGACCCGGTGCTGCGCAACAGCCTCGAGGTCGGCGGCGAATACATGTTCCGCATGCGCGGCGAGGCCCATATCTGGTCGCCCGACGCAGTGGCGACCTTGCAGCACGCCGTGCGCCAAGGCTCGTGGGAGACGTTCAAGGACTATTCCGCCCAGATCGACAGCGAGACGGCGCAGGCGCAGACCATTCGCGGCCTGTTCAAGATCAAGCTTGCGCAAGAGACCGGGCGTAAGAAGGTCACGCTCGACGAGGTGATGCCGGCGGCCGATATAGTCAAGCGCTTCTCGACCGGGGCGATGTCCTTCGGCTCGATCTCAAGGGAAGCGCACACGACGCTGGCGCGCGCCATGAACGCCATCGGCGGCAAGTCGAACACCGGCGAGGGCGGCGAAGAGGCCGACCGCTATCTGCCACTGCCGGGCGGCGGCAAGAACCCCGAACGCTCGGCGATCAAGCAGGTCGCCTCGGGACGCTTTGGCGTCACGGCGGAGTATCTGGTCAATTCCGACATGATGCAGATCAAGGTCGCGCAAGGGGCGAAGCCAGGCGAGGGCGGCCAGCTGCCGGGTCACAAGGTCGATGCGACCATAGCAAAGGTCAGGCACTCGACGCCGGGCGTCGGCCTGATCTCGCCGCCGCCGCATCACGACATCTATTCGATCGAGGATCTGGCGCAGCTCATCTACGACCTGAAGAACGTCAATCCGGCGGCCGACGTATCGGTCAAGCTGGTCTCGGAAGTCGGCGTCGGCACGGTTGCGGCCGGCGTCGCCAAGGCGCGTGCCGACCACATCACCATATCAGGCTATGACGGCGGCACCGGTGCCTCGCCGCTGACCTCGCTCAAGCATGCCGGCAGCCCGTGGGAGATGGGCCTTGCCGAGACGCACCAGACGCTGGTGCTCAACGGCCTCAGGTCGCGCGTCGCGCTGCAGGTCGACGGCGGCCTGCGCACCGGGCGTGACGTCATTATCGGCGCACTGCTCGGCGCCGACGAGTTCGGCTTTTCGACCGCGCCGTTGATCGCGGCCGGCTGCATCATGATGCGCAAGTGCCATCTCAACACCTGCCCCGTCGGCGTCGCGACACAGGACCCGGTGCTGCGCAAGCGCTTCAAGGGCACGCCCGAGCACGTCATCAACTTCTTCTTCTATGTGGCGGAAGAGGTGCGGGCGCTGCTTGTCGAGATGGGCTACACCCATCTCGACCAGATCATCGGCGACACCGACCTTCTGGAAAAGCGCGAGCTGATCCAGCACTGGAAGGCACGCGGGCTCGACTTCAGCAAGATGTTCTACAAGCCCGATGCGCCGCACGAGGCGGTGCACTGGACCGAGCGGCAGAAGCATCCGATCGACGACGTGCTCGACCGCAAGCTGATCGAACTCGCAAAGCCGGCGCTCGAAGCCAGGCAGCCGGTCAGTATCGAACTGCCGATCCGCAACGTCGACCGTTCGACCGGCGCCATGCTGTCGGGCGAGGTGGCAAAGCGCTTCAAGCACAAGGGCCTGCGCGAGGACACGATCTCGGTCAAGCTCACCGGCACGGCCGGCCAGTCCTTTGGCGCCTTCCTGGCGCGCGGTGTCTCGTTCGAACTGGTGGGCGCTGCCAACGACTACGTCGGCAAGGGCCTGTCGGGTGGCCGCATTGTCATCCGCCCGCCGGAGAACACGAAAATCGTTGCTGCCGAGTCCATTATTGTCGGCAATACCGTGCTCTACGGCGCAACCGAGGGCGAGGCCTATTTCTGCGGCGTTGCCGGCGAGCGTTTTGCGGTGCGCAATTCGGGTGTCGCCGCCGTCGTTGAAGGCGTCGGCGACCATGGTTGCGAATACATGACTGGCGGTATCGTCGTCGTCATCGGCCAGACCGGCCGCAACTTCGCCGCCGGCATGTCGGGCGGCGTCGCCTATGTGCTCGACGAGGCGGGTGATTTCGCCGAACGCTGCAACATGGCGATGGTCGAGCTGGAGCCGGTTCCGGAAGAGGACGACCTGATGGAAAAGCTGCTCCACCATGGCGGCGATCTCGACCATAAGGGCCGTGTCGACGTATCCGGCGATATGACCAGCCATGACGAGGAGCGGCTCTACCAGCTGATCTCCAACCACGTCCACTACACCGGCTCGGTACGAGGTCGCGAAATCCTCGACGACTGGGCGACTTTCCGGCCGAAATTCCGGAAGATCATGCCGGTCGAATACCGCCGCGCGCTGATCGAGATGGAGCGGATGCGCATGAACGTGGCGGCGGAATAGATTTGGAAATTGCCGGGAGGCCATGCGTCCCGGCAACCATCTTCATCAACAATCCTGACCTCGGACTGAAGGTTGCCACAGCTGCCTTATGAGGTTAACGGGTGCGTCGCCAGGCGTGCCTTCCGGACAGCAGGGACTGGACTATGGGCAAGGTAACAGGGTTTCTCGAGATCGACCGGCAGGTGCACAAGTACCAGCCGGCTTCCGACCGCATCCGGCATTTCCGCGAGTTCACGCTGCCGATGTCGGACAAGGAGGTCGAGAAACAGGCCGCGCGGTGCATGGATTGCGGCATTCCTTATTGCCATGGACCGACCGGCTGCCCGATCCACAACCAGATCCCGGACTGGAACGACCTCGTCTACAATGGCGACTGGGAAAACGCGATCCGCAACCTGCATTCGACCAACAATTTTCCGGAATTTACCGGCCGCATCTGCCCCGCACCTTGCGAGGAAGCCTGCACGCTGAACCTCGAGGATATTCCGGTCGCCATCAAGACCATCGAGCAGGCCATTGCCGACAAAGCCTATGAAACCGGCCATATCCGGCCCTATCCGCCGGAACGGAAGACCGGCAAGCGCGTCGCGATCATCGGCTCGGGGCCGGCAGGCATGGCGGCTGCCCAGCAACTCGGCCGCGCAGGCCATGACGTTCACGTCTATGAGCGCGAGAGCCGGCCGGGCGGGCTGATGCGCTACGGCATCCCCGATTTCAAGATCGAGAAGCATTATATCGACCGGCGCATCGAGCAGATGCAGGGCGAAGGTGTCAGCTTCCATTGCGGCGTCAATGTGGGCGTCGACAAGCCGGTCGCCGAACTGCTCGCCGAATATGACGCCGTGCTCTATTGCGGCGGCTCCGAAACGCCGCGTCCGGCCAACATCCCGGGCGACGATCTCGACGGCGTGCACGACGCCATGCCGTATCTGGTGCAGCAGAACAAGCGTATCGGCGGCGAGCCGATCCAGTCGGTGGCATGGCCGTCGCGCCCGATCGTCGCCGGCGGCCAGCACGTCGTCGTCGTCGGCGGCGGCGACACTGCCTCAGACTGCGTCGGCACCGCCTTCCGCCAGGGCGCGGTGCGCGTCACCCAGCTCGACATCCGGCCGCAGCCGCCGGAAAAGGAGGACAAGCTGTCGGTCTGGCCCTACTGGGCGACCAAGATGCGCACGTCATCGTCGCAGGCCGAAGGCGCCGAGCGCGAATTCCAGGTGGCGACGCTTGAATTCATCGGCGAAGACGGCCAGCTGACCGGGGTCAAATGCTGCGAGGTCGACGAAAAGCGCAAGCCGATCGCGGGCACGGAATTCGTCATCCGCGCCGATCTCGCGTTCATCGCCATCGGCTTTGCCGGGCCAGCCGCTCGCGGGCCGATCTCGGAACTCGACGGGCAGATGAAGATCGTCACCGACAGCCGCCGTTCGAAGAATGTCGAGGCCAATGACCGGGACTACAGGACCAGCGTCGAAAGGCTCTATGCGGCGGGCGACGTGCGGCGCGGCCAGTCGCTGGTCGTCTGGGCGATCCGCGAGGGTCGCCAGGCGGCGCGCGCCATCGACGAGGCGCTGATGGGATCGAGCGTGCTGCCGCGCTGAGCCCGTTCCGAAGAGGTTCAGTTTACTGGCGGATCGCCGTCGTCGTATCGGATGCGGCCGCCGTCGCAGGCTGTGTCTTGGGCGGCCAGGAGAAATCGTCGGCGCGGCCCGGTGAGGCGTCGGGCGCCTTGCCCTCGACGATCAGCCTTTCGCCCGGCAAATTCTTGTCAGCTTTTGCCGGCGGGGCGGCGCCGAGAAGTTCCGAGCCGCCGTCCAGCGCCGGATCGCTGAGCAGCATCGGCACGGTGCGATCGACAGCTATCGGTGCCGCGGCAGGTGCCGGCGCCTCGACGGGAGCGCCGGCCGGGGCAGAAGCCGTCACCACGCTTCCTGGCGCGGCCAGCCCCAGGATCTTCATCAGCGGCTTTTCGGTATAGAAGGCGAGCTTGCGCTTGCCGGCCTTCGACATGTTGATGCCGTCGTCGGAGCGCAGGCGCACCGATTGGCCGTTGATGTCCGGTCCGCTGGTGATGAAGGCGCCGTTCTCGTCGACGAACCCGTCCCAGACGTCGACGAATTCGCCGCCGTGGCTTTCGGCGGACGAGCGGAAGATGTCGTTGAAGGCCAGCATGTCGGAGGTCATTTTCGAGACCCGGAAGGCCGGCATGCCGACCCACAGATACGGCACCTTGGTTGCGGCGATGGCCTTGCCGAACGCATCGGTCCGGCGCTCGTATTCCTTGGTCCAGTTTTCGGATCGCGGCTGCTCGCGTACATCGCCGACGCGCATCTGCTGCCGGTCGTTGGATCCGAGCATGACGACGACGGCTGCCGGTTTTTCGGCAGCGATCAGCGACTTGACCTGTTCTGGCCAGTTGTAGACATCGTCACGCACGAAGCCGGACGATCCGTTGGCACGGACGACGATCCTGACGCCGGTGTTTTCAGCAAACGCGGCGTCGAGCCCCTCAGCCAGCCCAGACGCCATGAAATCGCCGACCACCAGAACGACGCGTGCACCCGGCGCCTTCTCGGCCACTGGGGTTGTCGGCTCGGCCGGCGGCGGCCGGCTAACTGACCGGGGCTTTCTCAGCTTGGGCCTGGGCTTTGTTCTCTGGAATTCTCGCTGGTATTCGGGCGGCGGCTGCTCAAACCGCTCGCTTCTGCGCGGAAACAACAGGTCGCGCAGCGACCAGCCACGACTTTCCGGCTCCTGCGCCATGGCCGCGGTATGAAAGGCACTGGCGGCGCCGACCGCCAGAACGGCGATCGCCAGAACGAGGATCGGCACGCGACGAACGATTAACCGGATGCGCGCAGCCGAAACCAATCACCCTCTCCATCCCGCAACCGGCTCTAGTTCTGCCTGAGCCATTTGAGCACTTCCTTGCTCGGATACCCGTCCTGGGTCAAGCCAGCCTTTGCCTGGAAGGCCATGATGGCGGTTTTCGATCCGTCACCGATCTTGCCGTCGAACTTGCCGTCGTAATAGCCGTGCTCGGAAAGTCGCTTCTGAAGCTCCTGCCTTTCCTCGAAGGAGAGCTTGGTAAACGGTCGCTTCCAGTCCTGCACAAGCCCGCCATAGCCGGCAATTTCGTCGGCAAGAAGGCCCACGGCGAGCGCATATTTGTCGGCATTGTTGTAACGCTTGATGACCGAGAAATTCTTGATCATCAGGAAAGCCGGCCCGCCGCTGCCGCCGGGCAGCTTCAACGTCGCTTTGTCCGCACCGTTCTTGAACGGCTTGCCGTTGGCACGGCTGACCCCCAGCGCCTGCCATTGCGACAGCGACTTCGAGCCTCCGGGCAGCTTCTTGCCGTCCGGAAGGCTGACCTCATAACCCCAGGTCTTGCCTGCCTGCCAGCCGTTCTTCCTCAGCAAATTGGCGGCTGTCGCCAGTGCGTCGGGAATCGAATTCCAGATGTCGCGCTTGCCGTTGCCGTCCATATCGACCGCATAGGACTGGTAGCTGGTGGGGATGAACTGGGTATGGCCCATCGCGCCGGCCCATGAGCCGCTGAGATGGCTTTCGTCGATGTCGCCGGTCTGCAGGATCTTCAGCGCCGCGATCAGCTGGGTGCGGGCAAATTTCGCTCGCTTCGGATCGGCATAACCAAGCGTCGCCAGCGAGCGCACGACATTGCGCATGATATCATCGCGCTTGAGGGTTTCGCCGTAGTTCGATTCCATAGACCAGATGGCCAGCAGGATGTAGCGGTCGACGCCGTATCTTGCCTCGATCCTGTCCAGCCAAGGCTTCCATTTCCTTGCCATCTGCTGGCCGACGGCGACCGACTGGTCATGGACGCGGTTGTCGAAATAATCCCAGGCGGGTGCGGTGAATTCGGGTTGAGTACGGGCCTTTTCCAGTACCACCGGGTCAGCATCGTTGATGCCCTTGAATGCCTGGTCGTAGACGGAGCCGGAAACGCCGCTCGCCACGGCGGTAGCACGGAAGCTGGCGACCCATTGGCGGAAGCCGGCATCGGCAAAAGCCGGCCCGCTGGGCATGAGCAAAGCAAGCGAGAGGCTGGCGGCCGTCAGGACGCTGGTGAAGCGCCTTGCGGCGTTGCGAACGGACATCTTTTCCTCCTTCTTCATCTCAGGAAGACTATTCATCGCCGAACCCGGTTAGCATTTGGTTTACCATAGGTGCCGTGCGGGGTGAAAAGATGCGTCAATGCTTTACCAGCTGAGATTTATGACCCGCCGTTCAGTAATCCTCGATTTCGGCATGAAAATGTCTCGAATCGGGATTGCCGAACAGGCATGCAAATGGATAATTGGCACATGAAGAGAGTTCGCAAGGCAGTGTTCCCGGTTGCCGGTCTCGGCACGCGCTTTCTCCCTGCTACCAAGGCCATTCCCAAGGAAATGCTGACGGTCGTCGACAGGCCGGTCATCCAGTATGTGGTCGATGAGGCGCGCGATGCCGGGATCGAGCATTTCGTCTTCGTGACCGGCCGCAACAAGGCGGTCATCGAGGATCACTTCGATGTCCAGTTCGAGCTCTACGACACGCTTGCGCAGCGCGGCAAGGACGACCAGCTCGCCCGCCTGCAGCGGCTGCAGCCGGCGCCGGGGCAGACCAGCTTCACCCGCCAGCAGGTACCACTCGGCCTTGGTCACGCCGTCTGGTGCGCGCGCGAGCTTGTCGGCGACGAGCCCTTTGCGCTGCTGTTACCCGACATGATCATGCAGTCGGAAAAAAGCTGCATGAAGGATATGGTCGAGCTTTACGCCGAGACCGGCAACAACATCGTCGCCGTGCAGGAATGCGATCCGGCCGAGGCGCACAAATACGGCATTGTCGGCCGCGGCGATGACGCACATCACGGTTTCCGCATCACCGGCATGGTGGAAAAGCCGAAGACCGGCACGGCGCCGTCCAACCTCTACATCAACGGACGCTACATCCTGCAGCCTGAGATATTCAAGATACTCGAAGGCCAGGAAAAAGGCGCCGGCAACGAGATCCAGCTCACCGATGCAATGCTGAAACTGCAGAAACAACAGCCCTTCTACGGCTATCATTATCGCGGGCGCACGTTCGACTGCGGCTCGCCCGAAGGCTTCGTCGAGGCCAACGTTGCCTTCGCGCTGTGGCGCAGCGACATGAATGGAAGCATGGCCGGCGTCATTCGCACACTTCTCGACGAACTCGCGCCGTCAGAGCGCCGCGGCCTAGCCTTGTAGTGTCAGCACCGGTTGCCGCGCTGGTCGGCGAAAGCGCGCCGCGTTCGATCGGCCTCATGCGACGCGCTTAAGCTCTTGTTTTATGCCAGTGGTTATCGCAAAACCGCTGCACACCTTTGCGCGACATGCATTTAGCGCTGCAACTTCACGCCAACGAAAATGCTATTGGCCGTGTAGTCGCGCCCAACCAGGTTGCTGGTCAGTTTTTCAGTCCTGGCGCGGGTGGTGAGCCCGGTGTAGCGGTTCAGCCACCACGTCAGCCCAGCCTCGGCGCTCAGCGTCAAATCATGATCGTCGGAGCCGGTATAGTCGCGCCATTCAAGGCCGAGCGCGGCATTTCCGGTCAGGTTGGCGCGGATCTGCCGCTCGCCCGTGAGGCTGCCGGAATAGAGCATGGAGCCGCTTTCGCCCGCATTCGTCGTGTTCTCGGCGGTCGTCTGTGCGGTGAGCCCGATCGTGGTGCCGCGTTCCGGCGACCATTTGAGATCGGCATTGACCGTCGCGCCCGAAATCGCCGGCAGGGCGTCGTCGTCGATAGCTTCGCGCAGCCAGCCGACCGAGAACTCGCCGGTAAGCTTCTCGCGGAGATCGAGCTCGACGCCGGCCCGTGCGCCAAGCCTGGTCGAGGAGCGCTGGAAGCCGTTTGGATCGACGCGCAAATCATAAGCGCGCCGGCCGATCTCGATTTCGGTGAACGGCGTGATGGCAGGCGAGATCTCGTAACCGGTGCGCAAAATGGCCGTGTAGAGCGTCGAGTCGCGGCCCTTCTGCGACAGTGATCCGCCCGACGAAAGCTTAGCGTCGCCAAAGATGTCGTGCTCGACCGCGCCGGTCAGCGCGAAGCGCATCTTGCCGGCATCCTTCTCGACGGCGAGACTGCCGTTCACTGTCTGGCGCACCGGCTGGCCAACGGCGCCGACGACTGCGTCCGGCGCCGAGGCCGATTCGGGCACGGCCTCATAGCCCAGCTTGGCGATGGCGCGCAGATCATTGTCGAGATCGATGTTGAGTGTGCCGTCGACGTGGCCTTGCGCCTCGTGAATGTCATAGCCGGACAAGGTTTCGCGGAAGATGCCATAGCCCTCAACCGTCGCCGAATTCTCCCGCCAATCGGAGACGGCGTTGAAGCGCAGCGTCGTTTCCGACAGCAGGGCCGGCTTGCCGAGGCTGCTCGAATCGGCGTTTGTCGAAGACGTCAGGCCTTGCTCGAGCGTCGGCCGGATCACGAACGAGCCGAGCTTGATGCCGGTGGCGGCGAACGGGTCGTCCTCGTTCTTTTTGTTCTGGCCTTCGATGGCTTCGGTGCGCTCGGCGCCGGGGTCGAGCCTGAGCCTTTCGGCGGAATCGATGGTCACCGCACGGCGGTTGGCCGTATCCTGCTCGTCTATGGCGGCGGTATCGGTGTCCTTGGTCGTCGCTGCAGTCGCTGTTCTCTTGCTCGTATGGCTGTCCGCGGTCTCGGCTTCGACGTTGGCCGCATTGGCGGCGCGCGTTGCGCTTGGCCGCCGTCGCGGCGGCGGAGCGGGGTTGTCGGGAAATGGGTCGCCGCTGGCCGCCGGCGGATCGAAAGTGCCGCCGGTTGCGGCCGCTTCGCCCGTGCCGTCGTCAGGCAACGCCCCCTGGCTGGCCGGGCGATAGGTAGGCAGCGGCGTATTGTCGTTGGGGGTTGCAGCAGCCTGGGCGGCTTGGGTTCCAGCCATGCTCGTTTGCCTGATCTTGTACTGCTGGTCGTCCAGGATTGTCGATTCCGAAACCTCGCCGCGCAGCTCGGTTTCCTGGGCGCAAAGCAGTGTCGGGCGCGACAACGCAAAGACATTGGTTGCCAGCAGCAATGCGCAGACCGCCTTGCCCTTTCGTCCCATTTTGTTTTGAGGCTGAAACCCGGACATCGGCACCACTGCTTGGGCGGCGCACGCGCGCCATACTTACGAAACCGTAAATGGGGATGGTTAACGGAGCGTTGAGGGATGGCCCGTCAGGGTGTTCGGAGCGGCAATTCCGTTGGACAGGCGCGTGCCGAAGCGCTAATCGCATCGTCCATGGACGTGAAATCCCCAGACAGGAAGCGGCTCGACGGGCAGGCCGCGATTGCTTCGGCGCTGAGAACGGTGGCGACAGAGCAGGCCGGCGTCGCGGCATTGGCCGACGCGCTCGAAAACGGGCTGGCCGAGCCGTTCGCACGGGCCGTCGACATGGTGTCGCAGATCGATGGCCGCGTCATCGTCACCGGGGTCGGCAAAAGCGGCCATATCGGCTCGAAGATTGCCGCAACGCTCGCCTCGACCGGCACGCCGGCCTTCTTCGTTCACCCTGCCGAAGCCAATCACGGCGACCTCGGTATGATCGCCAGGAACGACGCCATCATCGCCCTTTCGTGGTCGGGGGAAAGCCTCGAGCTCAAGGGCATCATCGCCTATTCGAGGCGCTTCTCGATCCCGCTGGTCGCGGTCACCGCGGGCGAAAAATCCGCGCTGGCGCGTGCGGCCGACGTGGTGCTTCTGCTGCCGCGAGCTCCGGAAGCCTGCCCGCACGGCCTTGCGCCCACGACCTCGACACTGCTGCAAATGGTGATGGGCGATGCGCTGGCCATCGCGCTGCTCGAGGCACGCGGCTTCACTCCGGACCATTTCCGCACGTTCCATCCCGGCGGCCAGCTCGGAGCCAACCTGACGCAGATCCGCGAGATCATGCATGTCGGCGACAGGCTGCCGCTGGTGTCGTCCGGCACCGGCATGCGCGAGGCAATCCTCGAATTGTCGCGCAAGGGGTTTGGCTGCGTGGCGGTCACTGCCGCGGACGGCAAGCTGATCGGCATCATCACCGATGGTGACATCAGGCGCCATATCGGCAGCGATCTCTTGGCCATGAGCGTCGATCAGGTGATGACCAGAGAGCCAAAAATGGCCGCGCCCGACACGCTGGTGGCGACGGCGCTGCAGACGATCAACGACTCGGCCATTACCAGCCTGATGGTGGTCGAAGGCAGGCGGCCGATCGGGCTCGTCCATCTGCACGACCTGCTGCGTATCGGTGCTGCCTAGTCTGGCGAGTTTTCTAGACCGCCTCGACCGTCAGTTCCAGATCGGTATCAGCGGCACCCGTCACGCGCACCTGCGTGCCGGCCGGGAGGTCGGGGCCGGAGACACGCCACAAGGTGTCGCCCAGCTTGATGCGGCCGCGCCCGTCCTTGATCGGCTCGGCAAGGGTCGCCGTCCGGCCGACCATCTGTGCGCCGCGGCGGTTGAGCAGGGGCTGGTCGGTCTCATCGTGGCGTCCGCCCACCAGCCGCTTGCCGACATAAGCCGAGACCAGCGACAGCACGAGGAAGGCGACGACCTGGACCTGCCAGGTCCAGAAACCGGCGTCCCAGATGAGCAGCGAGACGACGCCGATCAACAGCGCGGCAATGCCGATCCACAGCATGAAAATGCCGGGCGCGATGACCTCCATCACCAGCAGGATGAGGCCGAGGACCATCCAGCTCCACGGGCCGAGTTCGGAAACAATGCGGTCGAACATGGCCTCAGGTCTCGCTGGGACGAACCACGGGCGGGCGGGCCTGTCGTGCTGGACCGGCGGTGCCTTCGCCCTTGAAAACTTCCCTGGCGATTTCGCCAATGCCGCCAAGCGTGCCGATCAGTGAGGAAGCCTCTATCGGCATCAGCACGAGTTTACTGTTTGTCGCGGAGCCGATCCTGGTCAGCGCTTCCGTGTATTTCAGCGCGACGAAGTAGTTGAGCGCCTGCACGTCACCCTTGGAAATCGCCTCCGACACCACCTGCGTGGCGCGTGCTTCAGCCTCGGCCGATCGCTCGCGCGCCTCGGCGTCGCGGAAGGCGGCTTCCTTGCGCCCCTCGGCCTCCAGAATCTGCGACTGCTTGAGGCCCTCGGCGGCGAGGATCTGGGCGCGCTTATTGCGCTCGGCCATCATCTGGCGGCCCATCGATTCGACGAGATTGGCCGGCGGGTTGATGTCCTTGATCTCGACACGGGTGATCTTGATGCCCCAGGGATGCGCCGCCTCGTCGACGACGCGCAGGAGGCGCTCGTTGATGGCGTCGCGGTTCGACAACAGCTCGTCGAGGTCCATCGAGCCCATGACGGTGCGGATGTTGGTCATCGTCAAATTGAGGATAGCGTTCTGCAGGCCGGCGACCTGGTAGGCGGCCTGCGCCGCGTTGAGCACCTGATAAAAGGCGACGCCGTCGACGGCAACGGTGGCGTTGTCGCGCGTGATGATCTCCTGCGTCGGGACGTCGAGCACCTGCTCCATCATGTTCATCTTGGCGCCGATACGATCGACGAAGGGCATGATGAGGTTGAGGCCCGGGCTCAATGTCTTGGTGTAACGGCCGAAGCGTTCGACGGTATAATCATAGCCTTGCGGAATTGTCCGGATGCCTTTGAAAAGCACCAGCACGACAAGGGCGACAAGAACAAGAAGCGCGATATCGAAACCACTGAAACCCATTTGGCTCTCCCCTCAAAGGCCGGCCACGCCGGACAGTTCCACGCGGCCGGCTTGATCAAACACTTAAGTGTGTTTCAGCAACGTTACAATCAGGTGATCATGGATTGCCGGTGAATAGACGGGTGATCTGTTCAGGCCCAGCCGGACAGCTCGCGCCGCACCATTGCCTCGATCACCGCCATGCCCTCGGTACTGTCGTTGAGGCAAGGGATGTGTGCGAACTTTTCGCCGCCGGCATGATGGAAGGTCTCGGCCGCTTCCCTGCCGATCTCGTCCAGCGTCTCGATGCAGTCGACGGAAAAGCCGGGGTTGACGATGGCGATCGATTTCACGCCTTCGCGCCCTAGTCTTTCGACCGTCTTGTCGGTGTAGGGCTGCAGCCATTCCTGCGCGCCGAAGCGCGACTGAAAGGTGGTGATCAGCTTGTTTTCATCCCAGCCGAGCTTTTCGCGCAGCAGCCGCGTCGTCTCGAGGCAATGGGCTTGGTAGGGATCGCCCTTGTCGGAATAGGGTTTCGGAATGCCGTGATAGGAAGCGATGACAATTTCCGGTTCGAAGTCGAGGTTCGCCAGATGCTTTTCGATCGAACGGGCGAGCGCCTCAATATAGGCCGGCTCGTTGTAATAGGGCGGCACGCTGCGAATGGCCGGGGCGCGGCGCATCTTCATCAGCGCGCGAAACAGCTGGTCGTTGGCAGTCGCAGTCGTCGTCGCCGAATATTGCGGATAGAGCGGGAAAGACAGGATGCGGTCGCAGCCTTGCTCGACCAGCCTCTCGGCCACGCTCGCGGTCGAAGGGTTGCCGTAGCGCATCGCCCAGTCGACAACGACATTGGGTAGGTCGTCGAGCGCGAGCCCGAGCTTCTCGGCCTGGGCGCGGGTGTAGGTGCGCAGCGGCGACTCGTTGCGCTCCCGGTTCCATATCCTGGCATAGTTGGCGCCCGACTTCCTCGGCCGCGTGGTGAGGACCAGGCCGTAGAGGATCGGATACCAGATCGCGTTGTTTAGCTCGATGACGCGTGGATCGGACAGGAACTCCCGGAGGTAGCGCCACATCGGCTTGAAGCCGGTGCCGTCGGGGGTGCCGAGATTGATCAGCATGACACCGACCTTGCCGGTCCTGACCGGATGGCGCCCTGCCGACGGCGAGGCGGCGGTCTTCTCGGCTTTGATTTCAGCAGGGTTGGCAAGCGTCATGAGGTTCTCCAACACCGCGAACCAACGGTGCCGCGGCGAAAGTAGCGATGCCGCGCCGGTTTTCAAATGCTGCGTCTGGCCGCACCTTATCCCAGAAATGCAACACCCGCCCGGTCTGCCGGGCGGGTGCTTTGCGGTCCTGCGGCCGGATTACTTCGACGCCGCCGGGATCGTCAAAGTTGCGCCGACCGGCAGCCGGCGTGGCTCGTAGGCTTTGTTGGCATCGGAGATCATTTTCCATTTGGTGCCGTCGCCATAGGCCTTCACCGCGAGATCCCAATAGGTATCGCCGGCGACGATTACATGGCTGCTTTCGGCCGGTGCCGGCTCAGCCGGCTCGGCAGGTTTTGCCGGCTCGGTTGGCGCCGGTTCACTTGGGGCCGGCTGACTCGGAGCAGGCGCTGTCTCGGCGGGCTTGGCCGGAGCAGGGGTCGCCGGAGCCGGTGTGACGGGAGCCGCAGGTGCCGCCGGCTGGGCCGGCTCGGCGGGTGCCGCCGGCGCGGTTTCCGCCGGGACGGCCGGCGGCGTCTTGGAAATGTCGCCTGAGCCGGCCGGCATTTCGGGCATTGCCGGTTCAGCAGGCTTTACCGGCGCAGCCTCAGCAGGTTTTGGCGGTTCGGCAGGCTTGGCCGGTTCCGCGGCCGGAGCCACGGTCGCGGCGATCTCGGTGATGCGGCCGTCGAGCTTGGGCGTATAGGGCCGGTGCGCGCCGAGGTAATCGGCGACGACTTGTTCCAGCCCCGGGCCGTAATCATAAGCGTTCTTGGCCTTCTCGGCGAACACCTTGTAGCCGTCGCCGCCCTGGCGGACATAGTTGTTGGTGGCGACCAGGTAATCCTTGTCCGGCTTGATCGGCGTCCAGACGCCGCCTTCCATGACCTCGACCGATTTGACGCGTCCGTTAGGCGGCGCCGATCTGTCGAACGCATATTTCAGGCCGGCAACCTGCGGGAAGCGCCCGGCGCCGTCCTCGACCTGGCTGAGGCCGCTTTCGAGGCCGGCAACCAGATCCTTGCCGGAGATCTGGAAGGTCGCCAGCGTGTTCTGAAACGGCAGAACGGTGAGAATCTCACCCATGGTGACGGTGCCCTGGTCGATCGAGGCGCGCAAGCCGCCGCCATTCGAGATGACGATCTCGACACCCTGGCCCTTGACCCGGTCGAGGACGGCGTCGGAGACCAGATTGCCCATCTCGCATTCGCGGGCGCGGCAGTTTTCCCGGCTGCCGTCGATCGCCTTGGTGGTCTCGGCGACTTCCTTGTTCTTCAGAGCCTCGATCGGCGCGCCGAGTTCCTTGATGCGGGCAAGCACGGCGGGGTCGGGCGTGATCGATTTGTCGAGATGGATGGGATCGCCGCTGGCCTCTTTTACGACGCCGTTGTCGTCGAACACGACCTTGAGCTCGCCGAGATATTTCGAATAGGACGCCGCCTGTACGACCGGCACTTTGTAGCCGTCCGGATTGTCGACCATCGTCGGATAAGGGCCTTCCGCCTTGGGGTCGGTGTTGGAGAGCAGCGAATGGCTGTGGCCGCCGACCACCACGTCGACGCCCGGGATCTTGGCGATCACGTCGCGCTCGCGCTTGTAGCCGATATGGGTGACCGCGATGATTTTGTTGACGCCCTCTCCCTTCAGTTTCTCGACCTCGGCGGTGATCGACTTGACGTCGTCTTCGATGGCGATGTTCGGGCCAGGCGAGGCAAGCTCCGGCGTGTCGTTAGTGACCGCGCCGACGATGCCGATCTTCTGGCCGCCGACCTCGACCACGATCGATGGCTTGACGCGGTCGCCGAGCTTGGATTGCGCATTGGCCTTCACGTTGGCGCCGAGCACCGGAAACTGGATCATGTCGAGAAACGGCGCCAGCGCCGACTCGCCATCGTCGAACTCATGATTGCCGAGAGCCTCGGCATCGAACTTCATCTGGTTGAGGAATTCGCCTTCTGTCTTGCCCTTGTACGTCGTGTAGAAGAGCGAGCCCTGGAAATTGTCGCCAGCGCTGAGCAGCAGCACGTTCTGGCCTTCCAGCTTCTTGCGCTCCTGCGCGATCGCTGTGACGAGGCGGGCGGCGCCGCCGACGCATTCACCCTTGGTCTCTTCCTCGGCCGAGCAGGTCGATTCGTACTTGTTGTTGCTCTCGATGCGGCTGTGCCAGTCGTTGATGTGCAGGATGTTCAGCGTGTAGTCGGCAAAGGATACCCCTGCCGACAGGCCAAGTGCCGATGCCGACAGCGCGGCGATGGCAGCGATCTTCTTCATTCTCGTCTCCCGGATGACTCGAGTACAGCGCCGCGCGTCATTTGGGACGCGCAAAGGACGCTGTACCATTTTTATTTTGCGCATGATCCTTTCCGAAAATCGACTCCGATTTTCGGGGTCATGCGCAGACGCGTTTAACGCTCTTGTTTGACTTGGATGTAACAGCCCTCTCGGGCCATGTTCACATCGCGTTTCAGTCGATGCAAGCGGAAATCGGCATCAGCTTTGCCGGCGCAAGAAAACGGCGGCTTGAAGCCGCCGCCTTGTGCAAAGTCAATTCGGAATCGAACTTCAGGTGCGCCTGGTCAGCACAAAATTCTGTCCGCTCGCGCTGGTGCAATTGAGCTGGCTGGTGGAGACCATCAAGCAGTTGAAGCTGATCGGCGTCTGGCGGATCAGCGACGTGCCATGGATCTCGACCGAGGTGCCGCCGGTCATGGTGTAGCTGCCATCGGCAAGCTTCTGACCGGTGTCGGTGGCGAGGGTCGCGAAGCTGCCGCCCTTGAAGGTGGATAAGCCGGTGCCCTGCGCGTCGATCCAGGAGCCTTCGACCCCTTTGGCGGTGATCATCGGTGGCTCGCCCGGGCCGGTGGTGGTGCAGGCCGCCAACGTGACGGCAGCGGCCGCGGCAATGCCAGCCGAAAGCAGTCTTTGCGCAATCGTCATCATCAAGATCCTCTCCTCTCGCATCGGCTCGAAAATCGATCCGATTTTCGGAAAGCACGATGCGCACATTCAAAGTGCTAGAGCGTACTTTGTGCGTCCAAATGGACGCACGTCGCTCTAGGCCGCCCCTCTTCAATCGCCCGATTTCCGGGCGATTGCAAGCTGGCGGAGTGTCGAGGCAACGCTGCTATCGAACGAGGATGTTGCGGAATTGCCACGGGTCTTTGGTGTCGAGGTCCTCGGGAAACAGACCAGGCCGATTGTCGAGCGGTGTCCAGTCCGTATAATAGCTCCTGACCGGCCCGAGATAGGGGTTCTGCACGTCGAGGCAGCGCTTGTAATCCATTTCGTCGGCTTCGACGATGCCGGCCTCCGGATTTTCCAGCGCCCAGACCATGCCCGCCAGCACCGCCGACGTGACCTGCATGCCGGTGGCGTTCTGATAGGGCGCCAGCTTGCGCGCCTCGGCCAGCGAGAGCTGCGAGCCGTACCAGTAGGCGTTCTTGGCGTGGCCGTAGAGCAGCACGCCGAGTTCGTCGATGCCATCGACCAATTCGTTTTCGTCGAGCACGTGATGCACGGGCTGAGCCTTGCCGGCGGCACCGAACATCTCGTGCAGCGACAGCACGGCGTCGTTGCAGGGATGATAGGCGTAATGGCAGGTCGGCCGGTACTGCACCTTGCCCTTCTTGCCATGCAAGGTGAAGAAATCGGCAATCGAAATCGCCTCATTATGCGTCACCAGGAAGCCGTATTGCGGACCGGCCGTCGGGCACCATGTGCGCACGCGCGTGTTGGCGCCGGGCTGCTCCAGAAAGATAGCGGCCTTCGAGCCGTTCTTGTGCTTTTTGGCGTTCTTCGGCATCCACGCCTCGTGCGTGCCCCAACCGAGCTCGCCCGGCTGCAGGCCTTCCGAAATGAAGCCTTCGACCGACCAGGTGTTCCAGAACACGTTCATCGGCTTGGGTTTCTTGGTGCGCTGGGTGTCGCGCTCGGCGATATGGATGCCCTTGACGCCGGCCTTCTTCATCAGCTTGGCCCAGCCTTCGCGATCGTGCTGCGCGGGTTCCGCGAAGTCGAGGCCAAGATCTGTGGCGAGGTTGACCAGTGCCTGCTTGACGAACCACGAGACCATGCCGGGATTGGCGCCGCAGCATGAGATCGCCGTGGTCCCGCCCGGGTTCTTCGCGATTTCGGTACGCACCGTTTCGCGCAGCGCATAATTGGTGCGTGAGGCGTTGTCGGCCTTTTCGTCGAAATAAAAGCCGAGCCAGGGCTCGACCACCGTGTCGATGTAGAGGACGCCAAGCTTGCGGCAGAGCTTCATCAACTCGAGCGAGGAAGTGTCGACCGACAGGTTGACACAGAAGCCCTGGCCGCCGCCATTGGTCAAAAGCGGCGTCAGCAGCTTCTTGTAGTTCTTCTTGGTCACTGCATCCTGCATGAAAGTGATGCCGCGCTCGTCGAGCAATTTGCGGTCGCCGTCGCGCGGGTCGATGACGGTCATGCGCGACTTGTCGAATTTGAAATGGCGCTCGATCAGCGGCAGCGTTCCCCGTCCGATCGAGCCGAAGCCGATCATCACGACAGGGCCGGTGATCTCACCGTAAACGGGCCAGTTTTCATTCGCCATTTATCGATTACTCCCTCAAAAAACGCTTCGGAACAGCGGCTTGGCCGCGGCGCGACAAACCATAGATCATTGTCACAATAAAGCGAAAAGCGGACGGCCGGCCTCACGCCGCGCCATCCCGGCTACGGCTCGACCTGTCTTGCGAATTCAGGCTTGAAGAGGGCATGTGCCTCGGAGACCGGCAGTTCCAGCAGATCGTCGGCGCAGGCCTGGATGGCATGCGGTAGGGTCTGGAGCCCGAACACCAGAACCTGCTTGTCGCCCTCACGCCAGAGGCTGACCGCCAAATATTCGCCGATGAGATCGTCCATACCGCATTCGGCTTCGTGATCAATATCGGTCTGATCGGTCGGTTTCTTGCGCCGCTGCTTGACCAAGGAGACGAGGGAAGGACCGGGCTTGCCATCCACCGTATCCGAGAAAATGTCCTGAAGGCCAAGCAGGACGCCGCGCCGCACATCCATGATGTAGGCGTCCGAATAGTTGGTCGGATGCGCTCCGCCGCAGAAGATGCTGCCGGACTCCCGCCAGCTCATCAGCAGCGGCGTCAGCGAGCTCACTTCGAATGTGCTGTCCGCATAGCCTCCGAGCGTGCCGTCGTTCACGCCGTCAATCGGCCCGCCTTCGTTGAAACCGGCATATTGCGCCGCCACGCAGCCCAGTGCGCCGATGTTTGCGCGCCAGTGCCTGTCTTGCAGCAGAGCATTCGCGGCCTCGATCGGAAGGTTGCCGGACAGTTCGACAATGCGCGGCGTGGCGAATTTAGTGCGGGGGTCGACGACATAGCGGTAGGTCGCGTCCGGCCAGCCAGTCGTCTTGCCGTTATCAAGCTGAGTGTTCAGCCGCAGATAGTCATACGGGGACGTCTCCATGGTGATCGGCGTGTCATTGGCGAAGAACTTCATGAAGCTGAAATCGTAGAGATCGAGCGGGCTGCCGGGCTCGTTCCCGGTCACCTGCCGACTTGCGACCCGCTCCAATCTGAGCGGCAGCGCCCTCTTTCCGTTCCAACTGCCTTCAAGGGTCTTGCCGTTACTGGATGAGGCCAGGCGCCACACGGCGGCAATCGGCGCGGCCTTTCCGTCATCGCAATTGTCGGCGCCGCATGCCTCCTCCTCGGCCAGTTCGAACCTGCTGCCCTTTTGGGACCGGGCCTGCAGCGGGATGTCGACGCCCTTCGAGCGGTAGAAATAGCGGCCGGCCAGCGGGCTGCCGGGCGCCGCGGGGTTGTCGGTGAATTCGACGACGATATCGCTCTTTCCAAGCTTGCCGGCATAAGTCACCGGCTCTGCCTCGGCTGCTGTCGACAGTACCAGGATCGCGGCCACGAACGTGACCGGCCTGCCAAGATGCTGGATCATTGTTCCCCAAGCCACAAGTTACAGTTGTCTACCGCCGGCAGTCACGGTCGGCTGTCAGGCACTTATAGTCAAGTTGTGCCTCGTTCAGTGCCAGACGCTGCTCAGCGAAAAGACGCTGCGAGCGCCGCCCCTTGGTGCGGATGGCACGTCCGCCCGTTTCAGCGGATTTTTGCCCTCGGCGCGGCTGTGGAGGCTCGAACCACCAGTTCTACCGGCAGAACGACCTGGCGGGGGGCTTCATTGTCAAGAACCATTCGGGCGGCAAGCCTGCCTTTTCCGATCACGTCTTGCGCGACAGTAGTCATCGGAGGCGTGGTGCGTGCGGATTCAGCGGTGCCGTCAAAGCCGACGACCGATACGTGGCCCGGCACGTCTATGCCGCGGCGAACCGCCTCGTCCAATATCGTGATCGCCTGCCAGTCCGACATGGTCAGGATCGCGGTTGCTTCAGGCACCCTGTCGAACACCACTGCTCCGGCAGACGGCTCGCCTGGGATCGTCTCGATGATCGGGACATTATCGATTGACAAATTCGCCTCCGCCAAACCCTGTTTGAAACCGTCGAGCCTTTCATCGTCGAGCGGGAAGCCGGCCAGAAGCGGGCGCGTTGCGTGTCCGGGCATGTGGACAATCGGCGGGCCGGGAGTCCGGCGCACCGAAAGGATGGCAAAATGCCGGTGCCCCAGCCCGGTCAAATGCCGGACTGCAGCAACCGCGCCGCTCCGGCCGTCGATCTTTATCGAGTTGATATCGGGACCTGCGTCGCTTTCGAGAATGACGAAGGGCAGACGGCGTCTCTGGACCGAAACTATGAGACCAATGTCGGCGCTGTGACCAAGGATAAAGCCGTCAACCAGGGCATCGCGGATGCTGGCGAAGCGCGTGTTGTCGGTGCCGTTTACAAGGCTGAGCGTCGTTCCAGCCTCGTCGCAGGCGAGCGAAACGCCGAGCACCAGCTCGCGGCCGTATGGGCTTCTCATCACTTCGGAGATGGCATAGGCGCCAGGCGGCATGAACCCGATGGCATTGAACTTGCCGTCCCGCAGCAATCGTCCTTTCGGATCGGGGCCGCCAAACCCGAGCGCTCGCGCGGCCGCTTCGACGCGCTCGCGCAATTCAGGCCTGACCAGCTCCGGCCGGTTGAAGACGTTGGAGACAGTCCCCCGGGAAACTCCGGCAGCCTTGCCGACATCGGCTAGGGTGGGCATTGGCGATTCACTCGTTTTCCCTGAGGTAGATCATTTTTTGGAGCGCTCCAAGAATTTTATTGACTCCAAACCGAAATAGGTGGATCGTGTCTCTTGGAGCGCTCCAAGAGCACATATTCGAAGTGTTTGCGACTAAGACATTGAGAATCGTCAAATGGCGTGGCCGCAGCGGCCATGCCCAAGGAGAGGATGATGGCAGAAACCAATGTTTTTCCAGCCTCGCTCGTCGGCAAGACTTTCGACTGCGTTTTCGGCCCCTTCGTGCCGCGGCTGACGTTTCTCTCGGCGCAGGAATTGCACATCCAGGCGTCGATCGGGACCACCGAAATCGACGAGGTGGTCAATGTCGGCCTGACCAGCGTACGCCAGAATCTCGTGCTCGCGAGCTGGACGGAGAAAAGCGGCAACTTCATTGTGCAGTTGCAGGACCACGAGGAGGGGATCGTTCATAATTATGCGCGGCTGGCCGATGGGCAGCTCTTCTGTGCCCAGGGCGCCATTCAAGTCGTTCCTGCATAAGGGAGGAAAATGCGATGGAACTCGCTTACGACAGTCATCTGCTTGCTCGAATTCTGCTGAGTGTCGCGACCGTGGGCTACGGTGTGGTGATGATCAAAGCCGACTTGAACGCCACCCACGCCACCAACCCGCTCTGGACTCCCCACGCCCGGTTTCACGTCGTCTGGCAGGTGTTGAGCTATACCGGAGTGGCGCTGATTGCGCTCGGACTCATCTGGATCAAGGGGCAACTCGAAGCCGAGCGGCTCTATCTCGCGGGCGGATTGGCCGCGGCCATGTATGGAGCATTCTTCGCGGCCATGCTCTCGCGGCCGATCTACGGCGGCGTGCTGTATGACGAGAACGGCTATCTGCCGTTCCGGCCGCCGTTTGGACCGGCGGGCTGGCGGTGGGATGTCAACGTCACAGTCTTTACCGCGATGTCCGCGATCCTGCTGCTGGGCGTGGCTGCGATTTAGGGAATCCCAGGAAAAGTGTGAAACGGTTTTCCGTCCGGAATTGCGCAAGAACAAGCAAGGACAAAGAGATAGAGCGGTTCGGCGCTTCCGTGAAACGACGAACTGCTCTAGCAACTGTAGTACTAGGACAGCGCCAGCGCCCCGAGCCGCTCGACCAACCGGTCACGGTCGGCGGTCATCCCCTTGTAGTCGAGCTGTGCCTCGTCCAGCGCCAGAAGTTGTTCGGCAAAGGACGCTGCGAGCGCCGCGCGGTCGCGGTGGCGCTCCAGCAGGGCGAGCGGGTCGAGATGAATGCGGATGGTGAAGAGTATGTCGCCGGAGACCGGGAGCTTTCTCAGCGTCTGACGCTCGACGCGGATGAAAGCATGAGCGTCGATGTCGCCGTCCGGGAATCTCGACGGGCGATTGCTGGCGCGGTCGATGCGTTCGATGTTGGAGAGCGGATGGTAGAGTGCGTCGCCCGCCTGGATCGACCAGTTGTAGCGCTCGACGGCTTGGCCCTGGAGCCCATCGAACATGCGGTTGATGAGATCGGCCGGGCGTGTGCCTGGACCGAAACCCGGTACCGGCGCGTGGATCTGCTGCAGCGGCTTGCCGAATTTTTCGATCAGCGACCATGACGACGGGAAGCAGAGCGAGCCGGCCGCCAGACGCCAGCCGCTCTCGTCACGGCGCATCAGGATCAAATCCTCCTGGACGAGCAACGAGGCCGCGACAAGCGGCGCATCGCTGAAAGAAGCTGAGGTGCCTGAACCCTCGAGATTGTCGATGCCGTCGATCACCTCGATCGCATTGTCGGTACGCCTGTGGGTCACAGGAAAGTTCGCCGCCAGATGCACACCGAGCAGATCGAGCACTTCGCGCTGGGCGTCGCGCGTTGCTTGCTCCTCAACAAAAACCTTGTCGGGAATTTCCGTGTAAAGCCGGCGTTTCTCGGCAAGATAGGGCAGCAGATATTCGTCGACCTCGATCCAGCTATCGAGATTGAGCGGCTTCAGCCCGATGGTGAACAGTTTCGACGAGCCGTCATAGGGTGTGTGGGTCGGTGGGCGGAAACTCATGCTTCTTTGTAGACTTCCAGTGCGGCGGCGGCCATTCTCGCCGTGAATTCGGTGATTTCGTAGTCGGCGGCACCTGCCTTGGCGAAGGGATCGTCCGCCAGTCTGGCATCGAGCACTTCGCGTGGACCGCGCGCGATGATGATGCCGCCGGTCCTTGGCCGCTTTGGCCCGGAGGCGACAAAGATACCTTGCGCATAGCAGGCCTTCAGCCACTCGACATGCGCTTGCTGCAGGCGGTCGATCTCGGTCAGCGGCACCTTGTAGTTCAGCGAAACCACGGACATCGTTGTCTCCCGATGCTTCAGCCCAGCCGCGCCGGGATCAATCCGCGCAGCGAGTTGCCGACGAACAGCGCCTTGGCCGATTTCAGTTCGTTCCACGTGTAGACCGCTTCACCGGCGCGGCCTTGATCCAGCAGTTCGCCGCGCAGGACGCCAGGCAGCAGGCCGCAATCGAGCCGCGGCGTGGCAAGCACGCCGTCGCCGAAATCGGCAAAGACGTTGGTGATCGTGCCCTCGCAGATTTCGCCGCGCTCATTGGCGAGCAGCACCTCGTCGGCCCGGCCGGCCAGATATTCGGCGCGGGCGCGCGTATAAGTTTGTCGGCGGCTGGTCTTGTGACGCAGCAGCGTGTCGCTCGAATCAAGCCGCACCCGTGCCAGCTGCAGGGTCCAGACCTTGCCTGCGGCGAGCGGCTCGTAGGGCTGCACCGAAACCGCTGCTTCGCCATTGCGCGACAGGACGAGGCGGGTGCGCAACGCGATGTGCTGGCGGCCGACCGCATTCATCAGCGCTCCGCCGACCCGTTGCGGATCGCAGGCGAAGCCGAGTTCGTTTGCCGAGCCGTAGAGCCGCGCGAGATGGCGGTCTAAACGGAGGAAACCCGAGCCGGGTTCCCAGCGCATTGTTTCGATCAGTTCGAAATCGGCAGTGTTCCCGTCGCGAAACGGGCTTTCAGCAGACACTCCTGGTACTCCTCTTCGGCTGTCGAATCGAAGACGACGCCACCGCCGACATTGTAGACCGCCTCGCCATTGGCAAAGAGCGAGATGGTGCGGATCGCCACCGAAAAGCGCATCCGGCCGCCGGGCGCGATCCAGCCTATGGCGCCGCAGTAGATATCGCGCGGACCACCTTCCAGCTCGCGCAGGATCTCCATGGCGCGGATCTTCGGTGCGCCGGTAATCGAGCCGCAGGGGAACAGCGCGGCGAAAATCTGGCGGATGGTGAGGCCGGGCAAGAGTTTCGCCCGCACGCGGCTCACCATCTGGTGGACGGTCGGGTAGCTCTCGATGCGGAAAAGCTCCGGCACGTCGAGCGTGCCAACCTCGCTGATCAGTGAGATGTCGTTGCGCAGGAGATCGACAATCATCCGGTTCTCGGCCTGGTTCTTCTCGTCGTTGCGCAAGAATGCTTTCAGGCGATCGTCCTCGGCTTTTGTTGCGCCACGCGGCGCGGTGCCCTTCATCGGATGCGTCTCGATCATGCCTTCCGCGTCCACCTCGAAGAACAGTTCGGGTGAACGCGACAAGACGATCGGATCGCCGAGGGCGACCAGCGCCCCATACTTCACCGGCTGGCGTTCGGTTAGCGCGTTGAAGGCGACCAGTGGATCGCCCGACCATTGTGCGTGGACCGGAAAGGTCAGATTGCCCTGGTAGCAGTCGCCCTTGCGGATATGGTCATGCAGCCTGGCAAAGCGTTTGGCGTAGTCGTCCGAAGACCAGGCTGCCTTGGCGTCGAAGATTGGGCCGTTGCTAGCGGGCAGATCGCCTGGCGCGATCGTCTCTTCGACTGGCGCGTCGAACACGCCGACGCAGAAAAGCGGGGCGCGGCGGCCGGCCGGCAGCAGCGGAACGAGCTTGGGTTCGAGCAGGTAACCGGCCTCGTAGGAGAAATAGCCGGCCAGCCATTTGCCGCCGTCATGTGCTGCCTGCGCTGCTTCCAGGGCCGGCAAAAAGTCCGCCTCGCCATGCGCTGCGATTATCTCGGCCGGCCGGTCGAAAACGAGCTGACGCGCGGTCTCGTCGTTCCGGAAAATTGCAAAGGGCAGGGGCAGGGACATAAGGCTCGGATGCTGCGGTCACCAGCGATCGATCTATATGGGGGCTCGACCGTGCGCAATCGAGGGAACGGCGTCTCAAGACGCAAAGGCGCGGCGGCAAAAACAAAAGCGGCGCCAGAGGGCGCCGCCTTGTTCCAGATGCAGCCTGCGATGGATCAGGTGTTGCTTGCTTCTCCCGCGGTCGGGAAGCGGCGCGCAAATTCCTTTTCGTCGCCGGCGGCAAGCAGTTTCGCCTGCTCGATCCAGCGTTCACGTTCGATACGGCCGTCGAAATTCAACGTCGCCTCGATCCGCTTGACATCGTCGGGTGTCCAGGCGGCGATCTGGGCATAGGTCGTGACCCCAAGCCCTTTGAGCAGCCGCTCGTTGGTCGGGCCGATGCCGATCAGGCGACGCAGATCGTTGGCGTTGCCTGCTGCCGCGGCTGTTGCCTTGCCGGTCGCGGCTTTCTTTGCCGCTGGCGCGGTCTTGCTTGCCGGCGCAGCCTTGCTTGCCACTGGCACAGTCTTGGGCGCGGTGGTCGCTTTCGATGCGGCCGGTTTCGGCGTTGCCGGTTTAGCGGCAGTTGCGCGCGGCGCAGCCGCGGCTTTGGCCGTTGCAGATTTCTTCGGCGCCGGTTTGGCCGGTGCGGATGTCGACATCAGCGTTGACGGCGCCTGCATCGCGGCTTTGGTCGCGCCGGTCTTGGCGGCTGGCGCCTTGGCTGTTGCCGCCTTCGCGGTTGGCGCCTGGGTGGTTTTCGCCTCGCCCAGCCGGCGTTCGAGATCGGCGCGGGCGCGGCCGCATGCATCCAACTCACCGGTCAGACGGTCGCTATCGGCGCGCAATCTGTCGCGTTCGCTGCGCGTGCGGTCTAGATCGCCGCGCAAACTGTCGAGTTCGCCACGCAGGCGTCCCCAAATGAACCAGCCAACCAACACACCTACCAGGAACGCCAGGAGCATGTAGAAAAAAGTGCCCATTGTCTTTCTCTCTCTCCAGTCCGATCCGTCCGCCCTGGCCTGTAGAGCCATGACCTCGGCGAAGGACCATTCGATGGTGGTTCCGCAATTTGCAGAACAGCCGGCTTCGATCGAGCTGTCGGCGACCGGTTTGCCCCTAGCCAACAACCGTTGTCGCATCCGCCGACACGCCATGGCCGGTCGGGATTTTCCGACGGATCCATTCGTGCCCGGCTGAGCTTGAGGGCGGACGCTATCATACAGCTTACGGGAATCTAACGGAAAACTTCCATGGAAAGTTATTTAAGAACAAATAACCAAGACAAGAATAGAACCATCGCCAATATGCATTGCTGCTAAACTGTTCTGGAAAGCCGGTCATCCGGTGTTGCGCATCACCCAGTCTTGCGCATCAATTGTCCAGTGCTTCCAGCTCGTCGATCAGTCCGCTGATCACGCCAAGCCCGATCTGCCAGAAGGCAGGGTCGGCCGCGTCGAGGCCGAACGGCGCTAGAAGCTCGGAATGATGCTTGGTGCCGCCGGCGCGCAGCATGGCAAAATATTTCTCCTGAAAGCCGCGCTCGGCGTTCTGGTAGACCGCGTAGAGCGAGTTCACCAGGCAATCGCCGAATGCGTAGGCATAGACGTAGAAAGGCGAGTGGATGAAGTGCGGGATATAGGTCCAGAAAATCTCGTACCCTTCGCGCAGCTTGATCGCCGGCCCGAGGCTTTCCGCCTGCACTTCCAACCAGAACTGGCCGAGCTTGTCGGAGGTCAGTTCGCCGCTCCTGCGCTCGGCATGCACTTTGCGCTCGAACTCGTAGAAGGCGATCTGGCGCACGACCGTGTTGATCATGTCCTCGACCTTCTGGGCGAGCATGGCCTTGCGTTCGCGCTTGTCGGTGGTCTGCTCGAGCAGCGAGCGGAAGGTCAGCATCTCGCCGAACACCGATGCGGTTTCGGCCAGCGTCAGCGGCGTCGACGCCATCAAGGCGCCTTGGCCGCCGGCCAGCACCTGGTGCACGCCGTGGCCGAGCTCGTGCGCCAGCGTCATCACGTCGCGCGGCTTGCCCATGTAGTTGAGCAGCACATAGGGATGCGCCGAAGGCACGGTCGGATGCGCGAAGGCGCCAGGCGACTTGCCGGGTCTCACCGGTGCATCGATCCAGTTGCGGTCGAAGAAAGTTCTGGCGATCTCCGCCATGTCGGGCGAAAAGCGCTGGTAGGCGGAAAGCACGGTGTTCTTGGCCTCGTCCCAGCCGATGACCGCCTGTGGGGTCTCGGGCAATGGCGCATTGCGGTCCCAGTGGTTCATCACCTCCATGCCGAGCCAGCGCGCCTTCATCGCGTAATAGCGATGCGACAGGCGCGGATAGGCGTCGCGAACCGCCGCGGCGAGTGCATCCACCACGCTGCGTTCGACGCGGTTGGCGAGGTGGCGGGAATCGGCAATGTCCTCGAAGCCGCGCCAGCGGTCAGAAATCTCCTTGTCCTTGGCCAGCGTGTTGGTGACCAGCGTAAAGACGCGCAAATTCTTGCGGAAGGTCGTGGCCAACGCCTCGGACGCCCGGCGGCGCACCTCGCTGTCTGCGTCCTGCAGGCGATTGAGCGCCGGCTCCAGCGTCAGCTCCTCGCCGTCGACGTCGAAGCGCAAATCGGTCATCGTCTCGTCGAACAGGCGGTTCCAGGCCCCGCGCCCGGTGATCGATTTTTCATGGAAGAGCTGCTCGATGCGGTCTTCGAGCTGATAGGGCTTGTCCTTGCGCAGATCGAGCACCCAGGGCCGGTAATGGGCGAAGGCCGGATCGGCGGCGAGTGCGTTTTCGATCGCGCCATCGTCGATGAGGTTCAGCTCGAGCGCGAAAAACAGCAGGTGCGCGCTGGCATCGGTCATCTTTTCCTGGATGTCGCCATAGAGCTTGGCGCGCTGCGGATCCGACGTGTTGCCGGCATAGACAAGCCCGGCATAGGAGACGATGCGGCCGATCAGCTCCTCCAGCGCTTCATAGGCCTGAAGCGCCTCGCCCAGCCTGCCGGCGCTGCCACGCCCGGCCTCGGCGGCGAGCGTGCCTTTCCAACGGCTCTCGAAGGCGATGGCATCGGCGGCGGCCTTGGCGATGTCGCGCTTCAACTCGGGCGCTTCCATGCCCGAATAGAGATCGGCCAGATTCCATTCCGGCAGGTCGCCAAGCTGCGCCACGCCCTGACCGGGCGCCGCCGCCAGCTTTCGAGCAAAAACCATGCGCATTGCCGATCCTTCCAGACACAAAAATTCGAGGAAACGAGAAGCCGGTCAAATCCTAAGGAATTCATTCACCGGGTTTTTTGAAAGCTTATTTAGAACCCTGTGCCAAGATGATCCATAGGGCGCATTCTCGGGCGGGCACGGTCGGATCAGTCATGGCAGCTTCCATACTCATAGTCGATGACGATCCCGTGCAGCGCAGGCTTCTCGAGGCGGCGGTGACGAAATTCGGCCACACCGCGATCGTCGCCGATGGCGGCGAGGCGGGTCTCGAGTTTGTCGACGGACCCAATGCGCGCGACGTGTCGGTGGTCATCCTCGACCTTATGATGCCCGGGCTCGACGGCATCGGCGTGCTGAAGGCGATGCGCGAGCGTGGCATCCACATTCCCGTCATCGTGCAGACCGCGCAGGGCGGCATCGAAACCGTCGTTTCGGCAATGCGTCACGGCGCCTTCGACTTCGTCGTCAAGCCGGCCTCCCCCGACAGGCTGCAGGCGTCGATCGGCAACGCCCTCAAGGTCGAAGCGCTCGAAGGCGAAGTGAAGCGCTCGTCACGACAGCGTGGCGGCCATCTGACATTCAAGGACATGATCACCCACAGTCCGGCGATGGATCGGGTGATCCGGCTCGGCCGCAAGGCGGCGGCGTCCAACATTCCGATCCTGATCGAAGGTGAATCCGGCGTCGGCAAGGAACTGGTGGCGCGCGCCGTCCAGGGCAGCGGCGACCGCCGCTCGAAACCCTTCGTCACCGTCAATTGCGGCGCCATCCCCGACAATCTGGTCGAATCGATCCTGTTCGGGCACGAGAAGGGCTCGTTCACCGGCGCCACCGAAAAACATACCGGCAAGTTCGTCGAAGCGCACACCGGCACGCTGTTCCTTGACGAAATCGGCGACCTGCCGCTCGACGTGCAGGTCAAGCTGTTGCGCGCCGTGCAGGACGGCGAGGTCGATCCGGTCGGCGGGCGTTCGACCATCCGGGTCGACATCAGGCTGATCTCGGCAACCCATCGCAACCTGCTGCAGCAGGTCAAGGACGGCAAGTTCCGCGAGGATCTGTTCTATCGGTTGAACGTCTACCCGATCGTCGTGCCGCCATTGCGCGACCGTCGCGACGACATCCCCTATCTGGTCGAGCACTTCATGGAGAAGGTGGCGCCCGCCGATCCGCGCCACCGCCTGCGGGGCATCTCGGCTGCGGCGCTTGCCATGCTGCAGGCCTATGACTGGCCGGGCAACATAAGGCAGCTCGAAAATGCCGTCTTCCGGGCTTCGGTGCTTGCCGACGGCGACATGCTGACCGAAGAAGAATTCCCGCAGATCCGGGCGCAAGTCGAGGGCACGGTCAATCTCGATTCGGGTATCGCCTTGCCAGCTCCAGGGTGGCCAGCTTCAGGGGGGCCAACTCCAGGGTGGCCAGTTTCCGGAGTGGCTTCGGGCAGCCAGCCGCGCGACAACATATCGGCCGCTGGCGGCATCGCAGCCGCCGACGCCGATGCACCAGCCAAGCCTCGTTTCGGCACGCTGCGGGCGCTCGACGAGCGCGGCAATGTGCGTGCGCTGGCCGACGTCGAACTCGAAATGATCAAGCTCGCCATCGATCACTATAACGGCCAGATGAGCGAAGTCGCCCGCCGCCTCGGCATCGGCCGGTCGACGCTCTACCGCAAGCTCAAGGAATACGGCATCGACCCGGAAACCGGCCGCGTTGAACGGCTTGCTTCCTGAGTCACAGGGCCAAGCCGGTTCTCATCCGGACATCCATTCGAAGCAAGCACGCCTCGAAACGAGGTATTCGCCGCTGTGTTCACGTATTAAGGCGGACGGTAACAGATCGTGTTTCGAGCTGGCGCCAAAACATGATCTAAACCAGCGGTTTACCAAGATATCCTGCGCAATATTTTTGGCGGGATATCGCCACCGTGTTACCGCATTTCGGCTTCAATAAGCGATGATTAACCATTAGGATCGATATTCGGATGCACACACCACGCATCCGTTTGGTCAAATCCGGGGACAAAACGGCAGCCTGCAAGGCCTTTTGATTTGAACAGAATCGAACGACACGAAAACGGGCGGCATTATCACATGAGCGTCTGGCCGAGATGGCTGGCAGCGGTGATTGTTGCTGTCGGGTTCCTTGCAGCAGCGGCAACCGGCGCCCGCGCCGAGACACGTTCGCTGAAGCTCTATCATCTCCACACGCATGAAAAGGCGGAGATCGTCTACAAGCGCAACGGCCGCTACGATCAGGCGGGGTTGCGAAAGATCAACATCATCCTGCGCGACTGGCGTCGCAACGAGCCGACCAAGATGGATCCGCGTCTGCTGGACCTAGTCTGGGAAGCGTACCGGGAGAGCGGCGCCACCGATTACATCCAGGTCGTCTGCGGCTATCGTTCGCCGGCCACGAATTCGATGCTGCGCAGCCGCAGCAGGGGCGTCGCCGAGAAGAGCCAGCACATGCTCGGCAGGGCTATGGATTTCTACATTCCCGGTGTCCCATTGAAGAAGCTGCGAGATATCGGCCTCAGGATGCAGGGCGGCGGCGTCGGCTACTATCCCAGCTCCGGCTCGCCCTTCGTGCATATGGATGTCGGCAATGTGCGCCACTGGCCCGGCATCAGCCGCCAGGAACTGGCGCGCGTGTTCCCCAACGGCAAGACGCTGCATGTGCCGAGCGACGGCAAGCCGCTGCCTGGTTATCAACAGGCGCTCGCCTCCTACAAAGCCCGCAAGGGCGCCGGCGCGCCGGCCATTGAACTGGCCAGCGCAAGCGGCGGCAAAAAATCCCACGGGTTCCTGGCAGCCTTGTTCGGCGGTGGCGACGACGAGGCGGACGACAGCGCCGATGTGGCGATGGCCGAGCCGGCACCAAAGCCCCGTAACGTGAAGCCGGCGCCGTCCGCCAAGAGCAGCAACCTGCCTGGTATTGCCATCGTGGCGCCTCAGGATGCCAAGCGCGCCGAGATTCCGGACGTCGCCGATGCTCCGGCGCCTGAACCGGAGAACGACACGCCGGAGACGATCATCGCGGCATTGCCGGCGCGCAGCATTCCGCTGCCGGATTTTGCTCCGCGTCCGAAGACCGACGTCGGCGCTCAGCCGCCGGAAAACGTTCCGTTCGGCGTGGCGGATGCGGCTGGATCGACTGAACAGGCGGTGGCGACCGCGCAAGCGCCGGCAAGCGTGGCGCCGGCAAGTGTTCCGTTCGGCATAGCAGACCCGTCTGCCGCTGCCGGCCCGGTGCAGGTCGCGGCAAACAACATTCCCGTGCCGAGCTGGCGGCCCGATCATTCGCTGCCGGCCGATCTGTCGCCGGCGGGTCTTGCGCCGCAGGACAAGCAAGTGTTGCTGGCGCTGGCGAGTGCGGCAGAGCGGAGCAACACCGCCACCGACGCATTCTCGGTATTGCCGTCGGCGCGGCCCGACACTTCCCAGCCCGACGAGGTCAAGGCCGTTCTGGAAAGGGTCAGCGCGACCGACGAATACAAGGTCGCGTCGCTTTCCGAGCAAGCATCGGTGTTCGAGGAACCGGCTAGCGACGACCGGGCCTCGAACGACGGGGCATCGCCGCGCGAGGCCATCGTTGCCCGCCCGGCCGGCTCCGATCCGGCTGCCGTCATCGGTGCAGGCGTGAAGACCACACGCAAGGAACCCAGGGCAACCGCCCGCGACCTGAAACCCGGCCCCAAGCCGGTGGTGGTCGCCGCCGCGCCGCAGGCCGCCCGTTGGGCGCTGCACAGCGGTGAGTATGTAGCAACCGTCTCAGATGCGACAACGGCGCCGCGCTACGCCTACGACTTCGTCCGTACGGCGCCGAGCGAGGTCTATACGGTAGGCTTCCAGCCGGGCAACGAGATGGCCGACGCCAACCGGTTCACCGGCAAAGCCGTCAAGTTCATGTCGGTGGCACGCTTCAAGACCGAGTAGGCCCCGCTCGGCACCTCGCGCGGCTGCCTCCACGCCGACACTGGCTTCCTTCATCCCGGGATGCTAACCAGCGGTCAGCATTCTCCCGCTTCGTCTAATGGTAGGACAGCGCCCTTTGAAGGCGTGAATCGTGGTTCGAGTCCATGAGCGGGAACCAGCCGGCGAACGAGATCGGCGGCGACTTTGATGCAGAAGATGCTAGCGCCCGAGCTTGCTTGCCGCGCGTGCCAAGGCTTCGATCTCGTCCCATTTGCCGGCCTTGACCAGATCGTCCGGCGCCACCCAGGAACCGCCGACGCAGATGACGTTGGGCAGGCTGAGATAATCGGCGGCGTTCTTGCCGGTGATACCGCCGGTCGGGCAGAATTTCACGTCGGCAAGCGGCGAGGCGAAAGCCTTGAGCGAGGCAATGCCGCCCGACTGTTCGGCCGGGAAGAATTTCAGAAAGCGCAGGCCGGCTTCGCGCGCGGCCATGACCTCTCCCGGCGTGATGGCGCCGGGCAGCAACGGTACATCGCTGTCGTTGGCTGCCGCGAGAAGCTCGCGGGTGATGCCGGGGCTGACGATGAACTTCGAACCGGCGGCCGCCGCCGCGCCGAACTGCCGGGCGTCCAGGATGGTGCCGGCGCCGACGACGGCGTCTTCGACCTCGCCCGCCACCCGGCGGATCGCCTCCAGTGCGTCAGCGGTGCGCAGCGTAATCTCGATCGCCGGCAGGCCGCCGCGGGCCAGCGCCCGGGCCAGCGGCACCGCGTCGGCAAGATTGGCGATCTTCAGCACCGGTATGACCGGCTGGCCGTTGAGGAGCGACAGGAGCTTTTCGGTCGTGCTGGGCATTCGTCTTCATCTCCTCTGTTGATCAAGTCGACCGGTTAGCAGAAGGCGATTTTTCTGTCCACGAAACGCGGCGTGTCGCGATGTCACGCGTGATGTTCGAAACGCACCCGCGGTCAGACCGCTCCCGGCTCTGCCTTGATCCGGCTGCCATGAGCGTTTAGTGGCTTGGCGATGACACTGCCCAGCCAAGCCTTCCGCGTTGCCGCGCTTTACCGCTTCGCCCGGCTCGACACCTTCGAGGCGCTGCGCGCGCCGCTTGCTGCCGTCTGCTGCGCGCGCCGCATCAAAGGCACGCTGCTGTTGGCGCGTGAGGGCATCAACGGCACGATCGCCGGCAGCGAAGCGGCAATCGCCGCGCTCATCGATCATCTCGAATCCATCGACGGTCTCGCCGGCCTCGAGATCAAATTCAGCAGCGCCGCAACGATGCCGTTCCACCGCATGAAGGTGCGGTTGAAGCGCGAGATCGTCACCATGGGCGTGGACAATATCGATCCGGCGGCAGGTGCAGGCACCTATGTCGCGCCGGCCGACTGGAATGCACTGATCTCGGATACGGGTACCATCGTCATCGACACGCGCAACGCCTACGAGGTGTCGCTCGGCACCTTCAAGGGCGCCGTCGATCCCGCCACCAACAGCTTCCGCGAATTCCCGGCCTGGGTCGAGCAGCATCGGCACGAGCTCGACGGGCGCAAGGTCGCCATGTTCTGCACCGGCGGCATACGCTGCGAGAAGGCGACGGCCTATGTGAAGTCGCTCGGTTTGGAGCATGTGTTCCACCTCAAGGGCGGCATTCTGAAATATCTCGAGGACGTGCCCGCCGAGCAGAGCCTCTGGCAAGGCGAATGCTTCGTCTTCGACGAGCGCGTTTCGGTATCGCACGGGCTAGTCGAAGGCGAGGCCGAACTCTGCCGCGCCTGTCGGCATCCGCTAGCCGCAGAAGACCGGCTGTCGCCGAGATATGCTACCGGCGTTTCATGCCCGCATTGCTTGGATGCCCGCTCGGACGAAGATCGCGCCCGTTACGCCGAGCGCCAGCGCCAGGTCGAGTTGGCGCAAGCACGCGGCGACCGCCACATCGGAAGTTAGCTCACGTGAAGCAACTTCACGTCAAGCAACAGCGAATCGATCGATGACCCACAGCCATGTCCCGTCGTTCTGCCGGCGCGCGACCTCGGTGGTGATCGTGCCGTCGGGAAGCCGGGTCGAGGTGAGCGCCAGGTCGCCATTGATGACAGCCGGGACGCTGATCTCCGGATTGAAATTTTCGGCCGGTTGCGGTGATCTCCGCGAACAGCGCCCGGATGGCTTCGCGGCCGAACGTCAGCTGTCCGCCACCGCTGTCGATGACTGCATGCGGCTCAAAAAGCGCGGCCATGCCGTCAATATCCCCGATCCATTGCCGTGAAATCAGCAGGCGCTCCAGTTCCTGGGGGTCGCGTGCCGGTTCGCGGTCAGTCTCATCGGTCATGCCAGGCTCCTCTCAAGCGGCATGCCGCGACATTAGTCGAAGTCGAGGGCGGTTTCGACACGTCCAATGTCCAAAGCGCCACGTGTTTTTGGGCGCGGAAGGAGGCTGCAGCTCTTTGATTTCTGCGTGTAATCCCAGCAGATGTCGGTGCGAGGTCATGCGTGGCAGCGGGCAAAAGGATGCACCCCGTCATTGTAATGTCAAACTGCGGGACCTAGGTCTTCGACGTCCAAACCTGCCCGCGCACCTTCGGCCGGGCCAATTCTGGAGGCATAGATGTTCGATCCCAAGAAGCTCCTCGACGATCTGCTCGGCTCGCAAATTCCTGGCACCGGATCGACCGTTCGCGACAAGGCTGGGCAGGCGGTGCAGATGGCCAAGGACAATCCGCTTGCCGCCGGTGCGCTGGCCGCGGTGCTGCTCGGAACCGGCCCAGGCCGTCAGGTCACCGGTGCGGCGGTGAAGCTTGGTGGGTTGGCTGCGATCGGCGGCCTCGCCTACAAGGCCTACCAGAACTACAAGAACGGCAACGCGCCGGCCGAGACGCAAGCTGCAGGCGAACCGGAATTGCTGCCGCCGCCGGCCGATACCGCCTTCCATCCGTCGCAAGCGCCGCAGGGCGAAGACGAATTCACGCTGACGCTGGTCAGGGCGATGATCTCGGCGGCGAAGGCCGACGGCCACGTCGATGACGAAGAGCGGCAGAAGATCGCCGGCAAGCTCAGCCTCGCCGGCGTCGGCGCCGAAGCGGAGAAATTCCTGATGTCGGAACTGGAGGCGCCGCTCGATCTGGATGTGCTGATCGCAGGGGCCAAGACCGATGCGCAAAAGCTGGAACTCTACACCGCCTCGCGTCTTGCCATCGATCCGGACACGCGGGCCGAACGCGGCTATCTCGACCTGCTTGCCGGCCGTCTCGGCCTGCCGGATGCACTGGTCGACCATGTCGAGGCGACGGTGACGGCGGCGAAGGTGCCGGCAGCGGGCAGCACAGCCAAGCCGGTCGCAGGCTCGCGCTGGTAGCTCGAAAGAGGAAGCCTGGGAACTCGGCGCCGTTGGCGTTAGCTTCTCGTTAACCGCGGAAGCGCATGATTTCAGGCAGTCGGATCGGCTTTCCTCCTCCCATGCCCGGTTCGGATCAGGGGCGGTCGCCAACGGCCGCCCTTTTTGTGAGCACAGGCTTTGGGCCGGCTTGCCATGGTTCTCGCCATTTGCGATGCCTCATCCCTTTCAGGGAGTACAGCCATGACCGACTATAAAACCGCCATCGTCACCGGCGCCGGCACGGGCATCGGCAAGAGCGTCGCCACAGCGCTGCTCAAGGCCGGCTGGAATACGGTCTTCTGCGGTCGCCGCAAGCCGGTGCTGGAGGATGCGATCGCCGCGGCCGGGCCGACGCGGGCCAAGGCATTGGCCTTCGCCTGCGACATCAGCAAGGCCGATCAGGTCGACGATCTGTTCGAGACGGTGGCAGCGGCTTTCGGGCGCGTCGACCTGCTCTTCAACAATGCCGGCACGAGCTACAAATCGACATTGATCGACGACATCCCGGTCGAAGTGTGGAACGACATCGTCGGGGTCAATCTCACCGGCTCGTTCCTGTGTGCTCGCGCCGCGTTCGGCGCCATGCGCAGGCAGCAGCCGATGGGCGGCCGCATCATCAACAACGGCTCGGTATCGGCCTATGCGCCACGGCCGGGCTCGGTGCCCTATACGGCGACCAAGCACGCCATCACCGGGCTGACCAAGACGCTGGCGCTGGACGGCAGGCCCTTCGACATTGCTTGCGGTCAGATCGACATCGGCAACGCGCTGACCGACATGGCGCAAGCGATGACGGTCGGCGTGCCGCAAGCCAACGGCACCATTGCCGCCGAAGCGGTGATGGATGTCGAGCGCGTCGCCGATGCGGTCCTCCATATGGCCAGCCTGCCGCTCGACGCCAACGTGCTGTTCATGACCGTGATGGCGACGAAGATGCCATTTGTCGGGCGAGGCTAAGTTAGTCTCAACCGGTCCTAAATCAGGGCCGGGTGACCGGAAGCGGCACGCCGGGTAAATATAGCGAAATCGGGCGGATTTCGTAGACGGCGGTCGGATTGACGCGGCGAAGGTCGCGCGCAATGTCGATAGCGGCGTCACGGTTGGCACAGTCGACAACATAGAGTCCCAGCAATTGTTCCTTGGTCTCGGCGAAGGGGCCGTCGATAACCATTCCGGGGCCTGGCCCGCGCAAGGTGCAGGCGTCTTGTGTCGCGCCGAGCCGGGCCGCAGGCCCAAGGGTGCCTTGACGGTAGAGCCGATCGTTGATCTGGAGAAGATCGGTCATCAGCGCCGCATCCTGCTCAGCCGTCAGCGCCGTGATCGCTTCTTCCTCGTGATAGGCAAGAATGGCATAGAACATCTGGCGTCTCCTTTCGTCGTCCTCACTTCGCCAGGAACGCCTCGATCCGCTCCAGCGCGCGCAGGATGTTCTCTTCGGAATTCGCGTAGGACAGCCTGACATAGCCTTCGCCGAGAATGCCGAAGTCGGGGCCGCCGATCAGCGCCACGCCGGCATCATCGAGCAGCGCCGAGGCGAGCTTCTTGGCCTTCCAGCCGGTCTTGGAAACATTGGGGAAGGCATAGAAGGCGCCTTTCGGCGTGATGCATGAAACGCCCGGCAAGGCATTCAACCCCTCAACCACGACCTTCCTGCGGCGGTCGAAGGCGCGCATCATCTTGTCGACGTCGTCCTGCGGGCCGTCGATGGCGGCTATGCCGGCATACTGGCTCGGCGCGTTGACGCAGGACCAGCAATTGACCGCCAACTTGCGCACCTTGTCATAGAGATGCGCGCCCTTGTCGCCGTTCGGCCAGATCGACCAGCCCATGCGCCAGCCGGTCATCGCCCAGGTCTTCGACCAGCCGTTGAGGACGATCAGCCGATTACGGATTTCGGGGAAGGTGAGCAGCGAACAGTGCGTCTCGCCGTCATAGGTCATCACGTCGTAGATCTCGTCGGAGAGGATGGCGACGTCCGGGTGTGCTTCCAGGCCCCTGACCAGCTTCTCGATCTCGGCTCGGGGGGTGACGCCGCCGGTCGGGTTGGCGGGCGAGTTGAGGATCAGCAGCCTGGTCTTCGGGGTGATCAGCGCCAGTGTCTCCGCAGCCGAAAAGGCAAAGCCGTTCTCCTCGCGCATCGGCACCGGGATGGGGGCAGCGCCAGTGAACTCGATCATCGAGCGGTAGATCGGAAAGCCGGGATCGGGATAGAGAATTTCGGCGCCCGGCTCGCCGAACATCAGGATCGCCGCGAACATGGTCGGCTTGCCGCCGGGCAGGATCATCACCGCTTCCGGCGAGACTTCGACGCCGGTGGTGGCCAGTGTGCGGCGTACCACCGCTTCGCGCGTCGCCAGCAGGCCGTTGGCCGGCGTATAGCCGTGATGGCCGTCGCGCAGCGCCTTGATCGCCGCCTCGACGATATGCTGCGGCGTCTTGAAGTCGGGCTGGCCGATGCCGAGATTGACGATGTCGCGGCCTTGATGGGCCAATAATGTCGCCCGCGCGAGCACCGCGAACGCATTTTCCTCGCCGAGGCGGTCGAAGGCCGAAATCGTGTGGAGCATTTTTCCCGTCCGTGTGGTTCTTTCAGCGAGCGTGCGTTTTTGTGAGCGTCCGCCCGAAAAAGTCAACGGATCGGAGCTTCGCGTGTCGGAAAATCTCAAGAACTGGCAACCGCGCCCGCGGCCGGAACGCAAGGTGCTGGAGGGACGAACTGTCAGGCTTGAGCCGCTTAACGCTGAAAAGCACGGCGACGGCTTGTTTGAAGCATCTTCGGTGCCCGACATAGATGGCCGCTTCGCCTGGCTGCCCGACTACCCGCCGCAGACCCGTGCCGCCTTCCAGCCCTGGCTGGACAAAGCCGAAGCCAGCGAGGACCCGCTGTTCTTCACAGTCATCGACAAGGCCAGCGGCAAGGTTGCCGGGCGCCAGACGCTGATGCGCATCGACGCCGCCTACGGCGTCATCGAGATCGGCAACATCTATTGGGGCCCGTTGATCTCGCGAAAGCCGGCGGCGACGGAAGCGCAGTTCCTGTTCATGAAGTATGTCTTCGACGAGCTTGGCTATCGCCGCTACGAATGGAAATGCAACAATCGCAACGAGCCGTCGAAGCGCGCGGCGGAACGTTTCGGCTTCAAGTTCGAGGGCATTTTCCGTCAGCATCTTGTGGTCAAGGGCGAAAACCGCGATACCGCGTGGTACTCGATCATCGACAAGGAGTGGCCGGCATTGCGCAGAGCCTATGAGGCATGGCTCGATCCGGCCAATTTCGAGGGCGACGGCCAGCAGAAGCGGCGGCTCGAGGATTTTCGCGCTGAGTTCGGCGCCTGACCATGACCCCGAAAAGTGGACGCCGGTTTTCGGATAAGATCATGGTCAAACATGAAGACAGAGCCTTCCCGAGTCTGCCGGGATGGATCAGGCTCTAGCGGGAGCTCAAAGATGGCCCATACCCACGACCATGCTGCGCAGGGCCACGACCACAGCCATGGCGCAGGTCATGTGCACGGCTCGACCGACAAGAAGCGCGTGCTGATCGCTGCTTGCTTGACCGCCGGCTTCATGGTTGCGGAGACGCTGGGCGCCATCTTCACCGGCTCATTGGCGCTGCTGGCGGATGCCGGCCATATGCTTGCCGATTGCGTCGCGCTCGGCCTTGCCTGGTATGCCTTTCATCTTGCGAGCCGGCCGGCGACCGTGCGCCTCACCTACGGTTTCGGCCGGGTCAAGACGCTGGTCGCCTACACCAACGGCATCGCCATCTTCGCCATTGCGCTGTGGATCGTCTACGAGGCTTGGGGCCGCTTGCTAGCGCCGGCTCCGGTGCTCGGCGGGCCGATGCTGGTCGTCGCGATCGCCGGCCTGCTGGTCAATCTCGGCTCGTTCTACGTGCTGCACGGCGGCGACCGCGGCAGCCTGAATATGCGCGGCGCCATTTTGCATGTGCTGGGCGATCTGCTCGGCTCGGCGGCGGCGATCGTCGCGGCGCTGGTGATCCTGGCGACGGGCTGGACACCTATCGATCCGATCCTGTCGGTCCTGGTCTCGCTGCTGATCCTGTCCACGGCCTGGTCGCTGATGCGCGAGGCTGCCCACGTCCTGCTCGAAGGCGTGCCTGCAAGCCTCGACCGCGACCTGATCGCGAGGGACATCGAAGGTTCGATCAAGGGCGTGCGCGAGGTACATCACATGCATGTCTGGTCGCTCGACGGCTCCAGCAACATGGCGACGTTGCATGCCTGCCTCAATGACGGCGTCGACGCGCATATGGCGGTAAGCGCGATCAAGAAGCGGCTTGCGGCGGAACATGGCATAGCCCATGCCACGGTCGAACCGGAATTCGGTCAATGTGCAGACAGACATGAATATGATGACGAGCACGAGCATGCGCATGACACGGCAGCGCACCGCGGCCATTATCACTGACTTCGGGAGTTCTGGGCATTGGCAACGATCGACATGAACTCTCGCCGCCCTGGTGCCGCGTGATGGACCGCGACACTCGCAATGCGGCGATCGGCGCCGCCTGGGTTTTGCTGCTGTTCGGCATCGCAGCCTATAATCTTCCAACAGTGATGCTGGCGGTCGGCAAGATCTCGACGGTTCTTGCCGGCGTCGTCGCGGCGATCTTCATGGTGGCAATCTTCGTCGTGTTCTGGCTGCGTAGCCGCAGCCAGCGCAAAAAGGGAAAGTGACATGCGCATTCTGATTACCGGCGCGGCAGGCATGGTCGGCCGCAAACTCATCGCCAGGTTGGCCAAGGACGGGGCGCTCGGCGGCCGCAAGATCGCCGCGCTCGATCTTCACGATATCGTGCCGCCGCAAGCACCGGTGCTCGAAGGTGTCAGCATTACCCCCCACACCGGCGACCTTGCCGCGCCGGGCGCGACGACAAATCTGGTCGCGCTGCGCCCCGACGTGATCTTTCATCTCGCCGGCGTGGTGTCGGGCGAGGCGGAGGCCAATTTCGATCTCGGCTACCGCGTCAATCTCGACGGCACAAGGGCGCTGTTCGATGCCATAAGGCTGGCGGGGTTTGCGCCGCGCGTCGTCTTCACCTCGTCGATCGCCGTGTTCGGCGCACCGTTTCCCGACGTCATTCCGGACGAGTTCCACCCGACGCCGCTGACCTCCTACGGCACGCAGAAGCTGATCGGCGAGGCGCTGCTTGCCGACTATACGCGCCGCGGTTTCTTCGACGGCATCGGCATCAGGCTGCCGACCATCTGCGTCAGGCCGGGAAAGCCGAACAAGGCGGCCTCGGGCTTCTTCTCCGGCATCATCCGCGAGCCGCTGAGCGGCCATGAAGCGATCCTGCCGGTGCCGCGCTCGGTCATCCATACACACGCCAGCCCGCGTTCGGCGGTGAATTTCCTGATCCATGCGGCTCAGATCGACGGTGCCGCCGTCGGACCGCGCCGCAACCTGACGATGCCGGGCGTCGCCGTCAGCGTCGGCGAGCAGATCGAAGCGCTGGAGCGTGTCGCCGGCGCCAAGGCGGTGAAACTGATCCGCGAGGAGCCCGACGAGACGATCTGGGCTATCGTCAAGGGCTGGCCGACACGCTTCGAGGCGCAGCGCTCGAGGGACCTTGGCTTTGCCGCCGAGACGAGCTTCGACGAGATCATACGCGTCCATATCGAGGACGAGTTGGGCGGCAATATCCCTAGTTAAAGCGCTCCGATCGGACGCAACGAGGTCAGGCGCCGGTCAGGCTGGCCGAGAGCAGCAGCAGGCCGAACAGGAAGACGAAGGCGGCGCCGCCGATCTCGACGAAGGAATGGATGCGGTTGCCCATGCGGCCGTCGCCGGCGAAATACACCGCCCAGTTCTTGGCGGTCACCGCAAGCGTTGCCAGGGCCGAGACGGTGATTGCGGTGCCGAGGGCCATGGCCAGCACCGACAGGATGCCGCCGAACCATAGCCCGTTCAGCAAGGCGAAGCTCAGCACGATCAGCGCGCCGGAGCAGGGGCGGATGCCGACGGCAGCGACAGCCGACCAGGCCGTGCGCCAATCGAAGCGATCGCCGGAAAGCAGCGCCGGGTCGGGCGCATGCGAGTGGCCGCAGGTCTCGCAGACCTCGCCCGCCGCATGGCTGTGGTGATCGTGCGCAGCATGGGCGTGGTCGTGTGCGCCGTGGTCATGATGGTCGTGCGCATGGTCGTGATCGTCATGCGCATGAAGCGCGTGGGAATGTGCCGCATGGGCATGCGCGGAATGTGAATGGCCGGCATGTGAATGGCCGGCATGGGCAGCCGAGAGGCTGTAGCCGGGGCTTGCGCCGAACAGGCGAAGGATGGCCGGGCCGGCCTTGCGCCAAAGCAGCCAGGCGCCGAACAGGGTGACGAAGACATAGCTCATGATTTCGAGGAACCATGCGGCGTCGGTCATCGATATCGCGGTGCCGCGCAACACGAAATAGGCGAGCAGCATCACCACGATCGCGGTCAGCGCCTGCAGCAGGGCCGAGACGAAGGACAGCATGATGCCGCGCTTGAGCGCCACCTCATTGGCCACCATGTAGGACGAGATCACCGCCTTGCCGTGACCGGGGCCGGCGGCGTGGAAAATGCCATAGGCAAAGGACAGGCCGATGAGCAGCCACAGCCTGCTGCCATCCTGGCGCATCGCCTTCATCGCGCCGGCAAGCGCATGATAGAATTCCTGCTGGCGCAGATTGATCCACATCAGGATGTGGGCGAACGGGCCGGTGGCGGTTGGAGCCATGCCGTCATTGGTGCCGATGCCCAGCGAACTCTGGGCGTGGGCGGAGCCGAGAAAGTGCGTCATCACAAAGGCGGCGGCCAGAAGACCGAATGCCAAACGCAGGGACGGTTTCGCCACTGGATCTATCCTTCCGGCTGACAGGTCAGTTCGAGCTTGGTGGCAAAGATCTTGCTCATGTCGGTACCTGTCGGATCGTTGAAGAAGGCCTCGGTCAGGGTCTTCTGGTTTTCGGCGATCGCCTCGTCCGGGTTGGGGCGGACAACCTTGCTGGTGCAGGCCGGCGGCAAGCCATCGACCTGCAGATTGGCATCCTCGGTGAAATCGATCGCGGTGTAGAAGGTCGGATCGTAGACGCCGATATCGATCTTGCCGCTAAGTTTGATCGGCACCTTCGGTTCGGATTCAAACAGGATGATCAGCTGGTCATTATCGAAATTGGCCATCAGATGCGGCGGCGGGGTCATTGCCACGTCCTTGCCGTCGACGGTGACGAGCTGGAAGTAGTTGAATTCGGCAAGCGAGGCATGGACGGTGTCGGCAACATCCTTCAGCTCCTTGTCGTCGAGCTTCAGGTCGGAATTCTTGTCGAACTCCATCATCACCGTGCTCGAAAACAAATCGTCGAACCGCCAGACATGGCGCAATGCCTTCACAGTTTGGTGATCCGGGCCCAGGACCACTTCGAGGCGGGCTTCGGCGAAGACGTGGGGATGCACCTCAGCCGGTCCGACGGCGGCAAACGTCGCGGTCAAGGCCGAAGCCAGCATGATGGCTTGCTGTTTCAGGTGCATTCTCGGTCGCGATTCAATCGGCTTCGGTGAATTGCCGACAGTTACCAGAAAGGGGGCGAAAATGGGACCGCAAGGCGGCTGAAAGCTCATGCGTTGTCCAGCGCCTTGAACCACTGCACCAGGAAGTCGACGAAAACGCGAACTTTCGCAGGCAGATAGCGCCGGTGCGGATAGACGGCGAAAATGCCGCCACCAGGCAGGATGCGGTCATCCAGCGCAGTCACCAGCTTGCCGCTTTCGATGTCGGGCGCGGCGATGAAATCCGGCAGGATGGAAAACCCCAAGCCCGCCACGGCCGCCGCCCTTGCCGTCATCGGGCTGTTGACCTCCATCGGGCCGGAGACCGAAACGCTCACCGTATCGCCACTGTCGCCCTTGAAAGGCCAGTTGGTCAGCCAGCGGCCATTGGTGTCGATAATGCAAGGCACACGCGCAAGATCCTGCGGCCTGACCGGCATGCCGTGCTTGGCGATCAGCTCGGGAGACGCGCAAAGCCGCACCGAAAACGGCGCCAGGCGCCTGGCGATCAACGAGGAATTTTCCAGCCGCGAAATGCGCACCGCCAGATCGAAGCCCTCCTCGACCAGATCGACGAAACGGTCGTCGAGTTGAACGTCGAGTACGATATCGGGATGCTGCTTGGCGAAGTCGATCAGCGACTGGCCGATCGGCGCGTCGGCGAAAGTGCGCGGCGCCGATAGCTTGATCCTGCCGCGCACGTCGCCGGAGGATTCGCGCACCGCATCGGCAAGGCTGTCGACCTCGCGCACGATCTCCGAGGCGCGCCGGTAATAGGTGTGGCCCGCCTCGGTCAGGGAGAACTGCCTGGTGGTCCGGTTGAGCAGCAGCGCGCCGAGTTCGTCCTCCAGTTCGCGCACATATTTCGACAGCAGCGCCTTCGAGCGGCCGATCTTGCGCGCCGCCGCCGAAAAGCCTTCGGCCTCGACCACGTCGATGAAGGCGCGCATGCGGGTCAGCGTATCCATGTCATGCGCCTCCTTGGTGGGCTGAAAGGATGCGGGCGGCCAGCGCAATCAACTGCCGGTCGCTGTTCTTCGGACCGAGCAGCGAAAGCCCGAACGGCGCCCCGCCGACCTTGCCGAGCGGCAGCGTGATCTGCGGAAAGCCGGACAGGCCGGAAAGACACAGCAATCTCAGCGCGCGCTCGCGATAGGCCTGCAAATCGTCGAATGACGCGGCCTTGAGCGGCGCGGCACCCGGCGCGGTCGGCAGCACAAGAACGCCGTCATCGCCAAGCAGGCCGGCAAGCGCGAGGCGAAACGAAACGCGACGTTCCGTTTCACGTTGTGCGGTTGCCGCGTCGATGGTCGCGCCGTGCTCGAAACGCTCCTTGACACCGGGTCCCAGCATGCGGTCGCCGCCGGCGATCCAGGCGCCGTGACTTTGCCAGGCTTCATAGCCTTGCAGCTTACGGAAGCACCAATAGAGATCGTCGGTGGAATGCGACAGCGGGCCGACGGTGCGCGGTGCGCCCAGTACGGACGCGACACTGCGGATCATCGAGCGATATTCCGCGGCCTCCAGCGTGCCGAGCACGAGGCCGTCTAGTGCATCGAGAGCGATGGGGCGCCTCAGTTCGTGGCGATGCGGATCGTCGCCGAGCAGCAGCGTGCCGACCTTTTCGTAGATGACGATGTCGCTTGCGAACCAGCCGAACGTGTCCAGCGAAGGCGCCAGCGGCATGGCGCCGTCGAGCGAGATGCGGCCATGCGTCGTCCTGAGGCCGATCAGGCCGCAGAAGCTTGCCGGCGCACGGATCGAGCCGCCGGTGTCCGATCCGGTTGCAATGTCGGCAAGCCTGCCGGCAACTGCCGCGGCAGAACCGGAGGACGAGCCGCCGGTGACGCGGTCGGGTGCTGCCGGGTTGACCGGCGACGGGAAATGCGCGTTCAGCCCAAGCAGGGAAAATGCGAGTTCGTCGGTCTGCGTCTTGCCGACGAAGCGCGCGCCCGAATCAAGCAGCGCCTGGACGGCCGGCGCGGTCGCCATGGCCGGTGAAGCGTCCCGGTACTTCTGCGGGTTGCCGCAGCCGGTGCGGTAGCCGGCGACGTCGAAGATGTCCTTGACGGCCAGCCGCAAGCCGGCAAGCGGGCCGGATTGCGCATTGGCTACAGGGATTGGATCAAGGTCGAGAAAAGCGTTCAGCGGGCCGCGAGTGCCTGTCATGCGTTCGATATCCGGAATGTGCTTGCCGCAGCATTTTTCTTCTGGTTGCCGCAGCATTGTTCGATGCCACAAATTTTACAACCTGCCATACGATTTTTATTGATTGTGAAATCTTTCGATCTTATATCGCGCTTGCCCAAAGTCGCACGTGCCTGTGGGTGTCCGCCGATCCTCGAATGGTGAGGGCAATCGGTAAGGTAACTGGAGCCAACCCCTCCAGTCGGTTTAGCGGCCAACCGCCAACCGAGGACACCTTGAAGCAACGACGGTGCGGGCCTTTCTGGTGTTCTGCCGGTCGTCCAAAGACCGGGGTTACTGAAGAGGCACACCTTCATTGCCGGCAGTGCGGACGGGTCTCCCATCCAAGCCAAGGCAGACAAAGCGAACCGAGGCCGGGCAAGGCCAAGGTTCACCGCCGCGAGACGGCGCTTCATGGTTCCGGGGTCTCCACCGGCTGGTTCCATGGATTTGACGTCCCGCCTTTGTCCACCGCGTGTTCGCGAGGCCGAGGGCCCGCGTCCGCAAGCCTTTGTGCGCGCCGAAAGGCGCTGATGGAGAGACCCGATGGCTACCCAGCGCATCCTTGACTTTCTCGCCACCCGACGTCCGAACGGCCCGTGCCTCGTCGTCGATCTCGATGTCGTGCGCGACAATTTCCGCGCCTTCGAGAAGGCGCTTCCCGATTCCAAGATCTACTATGCGGTGAAAGCAAATCCGGCGCCGGAAATCCTGCGCCTGCTTGCTGCGATGGGCTCGTCCTTCGACACCGCTTCCGTTGCCGAAGTCGAGATGGCGATGGACGCCGGTGCGCCGGCGGACCGCATCTCCTTCGGCAACACCATCAAGAAGGAGCGCGACATCCAGCGCGCCTACCAGCTCGGCATCCGGCTGTTTGCGGTGGACTGCGTCGAGGAAGTCGAGAAGATCGCACGCGCTGCTCCCGGCGCCCGTGTGTTCTGCCGCGTCCTGACCGACGGCGAGGGCGCCGAATGGCCGCTGTCGCGCAAGTTCGGCTGTGTGCCGGCGATGGCGGTCGACGTGCTGCGCCATGCCAAGGCGCTCGGCCTCGACGCCCATGGCGTGTCGTTCCATGTCGGCTCGCAGCAGACCGACCTGACTGCCTGGGATCGCGCGCTGGCCGATGCCAAGAAGGTGTTCGCGACGCTGGCCGACGAAGGCATCGTGCTGAAGATGGTCAATATGGGCGGCGGCTTCCCGACCCGCTATCTCAGGGATGTGCCGGTGGCGCAGGCCTATGGCCAGGCGATCTTCTCGGCGCTCAGGAAGCATTTCGGCAACGCCATCCCCGAGACGATCATCGAGCCGGGCCGCGGCATGGTCGGCAATGCCGGAGTGATCAAATCGGAGGTCGTGCTGATCTCGAAGAAGGCCGACAACGACAATGTGCGCTGGGTGTTCCTCGACATCGGCAAGTTCGGCGGTCTCGCCGAGACGATGGACGAGGCGATCCGCTATCCGATCGTCACCGCGCATGACGGCAGCGAGACCGCGCCTTGCGTGCTCGCCGGCCCGACCTGCGATTCGGCCGACGTGATGTACGAAAAGACGCCGTATCCGCTGCCCTTGTCGCTGACCATCGGCGACGAGGTGCTGATCGAGGGCACCGGCGCCTACACGACTACCTACGCCTCGGTCGCCTTCAACGGCTTCGAGCCTCTCCGATCCTACGTGATCTGAAGGCTTCGGCCCTCAGATCACCCCGAGGTGGGCGCCTGTCGCCCGCCCCGGGTTCGCCTGTGGAACAGATCTCCGCTCGTGAAGGATCGCGGAAATGGACATTGTAGATTTCATTGTTGAAGGCGCCGCGGGAATCTCCCCCCTTGAGCGGGAGATGGCCACGAAGTGGCCAGAGGGGGTCGCCGCGCGTGAAGCGCCGACGTTCTTCGTCCACGATAGGGTGTCGCGTCAGGACGTGCCGACCCCCTCTGTCGCTTGCGGCGACATCTCCCCCTCAAGGGGGGAGATAACCGGCGCTTTTGCGATCGTCGCCGAAACTGCGGCAGATATTGCATCGCGCGAGGCTTTGCTCGATCGCGCCATGGGGCCGAAGCGCCGGAAGAAGTCGTCGGAAAAGCTGCGGCGCGGCCGCCGGCCGTCGGAGGGCCTGGCCTTTGTCGCGCGCGACGCGTCGGGCACTGTTGCCGGCACGGTACGGCTGTGGGACGTGGTGCTGGGCGAAGGCGGCAAGGCAGCGTTGCTGCTCGGCCCGCTTGCGGTCGACCCGGCGCTGAAAAATGCCGGCATTGGCTCGGCGCTGATGCACCACGCGGTCGCTGAGGCCGCGCGCCTTGGCCATGCGGCGATCCTGTTGGTCGGCGACGCGCCCTACTACGAGCGCTTCGGGTTCTCGGCCGAAAAGACCGGCTCGCTGGCCATGCCTGGACCTTACGAACGGCACCGCTTGCTGGCGCTGGAACTGGTGGAAGGCGCGCTCGACGGCGCGCAAGGCACGCTGAAGGCGGCCGGGCGCAAGCTGAAGGCACAGCGGCTGCCGCTCGCTGCGTGACGGATCAGAAACAAGCCGCCCATTGCACGGCGGCTTGTTTTCATTCCGGACCGGAGTGGATCAGCCGATCAGCTGGCTGAGCGCCATGGCGACGCTCATGTCGCCTTCGACCTTTATCTTACCGGACATGAAAGCCATGGTCGGGTTGAGATCGCCTGAGATCAGCGAGTCCAAATCGTCGAGCGACAGCTTTATCGTGCAATCGGCCGGCGCATCGGTGGTCGAGACATCGGCGCCGTCGATGACGATGACGCCGTCGCTGCCGGTGTCGAATTTCACGGAACGGTCGAACCCGGCGCTCGCCACGCGCGCGCTGATCTTGTCGGCAATCTCCTGAACGCCCATGGCGGTTCTCCTCGTCTCGTTGCGTTTGTCGCACATTGGCACTTCGATCCGGGACACTTCGATCTGGCCGAAGTCGCCGTCTTGCGCATTTCGCGATCACGGTCGCCGGCGCATATAGCTTCGGGTTGACGTTTACGTCAACGCGGCTCCCCGAGATGAAGATGGGGTTTATCGCCGCAGCATCACGCGGGCATGACACCTTGGGGGCGCTCATGTTGTCATGCGATGCCGCCGGGCGTATCAGGCACCACTCCCCCTTGGATATCGGCGAGCCGCCCGGTGCTTTCCAGAAACGAACCGCCCAGAAACGAACCGCAAGTCTATGCCCGCCGGTTGCGCGCGGTGCTGATCAGATCTATCCCGCTGCTCGAGGCACGTGGCATTGCCGTGGTCATTCTGGCGGCCCTGGTCGGGATGATGGCGGGTGCGCTGGTCACCGGCATGAGCGGACTGGTGCAGGTCCTGCATGGGCTCATGTTCGGCGTTCAGCCCGGCGGTCGGCTTTCGGCGATGTTTTCGCTGCAAAGGCCGGAGCAGGCGCTGATACCGGCGATCGGCGGCATCCTGCTCGGGCTGACGGTGATCTGGCTGAGAAAGCGGAAGTTCCGCACGCCGGTCGATCCGATCGAAGCCAATGCAATTTACGGCGGCCGCATGTCGCTGACCGACACTTTCATCATCGCCGGGCAGACGATGATCTCGAGCGGCTTCGGCGCTTCGGTCGGGCTCGAGGCCGGCTATACGCAGGTGGGTTCGGGCCTGGCGTCGCGGCTGGCGCGCTTGTTCAGGCTGCGCCGCAACGATGTTCGCATCCTGGTCGGCTGCGGTGCCGCCGGCGCGATCGCCGCCGCTTTCGACGCGCCGCTGACCGGCGCCTTCTACGGGTTCGAGCTGGTCATCGGCATCTACTCGGTCGCCAATGTCGCACCGGTAATGGCCGCCGCGATCTCAGCCTCGCTGACCGCCGAGGTGTTCGGCGGCGTGCCATTTCCGCTGGAACTCGCCGGTCTGCCGGCGCTCACCGTCAGCCAGTATTTGCCGTTCATGCTGCTCGGGCTTCTGGGCGGCGGCGCTTCCATCGCCATCATGCATCTGGTGAGCATGATCGAGCGCGTCTTTGCGCGGCTGTCGATCGACGCCTCGCTGCGCCCAGCCATCGGCGGCGTGATGGTCGGGCTGCTGGGGCTGGTCACGCCACAGGTCCTGTCCAGCGGCCATGGCGCGCTGCACCGCGAATTCGCGATGAATTACGGGCTGGCCGTGGTGGCCAGCGTCTTCGTGCTGAAGCTGGCGGCGTCGGCGATCTCGCTCGGCTCCGGCTTCCGCGGCGGCCTGTTCTTTGCCTCGCTGTTCCTCGGCGCGCTGCTCGGCAAGATGTTTGCCGGCGCTATGGCATTCGTCTCGCCGGCGACCGGCATCGACCCGGCCGTCGCCGCCGTCGTCGGCATGACCTCGCTCGCCGTAGGCGTCGTCGGCGGCCCGTTGACGATGACCTTCCTGGCGCTGGAATCGACCCGTGACCTGACGCTGACCGGCGTGGTGCTGGCGTCCTCGCTCATGGCGGCGATCCTGGTGCGCGAAACTTTCGGCTATTCCTTCTCGACATGGCGTTTTCATCTGCGCGGCGAAACCATCCGCAGCGCGCATGATGTCGGCTGGATGCGCAGCCTGACTGTCGGCTCGATGATGCGAAAGGATGTCCGCACCATCGACGCCTCGACGACGCTTGCGGAATTCCGCAAGCAGGTGCCGCTCGGTGCCTCGCAGCGCGTCATCGCGGTCGACGCCGACCTGCATTATGTCGGTGTGCTGATCGTCGCCGAATTGCACAGCCATTTGTCGGACGACGAGATGCCGGTGCTGTCCTTCGTCAAGTTCAAGGACGCGGTGCTGGTGCCGAGCATGAACGTGCAATCGGCCGCCGAGACTTTTCAGCGCGCCGGCGCCGAGGAATTGGCGGTGGTCGAGGATTTCACCGACCGCAAGGTGGTCGGGCTGCTGACCGAAGGCCATCTGATGCGGCGCTATGCCGAGGAACTCGACAAGGCGCGGCGCGATCTGTCGGGCGAGGGGTAGCGAACGTGACAGGCCAAGTCTTGGTCATCGATGGTAGTGAGACGGATGTCCCGGTTATCCCCCTGTAAGAGGCGGCATCAACGCAGCCTCGACAAGGTCGACCTTCCATGCTTCGGGTCTGCCGGTTATCATCGAAGGAGAGCATCAAGGTGAACGAAGACGCCGTCAGTCCAAGGCCGCTTTCGGAAATTGTCAGCTATCACGCGCACATCTACTATGACGGGCAGGCCGAGCGGCAGCATGCCGAATGGCTGCGCCTGCGCATCGGCGAGCGTTTCCGCGTGCGCCTGGGCAACTGGCGCGACGAGCCGGTCGGCCCGCATCAGCAGGCCATGTACCAGGTCTCCTTCGCCACCGGGATTTTCGCTACGCTGGTTCCATGGCTGATGCTGAACCATGGCGGCTTGAGCATCCTCATCCACCCCAACACCACCAACCCCAAGCGCGACCATCTGGTCGACCCGATCTGGATAGGGCGGCCGTTGGGGGTGAAGGGCGAGGTGCTTGGCGAGGAGGATGAGGCGGAGGAGGCGCTGGAGGTGAATACGCAGCCGACGGTGGGGGTGTAGCAGGGCAATCGCATAGGGCAACCAAGGTCTTCGCTCTACGAGTACCCCCACCCCTAACCCCTCCCCACAAGGGGGAGGGAAACTTCTGTTGGCGCTGACCTCGGCAAATTGCATGCCCTTTCAATGCCAAGGAGGACGTAAAGGTGCGCGGCAGCGTTCCCTCCCCCTTGTGGGGAGGGTTAGGGTGGGGTCCTCCTCGCAAGAATCTCATATGCGGTTGTCGGGGCGGGCGAAGAGTGCGGTAACTTTGGGCCGGTGTCTGCTTGACGAAGATCGGTGCTCTGTTTGAGAACGGGAGCTGCATGGGGAGACAAGCAAGCGGTGGGCAAATTGTGAGGCGCGTTCTTCGAATACTGGCCGCGCTGACCATGGCGTTCGGGGTGGCCGGCTGCACAAGCATTTCCTACTACGCGCAGTCGCTGGAGGGTCATGTTCGGATCATGGCGGCGCGCAAGAATGTTGGAAGACTGATCCGCGATCCTTCGACACCTGAGGCATTGCGCAGCAAGCTGACGTCGGCGAGCGCCATAAGACAATTCGCGACAGATGAACTGGCCCTGCCTGACAACAGCAGCTACCGCAGCTACGTCGACATCCACCGGGACGCTGTGACCTGGGCCGTTTTTGCAGCGCCGCAATTCTCGCTCGCGCCGAAAACATGGTGCTTTCCGGTTTTCGGCTGCGTTCCCTACCGGGGTTACTTCTCCCGGAAATCCGCGACGGACAGCGCTGTCGCGCTTCAGAGACAGGGACTGGACGTCTACGTCACAGGCATCACCGCCTATTCCACGCTGGGCTGGTCCAGCGACCCGCTGCTCAGCACCATGCTTCGTCAGGATGACACCTATCTTGCAAGCCTTGTCTTTCATGAACTGGCCCATCAGCGCCTCTATGTGGAGGGCGATTCCGCGTTCAACGAGGCTTTCGCGGTTGCCGTCGAAACCACCGGCACAAGGAAATGGCTCCGCGCCGCCGGCGATCGGGCCGGATTGCGCCGCTACGAAGTCGCTCGCAAGCGCAACGCCGATTTCTCAAACTGGTGGCGAAAACGCGCGACGAGCTGGCCCAGATCTATGGAAGTCCCCGTACGCCGCAGCAGATGGCGGCCGCCAAGGCAACGGCGATCGACACGCTGCGGACGCGCTACCGGCACATGCGCGACAGGCGCTGGGCCGGATACCGGGGATACGACCGCTGGTTCGATACGCCGATCAACAACGCAAAGCTCGCCGCGACGTCCGTCTACGGCGAACAGGTTCCGGCATTTCTCCACTTGTTCGACCTGTGTGGCGGGGACTATCCAAGGTTCTACGCGTCTGTTCGACGCATCGCGGACAAACCGTCCCGTGCCGAAGCACTGAAGGCGGTGAATAGCTGTGAGTGACTTGAACAAGCAGCGGGCCGAAACATTCTCATCCACCTCAACACCACCAACCCCAAGCGCGACCGTCTGGTCGACCCGATCTGGATCGGGCCGGCCGCCGGGGTGAACGGCGAGGTTCTCGGCGAGGACGATGAGGCGGAAGAGGCGCTGGAGGTGAATACGGAGCCGACGCTGGGGCGTAGGGGGGCTGGGTAGCCCTTCGGTATGTGAGGTTCGGCGTCGGAAATCGCGTGTGCCTGCAGTGCAGTTCAGGCTGGCATGACCGGCCGCTTTGCGCCCAATACCAGTCACTACGACAGCGCCGTTCCTTCGCCAAAAGCGGCCATCACGAAATTCACAGGCCAAGCAACTTTACTCCCAAAGCAGAGGTCATCATCAGTGAAAGAAGTTTCGTTGACGATTGCTACCTCAGCGTAGCCAGAAGGTGCTCGGCAGCCATAACATCCGCAGTCTCCTGGCCCTCAACGAAATGCTCCACGACTGGTTGCAAGAGCTCGCGAGCGCTATCCGCCTCCCTTCGCCCGGCCATCAGCGTCGCCATGTCGATTGCGGTTCGCAACTCCCATGCCCGTGCGCGCTGACTTCGGCTCAACTCCAGTGCCTGCATGAGGTAGGCGGCAGCTTCATCACGGTTGCGCTCCGACTGGAGAAGGAGGCTTCCCTTCATCCGCAGCAACTCCGGGAGGTACAATTGATCGCCGTTCTTTTCGACTTGACCAAGCGACTCGTCGATCAACGCAATGGCTTCATCAACCTGACCAATCGCGGACAGTCCCCTAACTAGCGAGAGATTGAGCGGCGTCGTGAGCAATTCATAAGGCGCCGCGTGGAGCTTCTGAAGAGATGTCTGCAGGCCCTCGACGCCGCTTTTTGCATCGCCGTGACGGATCGCGACTTCGCTTTTGAAACCCCGACCGACCAGCAGGTAAGGAGTCATGGAATGGGATTCCGCGCGGGCGATGAGCATATCTATGTACGCCTCGGCGCTATTCAGGTCGCCGGTCCAAAGGAAGACCGATATCGCCCAGATCAACGCGATCGCCAACGTTAGAGAATGATCCATGGCGGCAGCCTCTTCGACGGCCTGTCGGGCGTGTGCCATGGCTTGATCCGGATGGCCTTGTAGCCAAAGGTTCCTCGCCAGGATGGCCCTGGCCAGGATTTTGCCTTCGAAGCCCAGATAGATCGTCGTGGTCCGCTGGGAGCGCGGCCCACGGTCGAGCGCCGCCTCCAGCTCTGCGCGGGCCTGCGCAAGGTCGCCTCGCAGGTGGAGCGAGATGCCCAGGATCGAGTGTGCCAGCGCGCTGGCGACCGAGTCGTCCAAGGTCGCGGCTGTGGCCGAACAACGCCTTGCAAACTCAAGGGCGGTTGCGAAATTGCCCGTCCGCAGATGGAACATGTTGAGCGGACCCAGCAGACGCACCCGGTCCAGCGGATCGCCGCGCTCCTCGGCGATCGCCAGGCTCCTCTCCAGAGCTACGCGCGCCCTGTCGCGTCCTCCCCGCATGAACATGAAGGACACGCCGAGGGCTGCCTGAAGATGCATCTCGTCAAGTCCGCCGCGGGCGGCATCGTCGAAAGCGAATATTGCTCTTTCAGACCAGCGATGACACTCCGGCAACAAGGACATTGCCAGGAAAACCGGCGCGACAGCGGTGGCGAGTCCGACGCCGATGTCGGCGTTTCCGCTGTCGCCGAAGCACCATTCCAAGGCAGCCCGGACATTATTGATGGCGGCGAAGTGAGGCGCCCGCTCCTCACCGGTCGCCAGGCTTGGCCACTCGATCCCGGTCTGCTCCAGCCATCTCCGATAGTAGGCGGCGTGGCGCACTGCCAGATCGGCAGCCTCGGCGTCATCGATCGGGATGTCGAGAACGTAGGCGCGCGTCGTATCGAGGAGCCTGTAGCGCATCATTGCTCCGACCGGACGCGTCGCCACGATCGATTTGGCGACAAGACTGTCCATGGCGCCAAGGACGGTCGATCGGTCGAGGGTCGCGCTCGTCACCACCTCCAGTGCGGCATCGAGCGTGAAATGACCGACGAATACAGCGAGCCTGCGAAGCACCACGCGCTCAAGGTCGGTCAGGAGGCCCAAGCTCCAGTCTAGTGTCGCCTGCAGGGTTTGCTGACGCGGCGGCGCGGTCCGCGAACCGAGCCACAGCAGTGTCAGGCGTTGATCAAGAAGCGCGGCGGTCTGTTGCAGCCCATAGGATTCGACGCGCCTGGCCGCCAGTTCGATGGAGAGCGCCACGCCGTCAAGCTTTCGACAGATGCTTGCGATGAGCAGGGCTTCCGCATCGCTGACGTCCAAACGAGCGCCGCCTGCCACCGCTCGTTCGAGGAACAGTTGGGTGGCCGGGAAGGTCTGGACAATGGCCGCCGTTAGTCCAGGTTCGTCGGGCGGATAGGCAAGCGCATCCAATCGATAGATATGCTCGCCCTCAACCCGAAGCACCTCGCGGCTCGTTGCCAGAATGTGGACCTGTGACGTCGCATCGACGATGCTTGCTGCCAAAGGCGCCACCGCATCCAAGAGATGCTCACAGGTATCGAGGATCAAGAGAATCCGCTTGTTGCGCAAGTAAGCGATTAGGTTTGGCGTGGCATCTTCTGTTTGAACGGACAGCCCAAGCATCGAGGCGACGGCTGTCGTCACCAGACCGGGATCACCGATCATTCCCAGATCGACGAACAGAACTGCCCCATAAAATGCGTCGATCAGATGATGCCCGACTGCGATCGCGACGGTGGTTTTACCGACACCGCCGGCGCCAACGATGGTGACGAACCGCGAAGCATTCAGCTGCGCCGAAAGCTTGAGAACGTCCTCATCCCGCCCGACCATTCTGCCCAAGCGGTTTGGAAGATTCGCATGCGGAAACCCAGCGGCGATCAATGGGGCTTCGTCGTGTGTGCTTGATCGCGAGACCGGTGCAACGAAGCAATAGCCGCGCCCCGGAAGCGTCGCGATGTAACGCGCGCCATCCTTTCCATCGCCCAGCGCCTTGCGCAGCCCGGTCATATGGAACCGCAGGCTGCCTTCCTCGACAACCACATCGGGCCAGACCCGCGACATCAGATCCTTCTTGCTGACGACTTCATTCGGCGCGGAAGTCAGGACGATGAGAATTTCAAGGGCGCGCGAGCCCAGCTCTACGGGAGCGCCCTCTCTTGTCAGGAGCCTTTCACCCGCAGCCAAGCAGAAAGGGCCAAACGACAATCTGTCTTTGGCCTGACTTGCCGTTATCGTCATGGCGTCTCTTCTTTTGGGAGCCGCCTGCACCCAGCGCCTCAGTTTAAGTCAAGGAACGCTCCCGCACCATAGGGAGTCTCCACTGTCTGGCCCCTCCTATCTGCTCAAAAAAGCGGCTGGCGGGCAGCGACTAACAAGAGCTCACGACGCATAACGGGCTAATCCCATCTCCCGGGGGTACGTCAAGCAGTGCAGATCGCATCCATCAACCCCAGGAGAGTCCCATGGACACGACCAGAACCTCCGAAACAATCGACCAGGATCGCCGGCGACTCTTGGGCACTGCCGCGGTCGGCATCGCCGCCGCAGGCGCCGCGAGCCTGCTCCCGTCACAAAAGGCCGCCGCATCAACCAGCGATGGCATCCGCCCCTTCACCGTTAGCTTCCCGCAGGAGGAGCTCACCGAGCTTCGCCGGCGCATCGTCGCTACGCGCTGGCCCGAGCGCGAGCTCGTATCCGACGAGGCCTCCCGGCGGATCTGGTCGACCCCTGCGACGGTAGGGCCAACGCAGGGCGTGCAACTCGCCACGATGCAGAAGCTCATGCAGTATTGGGGAACGGAATATGATTGGAGCAAATGCGAGGCGCGGTTGAAGGCGCTGCCGAATTTCGTCACCGAGATCGACGGCCTGGACATCCACTTCATCCACGTGAAATCCAAACATCGGGGCGCACTGCCTGTCATCATCACGCATGGCTGGCCCGGTTCGGTCATCGAACTCCTAAAGATCATCGATCCGTTCACCAATCCCACTGCGCACGGCGGTACCGCGGCCGACGCGTTCGACGTGGTGATCCCGTCGATGCCGGGCTACGGCTTTTCCGGCAAGCCCACCGAAACCGGTTGGGATCCGGGGCGCATCGCGCGGGCGTGGATCGTGCTGATGAGACGCCTCGGCTACGACCGCTACGTCGCGCAGGGCGGCGATTGGGGAGCACTCATCACGGAACAGATGGCCCTGATCGCACCTCCCGAGCTGGTCGCCATCCACACGAATATGCCGGGGACCATTCCGCCGGAGATCGTGAAGGCGCTAGCCTCCGGCGGTCCGCCCCCCGCTGATCTTGGCCCCGACGAGAAGCGTGCCTACGAGCAGGTAGCGTTCTTCTACAAAAACGGCCTGGGCTACGCCAACGAGATGGCTCTTCGTCCGCAAACTCTCTACGGGATCGTCGATTCACCGGCCGGCCTGGCGGCGTGGATCCTCGATCACGATGCGGATAGTTATGCGCTGATCGCCCGTTCCTTCGATGGAGAGCCGGAGGGCCTTACCCGCGACGACATCCTCGACAACATCACGTTCTACTGGCTGACGAACACGGCGATCTCGTCGGCGCGTCTCTATTGGGAACATACGCAAACGGCGAAGGCCGGCTTCTTCGACGCCAAGGGCATCACAATTCGCGTCGGTGCGACTGCGAACCCCAGCGAAATCTACACCGCACCGAAGAGTTGGACCGAACGCGCGTTCCCGAAGCTTCTGCACTATGGCCGCACGGACAAGGGCTGCCATTTCGCCGCCTGGGAGCAGCCGAAGAGTTTCACCGATGAGGTGCGCGCAACATTCAAGACGTTGCAGACATGACGTGTTGGCGGGGGATGGCGCGCCGGACGCGCGTCATCTTCCGCCCAGCGATAGCTGCGTAGCGAACCTCCGAAGGGAGCGACTGCAATGAACCCTCTCATCAAGACGCTCGCCGCACTCGCGGCTTGCACCGTGCTCGCCACGGGCGCGTTTGCCCAGAGTACAGTCGTTCCCATCGACAACGAGCCCGCACCCAAGCTGATCGTGGAGCCGCCGCTTCCGGGTCCGCTGGCCGGCGGCGTCGTGTTCATCCCGTACCGGGTGGAGAACTTGCGCATCCTGCCTGTGGGCGGGGCGGCCGCGCGCAACGTGTCTCCGCGGGTCGGGCATCTGCACGTCACCGTCGACGACCTGCCTTGGGCGTGGGCGGACTACGGTCAGAGCAACACCATCATCTTGGTGGGAATGCCAAGCGGCCAGCACATGGTGCTGATCGAGGTGGTGGATCCAGAAGGCAAAGTCTTCACCAAACAAACGGTGACGTTCCACACTCCGGACAAGACGGTGCAGCCATGAGGCTCGACCAACTGGCGGCCGTGCTGGCATTCGGGCTTTGCGTCCTTTCCGCGCCCGCCTCCGCCAACCCGGTTGAGGATCGCTCGATCCGGCCCTTCAAAGTCTATGTGCCGCAAGCGCCGCTCGATGATCTTCGCAGTCGCATTGCGCAGACACGGTGGCCCGACCGGGAGACGGTCGATGACCAGTCGCAGGGCATACAGCTCGCGAAGATCAGGCCGCTCGTCGAGTATTGGGGCACGGCCTACGACTGGCGGACAGCGGAAGCGAAGCTGAATTCCCTGCCCCAGTTCATGACCACGATCGACGGCGTGGAAATCCACTTCATTCACGTTCGCTCGAAACATCCCAATGCCCTGCCGCTGATCATGACGCATGGCTGGCCCGGCTCGGTGCTCGAACTGCTCAAGACCGTCGGCCCGCTCACCGATCCCACGGCGCATGGCGGTAGCCCGGAAGACGCGTTCGACCTCGTACTGCCGTCGTTGCCGGGTTTCGGCTTCTCCGGCAAACCCACAGATACTGGCTGGGGTACAGACCGCATTGCACGAGCCTGGGCAGAGCTGATGAAGCGCCTTGGCTACACAGATTACGTCGCCCAGGGCGGCGACTGGGGCTCTCCCGTTTCGAATGCAATGGGACGTCTGGCCCCGGCAGGCCTGCTCGGCATTCATGTCAACCTGCCGGCTGTCGTACCGCCAGAGATTGCCGCGGTGCTCGCCGCCGGCGGACCGGCGCCGTCGGGGCTCACGGACAAGGAGCGCGCGGCGTTCGATGCGCTCAGCATGGCCGCCAAGATGGGGAACAGATCCTACGCCACGATGATGGGCACCCGGCCCCAGACGATCGGTTACGCCATCAATGACTCCCCCGCAGGGCTCGCCGCTTGGATGCTCGGACATCCGGGCTTTTCGGGCTGGACCTACGACAAAAGCGACCCTGAAAAGTCGCCTGACGAAGTGCTGGACGATATCACGCTGTACTGGCTGACGAACACCGCCACCTCGTCCGGGCGAATTTACTGGGAGTACGGCGGCGGGCGCAGTCCCGTTTTTGCCGGCGCTGAAAAGACCAGCGAAGTCTCGCTGCCGGTGGCCATCACGGTCTTTCCGGGGGAAGGCTATCGGGCCCCCGAGACCTGGGCCAGGCGCGCCTACCCCAACCTGATCTACTTCCATGAGGCCGACAAAGGCGGCCACTTCGCCGCGTGGGAGCAGCCGGAGCTCTTTTCTGCCGAGTTGCGCGCCGCGTTCAGGCCGCTGCGGCAAACCAAACAACCACCTTACTCGAAAGGAACGACAAATGTCTCAAACCATGAAACCGCCCCATGACGAAAAGCGCGAAACTGCGACCGGGACCCTCAAAAAGCAGGCGCTCGACATGAAGCTCGAGGTCGTGGTCATCCCCGTCTCGGACGTCGATCGCGCCAAGAGCTTTTATAGCGGCCTGGGCTGGCGGCTCGACGGCGATTTCGTCGTCGGCGATACGTTCCGGGGTGTGCAGTTCACACCTCCGGGCTCGCCTGCCTCGATCCACTTCGGCACGGGGATCACGACGGCGGCGCCCGGCTCGGCAAGCGGACTTTATCTTGTCGTGTCGGACATCGAGGCGGCGCGCGTCGAGCTCATTGGCCACGGCGCCGAGGTCAGCGAGGCGTTTCACCGCGCAGGTCCCGGCAAGCCGGCGGTCAAGGGGCGCGATCCCGAGCGGCGCAGCTACTCCTCGTTCGCGACGTTCAAGGACCCGGACGGCAACGAATGGCTGCTGCAGGAAATCACCACCCGCTTTCCCGGCCGGATCGACTCCAATGTCACGACCTACGCTTCCGGAGCGGATCTTGCTGCCGCGCTGCGACGCGCGTCGGAGGCCCACGGCGAGCACGAGAAGCGCAACGGCGGCCAGCGCGATGAGAACTGGCCGGACTGGTACGCGGAATACATGGTGGCTGAGCAGGCCGGCAAAGAGCTTCCGCTTTGAAGGATTCAGCGCGCAGCGCGTCGCCGAATCGTCTCCGCGGCGATATCGATCGAAACTGAAAAGGCGTCGTCGATGAAAGCAACCAAGCTGCTCGTCGCCGTGGTGCTCGCACCGGCAATCGGGGCTCCGATTGCCAGTTTTCTGGGAGACACGAATGTGGCTCAGCCGATAGCCTCCGCACCGATGAGGGTTCCGTTTCTTCACGGACTTTTCTCCCTCCAGTTTGAGGGTCAATCCGAGCTTGCTTCGCTTGGCGTGGCGAACGAGTGGATAAATTCGCCGCCGCTGACGGCGTCGGCTTTGCATGGCAAGGTCGTCCTCATCGATTTCTGGACCTACACCTGCATCAACTGGCTGCGCACGCTTCCCTACGTTCAGACCTGGGACGAGAAATACCGGAAGCATGGTTTGGTGGTGATCGGAATCCACGCGCCGGAGTTCGCGTTCGAAAAAGACCTGAACAACGTGCACCGGGCGGTGAAAGACCTGGGGATCGATTACCCGATCGCCGTCGACAATGACCATCTCATATGGCGGGCTTTCAGCAACCAGTACTGGCCGGCACTCTATTTCGTCGATTCGCGAGGACGCGTCCGGTATCACCACTTTGGCGAGGGCTCATACCAACAGTCGGAAATGGTCATCCAGGAATTGCTGACTGAGGCTGGCGCCGGCGGATTCGACCGTGAGCCTGTGTCGGTCGATGCCCGCGGCATCGAAGCCGCGGCCGATTGGGAGACCCTCAAGTCTCTGGAAAATTATCTCGGCTACGAACGCACCCAGAATTTTGCCTCCGGCGATGAAGCGGTCTTGGACGCGCCGCACATCTACGACGTGCCGGCGCGACTACGCCTGAATGAGTGGGGGCTGTCTGGCAGTTGGACGGTAAGGAAAGAAACCGCCGTACTGAACAAGGCCGATGGCCGCATCGCGTACCGTTTTCACGCGCGCGACCTTCATCTGGTCATGGGTCCGGCAGCGCCGGGAACGTCTGTGAGATTTCGCGTGCTGATCGACGGACAGCCGCCAGGCACGGCTCACGGCATCGACGTCAATGAAAAGGGCGAAGGCGCAGTGACAGAGCAGCGCCTGTACCAACTGATCCGACAATCGAAACCCATCATCGATCGGCAGTTCGAGATCGAGTTTCTCGACTCAGGCGTGGAGGTCTTTGCATTCACGTTCGGCTGATCGCCCGCGCAAGGATAGAGGTTCCCAAATGCATTCACTCAATATCCCGGATGAGATCGACCAAGATCGCCGTCGGTTCTTTGGCGCCGCCGCGATGGCTGTCGCCGCCACTCAGTTCGGCCTGATCGGCCCGGCACAAGCGCAACAGACGACTGGCGAGCCTGCGGCGTCCTTTGGGCCCTTGAAGCGGATCGAGGCCGGCGTGCTGAGCGTCGGCTATGCGGAACTTGGACCGACCGACGGCCCGCCCGTCATCCTGCTACATGGCTGGCCGTATGACATCCACACCTATGCCGATGTCGCTCCCCTGCTTGCCGCAAAGGGGTACCGCGTGATTGTGCCCTACCTGCGCGGATACGGCACGACCCGATTCCTGTCGGATGACACGATGCGCAACGGTCAGCAGTCTGCGATTGCCGCGGACATTGTCGCCCTGATGGACGCGCTGGGCATCGAAAAGGCGACGATTGGCGGCTGCGACTGGGGCGCCCGCACCGCGAACATCATTGCCGCACTATGGCCTGAACGCTGCAAGGCGATGGTCTCGGTGAGCGGCTACCTCATCGGCAACCAGCAAGCCGGCAAGCTGCCGCTGCCACCCAAGGCTGAGCTGCAATGGTGGTATCAATATTACTTCGCCACCGATCGCGGCCGCGCCGGCTACGAGAAATACACACGGGATTTCGCCAGGCTGATCTGGCAACTTGCGTCGCCGCAGTGGAATTTCGACGATGCCACATTCGAGCGCAGCGCCGCAGCCTTCGACAATCCCGATCACGTGGCCATTGTGGTCCACAATTATCGCTGGCGGCTCGGACTCGCCGCCGGCGAGCAGCAATACGACGCGTTCGAGGAGCGACTCGCCCAGGCACCGGTCATCGGCGTGCCGACGATCACCCTCGAAGGCGACGCCAATAGCGCGCCGCATCCGGACGCCAGCGTGTACGCCACGATGTTCCCGGCCAGATACGCGCATCGGGTCGTCAGCGGCGGCATCGGGCACAACCTGCCCCAGGAAGCGCCGCAGGCCTTTGCCGATGCAGTTGTCGAAGTCGACGCCTGATGGAGTTCGCGGCAACCGCCCAAGCGGCGGTTACCGCTACCAGCAAAAGAATGCCAATGAGCCACATCGCAAGGGTTGTCTATACGGCCAGGACCGCAACCACGGGCAGCCGCGAAAATGGCGCCTCGCGCAGTTCCGACGGCCTTCTGGACATCTGGCTATCGACGCCTGGATCGGCGCGCATCGGCACCAATCCGGAGCAGTTGCTCGCGGCCGGCTGGTCGGCCAGCTTCGCAAGCGCAATCGCATCTGCGGCCCACGAACGAAAAATCGCGCTGCCTGCAGGGATGAGCATCGAGGCCGAGGTGAATCTGAACTACGGAGAAAACGGCCACTTTCTTAGCGTCCAACTGGATATTGCCGTGCCGAGTCTGGAGCGCGATGTGGTACAAATTCTGGTGGATGAAGCGCACGAGATTTGTCCTTACTCCAAAGCGACACGGGGCAATATCGATGTCATAATGAGGATCGTCTGATTTGACCTACATCGCTCTTCGGCGTTGAAGCTTTTGGCACCTCGCTCCCAGTCTGTTCGGGGTCAGATCATGATCATGCCCACTCGACGTGAATGTCCGCTTTCGATATCCGCGGGCTCGAAGCTGCCGGTCCGTTGTCGGCCCCATCAACGACGTTTGAGACCTTGATGCTAGGCAATGCCGACGACCTCGCCTACCCCCCAGCCAACCGCGGCAACAAAAAAATCTCCGCCCCTTCCGGCAGTTCCTTCGACCAGGTGTCGCGATAGATCGTCCCGTCGATGGCGACGGCGATGCCGCGATCGATGTATGGCTCGAGGCCGGGATACTGTTCAGCCAGTTTCCTGAACAGCTCCCGAATATCCTTGGCCTCGATCTCGACCTTGCTCTTGCCTCCGGCGATCGCGCCGAGCGACCCCCAGAGCGTTACTTCGACCATCAGCCTCCCCGTTCCGCCTCGAGCGCCGCCAGGATGCGCGGCGGCGACATCGGGATATGCGTCATCCGCACGCCCGCGGCGTTCGACACCGCATTGGCGATCGCCGCCAGCGGCGGCACGATCGAGGTCTCGCCGACGCCGCGCACCCCGTAAGGATGGTTAGGATTGGGGATCTCGAGGATCTGCGTGTCGATCATCGGCAGGTCCGAGCAGACCGGGATGCGGTAATCCAGGAAGCCAGGGTTCTGCAGCCGCCCGTCCTTGCCGTAGATATACTCCTCGTTGAGCGCCCAGCCGATGCCTTGCGCGGCACCGCCCTGGTACTGCCCCTCCACATAGGTCGGATGCACCGCCTTGCCGGCGTCCTGAACGACGGTGTAGCGCAGCACCCTGGTCGAGCCTGTCTCGGGGTCCACCTCGATATCGCAGATATGGGTGGCGAAGGAGACGCCGGCGCCGTCGGCGACGAGCTCGCTATGGCCTGCAATGGGTCCGCCCGTCTTTCCGGAAGCGGCCGCGATCTCCTTCAGCGACAGCGGCGAGAGGTTGCCGTGCGTCGCGCCCTTGGCAATCGCATGACCCTCTTCCCAGACCACGTCGTCGACGGCTATGTCCCACATCTGCGCGGCGCGTTCTCGCAGGATCTTGATGGCGTTGCGAGCGGCGGAGATCGTCGCCATCGAAGACGAGAAGGTGCCGCGGCTGCCGTCCGTCATGTCGTTGTAGCCGAGGCTGGAGGTATCGGCGACCACCGCCTTGATCTGCTCATAGGGGATACCGAGCTCCTCCGCCGCCACCAGCGACAGCGACGCGCGGGAACCACCCACATCGACCGTGCCGACGGCAAGCGAGACCGAGCCATCCATGCCTATGTTGAGGTCGGTGCAGGTCTGGCCACCGAAGTTGAACCAGAAGCCGCAGGCCATGCCGCGACCCTGATTCTTGCCGAGCGGCGCCTTCATGTGCGGATGGTTCTTCGCCGCCTCCAGCGTCGGCCCGATGCCGATCGGCCCATATACCGGGCCGTAGGACGATCTGGTGCCTTCCTGCGCCGCGTTCCTGATCCGGAACTCGACCGGGTCCATGCCGATCTCCTTGGCCAGCTCGTCGACCGCGCTTTCCACCGCAAACGCCGCCATCGGCGCCGACGGCGCGCGATAGGCCGCGGTCTTGGGCCGGTTGACCAGCACTTCGTAGCCGACCGTCTTGACGTTCTCGAGCTTGTAGCAGGCAAAGGCGGTCATGGCGCCGATCTCGGCCCACATGCCGGCATAGGGGCCGCAGGAATAGCGCAGCGTCGCCTCGGCCGCCGTGATCGTGCCGTCCTTGCGGGCGCCGATTCGAACATCGATCGAGGTGGCGCTGGTCGGGCCGGAGGCGCGGAACACTTCGTCGCGCGTCATGACCAGCTTGACCGGCCGCCCGGCCTTGCGTGACAGCGCCAGTGCCACCGGCTCGGCCCAGACATGGGTCTTGCCGCCGAAACCGCCGCCGATCTCCGACGAGGTGACGCGCAGCTTCGAGGCTTCCATGCCAAGCAGCTGTGCACAGTGCTGGCGGTAGACAAAATGGCCTTGCGTACAGACCCAGAGGTCGGCAGTGCCGTCCGAGCTGACATTGGCCACGCAGGCATGCGGCTCGATATAACCCTGGTGCGTCTGCTCGGTCTTGAAGGAGCGTTCGACGACGTAATCGGCCTGGCCGAAGCCTTCATGGATGTCGCCATGGCCGTACTGGGTGCGCTTGGTGACGTTTGAAGGCTTGACGGGCTTTTCCTCGAGGCCCTCGGTGAAGATGGCGTCGTTGATCAGGGGTGCGGAGTGCTTCATCGCCTCGTCGACGTCGGTGACATGCGGCAGCACCTCGTAGTCGACCTCGATCAGCTTCAGTGCCTGCCTCGCCGTGCGGGCATCGACCGCAGCGACCGCGGCCACGGCATGGCCGTCATAGAGCGCTTTCTTGCGCGCCATGCAGTTGTCGAGGATGTCGTACATGGCGGCATCGCCGTCGGTCAGGTCGGGCAGGTCGGCCGCGGTGATCACCGCCTTGACGCCGGGGAGCATCTGCGCCTTCGACGTGTCGATCTTCCTGATCGTGGCATGCGCATGGGGGCTTCTGAGAACGCGCCCGACCAACTGCCCGGCCATGTTGAAGTCGGCGCCATAGCGTGCGCGGCCCGTCACCTTGTCGACACCATCGGGACGAATGGGACGCGTGCCGACAGAGGTGAAATTGCGTCCGGAGTAACGCGGATCGAAATTCATCGTTATGCTCCCTTCATCACGCTTGTTTCATTACGATGGCGGCGTCCTGAACGGCACGCACGATCTTGTCATAGCCGGTGCAGCGGCAGAGGTTCCCGGCGAGGCCGAAGCGGATCTCCTCCTCGGTCGGATCGGGGTTCTTGGCCAAAAGGTCCTTGGCCGCCATGAGGAAGCCCGGCGTGCAGACGCCGCATTGAAGTGCGGCGTGCTCCAGGAATTTCTGCTGCAGCGGATGCAGCCTGTCGCCATGCGCCATACCCTCGATGGTCTCGAGGTGACGGCCCTCGGCTTCCGCACCGAGCACCAGGCACGAGCACACCAGCCGATCGTCGAGGATGATGCTGCAGGCGCCGCAGTCGCCGGTGCCGCAGCCTTCCTTGGCGCCCGTCAGCCCCAGGCGATCGCGCAGGACATCAAGCAGCGTCTCGTCCGGCTGGCAAAGGAACTCGACATTGTCGCCGTTGATTGTCGTTGATACTGCTACACCGGCCATCACTTGCCTCCTGCACGTGCATAGGCGGTCGTGGCGGCCCGCTTGGCCAGCACACCCGCAACTTTCCGTCTGAATTCGATAGTGCCTCGCTTGTCGTCGATCGGACGGCAGGCGCCCGAGCAGACTTTGGCGAGCCTTTCCAACGTGGCTTCGTCCAGCTTGGAGCCGATGAGAACCTCGGCAGCCTCCTCGACCAGAACCACCGTCGGCGCCACGGCGCCTAGCGCCAGGCGGGCGGATTTGACGCGACCTTGCTCATCGAGCGTCAGGTTCACGCCGGCGCTGACCACCGCGATGTCCATCTCGGTACGCGGAATGAAACGCAGATAGGCATCGCCCGAACGCGGCAGACGTTTGTCGAGCAGGATTGCCTCGATGATCTCGCCCTTGGCCAGCGACGTCTTGCCCGGCCCAGTCGGCACCGCTTCCACGGCAATCGGTCGCCTGGTTCCAGGGCCGACGACCACCGCCTTGGCGCCAGCGGCCACCAGTGCCGGCACGCTGTCGGCGGCCGGCGAGGCGTTGCAGAGATTGCCGACGATGGTGCAGCGTCCCTGCACCTGCTTCGAGCCGATCAGCTTGGCCGCTTCGACGACGCCGGGCCATGCCTTCTGCAGGGCCGTGTTCTCGCCCAGCACGGCGCATGGGACCGCCGCGCCGATGCTGAAGCCCTCGGCTGTTTCCCTGATCTCGCCAAGCCCGTCGATCGCCTTGATGTCGACGATCAGGTCGGGTTCGATAAAGCCGCCCTTCATTCTTACCAAGAGGTCGCTGCCTCCGGCGAGGATGGCGGCCGTGCCGGCTGAGTCGGCCAACAGGCCGGCGGCGTCTTCAATTGAAAGCGGACGTATGTAACGCATCGTCTCCCCTTACTGGTCATAGTCACATCAACTGATATAACCGTCTCTCGACAATGGCCATCCTGTTCGTGCATTCGCGGATTGGGCCAGGCGCCGCAATTTCATTTTGCTCGTCCAACTGGACGCACCGCCAGCCACTAATGCTCGATCGGCCCCTTCGGCATGACCAGCGCCGTGCCGGCTGTCGTCGGGCGCTCGATCATGCGGCGGACGCGCGGTGGCTCGTTGCCGCTGTGCAGCGCCCTTATACGCTCGCCGATGACGGCGTCCGCGTAGGTGGCGCGCCGATTGTGGCGGATATACTCGACCCAGGTCGGCGTGTGGTAGTGCTCGATCCATATCGACGGATTCTCGAGATCGCGCGCCAATGTCCAGTTGCGGGCGCCGTCACGGCGGCGGATGCGGCCGCGCTCGGCCATGGTGGCGAGGAATTCCGGCACGTCCTCGTTACGGATGACATATTCGATCATGATGGCGATTGGACCGCTGCGCGGCTTGAGATCAAGCGCCAGATGCGGCTCCTGGAAGCGGTTGAGCGGATCGAGGTTGAGCACCGCCTGCTGCGGCAGCGGCAGCAGCAGGCCGATGGCACCTCCCGCCAGCATGGCGACGCTGGCCGCCATCAGGGCGACTTCGGCGCCATGCGCGTCGGCGACGACGCCCCAGACCCAGCTGCCGAGCGCGATGCCGCCGAAGGTCGCGGTCTGGTAGACTGAGAGCACGCGGCCGACCACCCAGCGCGGCGTCGACATCTGTACGGTGACGTTGAAGTGCGACAGCGCCGTCACCCAGCAGGCGCCGCCGACCAGCAGGCCGAGCGACGTCTGCCACGCATGATTGCTGACGGCGGCGTTGACGGCGCAGACGGCGAAACCGGCGAATGCCGTGCGCACCATGGTTTCGCTGGACAGCAGCTGCCGTAGCCTGACGCTGATCAGCGCGCCGCCGACGGCGCCGATGCCGAAGGCGCCGAGCATGATGCCGTAGCTCAGGGCATCACCCTTGACGACGTCACGTGCGACCAGCGGCAGCAATGCCAGGACCGCGCCGGCGCTGAAGCCGAAAGCGGAGCTCCTGACCAGCACCTTGCCGATGTTAGGCGACATGGCGACGTAGCGCAGGCCAGCGCCCATTGCGGCGCCCAGCGTCTCGCGCGGCAAGGTCGATGCCGGCAGTTCCGGCTTCCAGCGGGCCAGCACGACGATGAGGCCGACATAGCTCAGCGTGTTGACGGCGAAGGCCGCGGCGGCACCTGCCGCGGCAACGATGATACCACCGATCGCCGGGCCGACGCTGCGCGTCAGGTTGAAGCCCATCGAGTTGAGCGCGATCGCCGCCGGCACCTTGGTGCGAGGCACCATGTCGCCAACCGAAGCCTGCCAGGACGGGCTGTTGAGCGCGGTGCCGCTGTCGATCAGGAAGGTGAAGGCGAGCAGCGTCCACGGCGTCATCAGGTCGAGATAGGTGAAGACGGTCAGAAGAGCCGAGACGACGAGCATGAACATCTGCGCGATCAGCATGATTTTGCGCCGGTTGAAGCTGTCGGCGATAGCGCCGGCCAGCAGCGCAAACAGCATGATCGGCAAGGTGGTCGAGGCCTGGACCAACGCGACCTGGTAGGACGAGGTGGCGATCGTCGTCATCATCCAGGCGGCGCCAACGCCCTGGATGAGACCGCCGAAATTGGAAACCAGGCTGGCGGACCACACCGCCCGGAAGATGCCGTGCCGGAACGGCGCCAGCGCCGAGGCGCTTTCGCTTTCCGGTGTGTCGTCCCTCATAAATGCTTTCCCGGGCTCAAATGCGTTTGTTCTTCCGATGAATCGGCCCCTCAAGCCATGGATTCAAAAAATAGAACATCACGTCGCAAAGGGCGAACGCATTCTGGAAAAACATCATGGTCCAACAACAAGATAGCGCCGGCCCGCCGTGGCGCTCGCCGCGCCGAGTGCGCCATATGAGTTGCGGGCACGGCGGCACTTTTAGCGGTCCTCGAAACCGGTCAGCACGCCGACGGCGTTGATGCCGATCTCCTCGACGGCGTAGCCGCCTTCCATGACGAACAGCGTCGGCAGGCCGAGCCTGGCGATGCGGCGGCCGATCCTGGGATAGTCGCCCGTTTTCAGCTTGAACTGGCTGATCGGGTCCTTCTCGAAGGTGTCGACGCCGAGCGAAACCACGACGACGTCAGGAGCATAAGCCAAAAGCCTCGTGCAGGCGTCCTCAAGTGAGGCGTTCCACACCTCCCAGCCGGTGCCGAAGGGCATCGGATAATTGTCGTTGAAGCCTTCGCCGTCGCCCTCGCCGCGCTCGTCGGCATGGCCGAGGAAGAAGGGATATTCGGTCATCGGATCGCCATGCAGGTTCAGCACCTGCACGTCGCCGCGGCGGTAGAAGATCTCCTGGGTGCCGTTGCCGTGGTGATAATCGACGTCGAGGATCGACACGCGCCCGGCGCCATGGTCGCGAAACCATTGCGCGGCGACGGCGGCGTTGTTGATGAAGCAATAGCCGCCCATGAAGGCTGCGCCGGCATGGTGCCCCGGCGGTCGGCAGAGCGCGAAGGCCGAACGGTCACCGGCCTTGACCAACGCGGCGGCTGTCAGCGCGACGTCATAGGACGACTTGATCGCGTCCCATGTACCTTTGACGAACGTCGCGCCGCCATCGAAGGAGTAGAAGCCGAGCAGCGCATCGATGCCATTCGGTCGCACGTCGCCGCGCAGGCCGCGCGTCGGCCAGGTGAAGGGAATGGCCGAACCGCTGCGGCCCGATGCTTCCCAGAGCGGCCACACGGTCGGCAGGAAATCGATGTAGTCGCTGTCATGCACCTTCCTGGCGGCGGCGAGGTCGTGGATTTCCGGCGGCAGGATCGGACCGAGTTTTTCGCTCTCCACCCGCGCCCTGATGAACTCGGCGCGCGAAGGCTTTTCAAATGCGGGCACGATGGCGCCGGCGATCAATTCGACATTGCCGGAATGGCCGGCATGGAGAGGCGAAAAAACAGTCTTCATGAACTTGTTCCGTGGTGAGACGCGGCGACCCTAACCGTCCTGCATGGCCCTCCACAAGGCGCTGGGCCAACCGGCCATGGCTTGCTGGCCCGGCAGCCGGTCGTCTAGCCTGTCGGCAGCGCAACCGAACCGCGGGTAATCATGAGTTCAAATGCCGACCTGATCGTCACCAATGCCCGTGTGCTGACCATGGACGAAGGCAATCCGACGGCCGAGGCGGTGGCGATAAAGGACGGCAACATCCTGGCGGTCGGCGATCGCCGGACGGTCGAGGCGCTGAAAGGGCCGGCCACGAAGGTCATCGATGCGCAAGGCGGGTCGGTGGTGCCGGGCTTCATCGAAGCGCATATGCATCTTTTCGGCGGCGCGGCCGAACTCGACAATCTGCACCTTCAGGGCGTGCATGGCTTCGATGCGCTGAGCGAAGCGATCCGTGCCTACGCGGCGGCACGACCGTACGCCAAGCTGCTGCTTGGGGCCGGCGTCGACTACACCATCCTGTCCAGGGAAGAGCCGGTCACCCGCCACCATCTCGACCGCATCATCCCCGACCGGCCGTTCGCGATGTCGGCTTCCGATCACCACACGATGTGGGCCAATACCAAGGCGCTGGAGCTGGCCGGCATCCTGCACGGCAGACAACTCGGGCCCGGCAACGAGATCGTCATGGGCGCCGACGGCCTCGCGGCCGGCGAATTGCGCGAGGGCGAGGCGTTCGGGCCGATCCTCGAGCTTTCCGGGCAGAACCGCGTGCGGCTCGGCCTTGCGACAGGCGGCGAGCCCGAGCCGTACCCTTCCGCCGCCGAAGTCGCTGCCGATCGCGACCTGATGCATCGCGGGCTGGAATGGTGCGCCCGCCACGGCATCACCTCGATCCAGAACATGGACGGCAATTTTTACCAGCTCGAGCTACTTGCCGGTTTGGAGCAGGAAGGGCGGCTGCTCTGCCGCACCAAGATACCTTTTCATTTCAAGAACTTCATGACGCTCGACAGGCTGGAAAAAGCGTCGAGGATGGCCTCCGCCTACCGATCGGAATGGCTGTCGTCCGGCATGGTCAAGATGTTTTATGACGGCGTGCTGGAAGGCTGGACCGCGGTCATGGTCGATGACTATGCCGACCGGCCGGGCTGGCGCGGTGAGCCGCTGTTCACGCCGGAGCATTTCGCCGAGGTGGCGCTGGAGGCCGACCGACGCGGCCTGCAGATCGCCGTGCATTCGATAGGCGACGGCACGGTGCGCGCGGTCCTCGACGGTTACGAGGCGGCGCGGCGGAAGAACGGCAGGCGCGACAGCCGGCACCGCGTCGAGCACATCGAGGTTATCACCGGCGCCGACGTGCCACGCTTCGCCGAACTCGGCGTCATCGCCTCGATGCAGCCGCCGCACCCGCCCGGCGCCATGGACTTCCCGCTGGAACCGACGCTTTCGCGCATCGGCCGCGAAAGATGGCCGCTCAGCTATGCCTGGCGGACGCTGAAGCAGGCGGGCGCGCATGTCGTCTTCGCTTCCGACTGGCCGGTGTCGCGGGTCGACCCGATCCTGGGCATTCAGGCGGCGGTGCTGCGCAAACCATGGGCAGAAGGCGACCCCGACCAGAGCTTCTCGCTGATCGAGGCGCTTGCCGGCTACACGGTCGAAGGCGCCTATGCCGAATTCATGGAGCACCGTAAGGGCCGGCTGAAACCAGGCTATCTGGCCGATCTGGTGGTGCTGTCGGCCGATATCGAGGCGACTGAACCGCCTTCCTTGCACAAGGTGCATCCGGTCAGCACCATCTGCGGCGGCAAGATCACTTATCAGGTTTGATGATGGCGCTGACGATGGCACGGAGCTTGCGTTTTGAGCCGAGGCCCAGATGCGTGGTTGCCAAGCCGACCGGCATATGCTGACAATCGAATGGGAACTGGATCCGCCATCAAGAGCGGACATGAAAATGGGGTAATGCGTGCCGGATCAACCGGGTAAGAGTGCAATCGAGGTTCGCGGCGTCCGCAAGGTGTTCGGTATCGGGGACGCACAAGTCGCCGCCCTCGACACGGTTTCGGTGTCGATCCGCGAGAACGAGTTCTTCACGCTGCTAGGGCCGTCGGGCTGCGGAAAGACGACGCTGCTGCGGCTGATCGCCGGCTTCGACTTCCCCAGCGAAGGCGAAATCCTGCTGCACGGCCAGGACATCGCGCCGCTGCCGCCGTTCAAGCGGCCGGTCAACACCGTCTTCCAGTCCTATGCGCTGTTCCCGCACATGACGGTGGCCGAGAATATCGGCTTCGGCCTTGAGATGCTGGGCAAGCCGAAGACCGAAATCAAGGCGCGCGTCGCCGAGATGCTGAAGCTGGTCAAGATGGAAGCGCTGAGCGCCCGCCGCACCAGCCAGATCTCCGGCGGCCAGCAGCAGCGCGTGGCACTGGCGCGCGCGCTGGCGCCGCAGCCAAAAGTGCTGTTGCTCGACGAGCCATTGTCGGCGCTCGACTACAAGCTGCGCAAGGAAATGCAGATCGAACTGAAACGGCTGCAGCACCAGACCGGCATCACCTTCATCTTCGTTACCCATGACCAGGAAGAAGCGCTGACCATGTCTGATCGCATCGCCGTGATGTCGGCTGGCAAGATCCTGCAAGTCGGCACGCCCTGGGACATCTATGACAAGCCAGCCGAGCGCTTCGTCGCCGACTTCATCGGCGAAACCAATTTCCTGACCGCGGCCATCACCGGCATCGGCAACGGCAAGGCGCGCGCGACACTAAAGTCCGGCGCGACGATCGACGCGACCGTGGCCGAGGGCTTCCAGCCGAAGGCGAATGCCACCCTGGTGGTCAGGCCGGAACACGCAAAGCTGACCGGCGGCAAGGGCGATCTTTCCGGAACCGTCGAAAACATCGTCTATTTCGGTACCGATACGCATATTCATGTCCAACTGGACAGCGGCGAAGCCTTCACCGTGCGCCAGCAGAACACGCGCAGCGCAGGCTGCGGTTTCGAGCGGGGCGACAAGGTCGGCGTCTCGATCGGCAACGATGCCGCGCAAGTGCTGAGGGATTGATGGCGAGCGCGGAAGAAGTCGCCAAGGCGGCCGAGCGGCGCGACATCCGCGACCGCTGGCTGCTGTCGGCGCCGGCCCTGCTGATCATCTTCCTGGCAGCGACCGGCCCATTGCTGATCGTGTTGGTCTATTCGTTCCTGACACCCGGTCCTTACGGCGACGTGAAGTGGCAATTCTCGCCGGAGGCGTGGATTTCGGTGTTCATGGAACGCGACATCTTCGACGACACGCTGTCGCTCGCCGCTGCCCATGTCACCATCTTTTGGCGCTCGATCAAGCTTGCCATCGTGACCACGCTCGCCACCCTGGTCCTTGGTTTTCCTACCGCCTATTTCATGGCAACGCGCAGCGAGAAGACGCGCGATCTCTGGCTGTTCCTGATCACCATACCGTTCTGGACCAACTTGCTGATCCGCACTTTCGCCGTGCTGCAGATCATCCGCAACGAAGGGCTGATCAACACGGTGCTGCTCAAGCTCGGCATTATCTCCGCGCCGATCCAGATACTCTTCACCGACACGGCGATCCTTATCGGTATGGCCTATGTCTATCTGCCGCTGATGGTGCTGCCGATCTATGCCAGCATGGAGAAGCTCGACTTCCGGCTGGTCGAAGCCGGCTACGATCTTTATGCGACGCGCTTCCAGGTGCTCAGGCGCATCATTTTCCCGCTGGTCAAGCCCGGCGTCGTCGCTGGCTCGATCCTCGTCTTCATCCCGGCGCTGGGCGCCTATGTCACGCCGAGCCTATTGGGCGGCGGCAAGAACATGATGCTTTCCAACCTGATTGAATTGCAGTTCGGGCAAGGCCGCAACTGGCCGCTCGGCTCGGCGCTGTCGATCGCCGTGATGGTCATCGTCATGGTGGCGCTGCTTGCCTATGTGCGCAATGCCGGACAATCGGAGATGCGTCATGGCTAGCAGCTTCTCCATCAAGCATCAGTCCGGCTTCACCGCGATCGCCGCCACCTGCTTCGTCGTGCTTTATCTGCCGATCGTCGTGCTCGTCGTCTATGCCTTCAACGCCGCGACCTCGACGTCGGAATGGGGCGGCTTTTCGCTCAAATGGTTCCAGTCGGCATGGCAGAACACGCAAGTCATAGACGCCACCTTGCGTTCCTTTCAGATCGGCGCCACGGCGGCGATCCTGGCCACCGTCTTCGCCACCATGGCGGCGCTCGCTACCACGCGCACGCCGCCCTATCCCGGCCTGACCTTCAAATATGCCGCCATCAACCAGCCTTTGATGGTGCCCGAGATCGTCACTGGCGTGGCGTTGCTGATCTTTTTTTCGCGCATAAAGATATTCACCGGCTATTCGGGGCTCGGCTATCTGATCGCCGCGCATACCGCGTTTTGCATTCCCTTTGCCTATCTGCCGATCCGGGCGCGGCTGGAGAACATGGACCTGACGCTGGAGCGCGCCGCCGCCGATCTCTACGCGACGCCGTGGCAGACGTTCAGGCGCATTACATTGCCGCTGCTGTGGCCCGGCATTCTGGCGGGACTGATGTTGGCCTTCGTCATCTCGCTCGACGATGTTGTCATCACCGAGTTCGTGAAATCGGGCGGCCAGGACACGCTGCCGACCTACATGCTTGGCCAGATACGTCGAGGGATAACGCCGGAGATCAACGCGATATCGACCGTGTTCCTGCTCTTGTCGGTCGCCATCGTGACGTTGTTTTTCTTCATCAGCAGGAAGCGGGACTAAACATGAAAATGGGAGCTAAGACCATGAACTGGAAGACCACGGCGACCGCCATCGGGCTGGCGCTGCTCGCCTCGACGAGCCTTGCTCGCGCCGACGGTGAGCTCAACATCTACAATTGGGGCAACTACACCAGCCCCGATGTGATCAAAAAGTTCGAGCAGAAATACAACGTCAAGGTGACCATCACCGATTACGATTCGAACGATACGGCGCTGGCCAAAGTTCGCCAGGGCGGCACCGGCTTCGACATCGCGGTGCCTTCGCAAACGTTCGTGCCGATCTGGATCAAGGAAGGCCTCGTGCAGGAGACCGATCCCGGCAAGATGGAGAACTTCAAGAACGTGGCGCCAGAATGGGCCAATCCCGATTTCGATCCCGGCCGCAAATATTCCGTGCCGTGGGCCTGGGGCACGGTGGGCATCGTGGTGAACACCGATGTCTACAAGGGGCCGTCGGACACTTGGGGCGTCATCTTCAACACACCCGACGAATTGAAGGGCAAGGTCAACGTCGTGCCGGAAATGAACGACGTCATGTTCGCGGCGACCAAATATGTCGGCGGCGCGCAATGCGCCAGCGACAAGGAAACGCTGAAGAAGGTGCGTGACACGCTGGTTGCTGCCAAGCCGAACTGGATCGCGATGGAATACAATACCATCGAGAAAATGGGCGCCGGCGATTTCAAGGCAACCAGCGACTGGAACGGCTCAGCCCTGCGCCAGCGGCTGGCGAATCCCAAGATCCACTATTTCTATCCCAAGGAAGGTTTTGGCCTCTGGAGCGACAATGTCATGGTCCTGAAGGACGCAAAGAATGTCGAGAACGCCAAGCTGTTCCAGAACTTCATCATGGATCCGGAAAACGCCGCCGGCCTGTCCGCCTTCCACCGCTACGCCAACGGCATTGCCGGTTCCGACAAGTACATGCCAGCCGATATGAAGGATGCGCCGGAAGTCATCATCCCGGAAGACGTCAAGGCGCATGGCGAGCTGCAAAAATTGTGTTCAGAGGAAGTGCAGGCCATCTACAGCAAGATCTGGATCGAACTGCAGAAGTAATCCACATCCGGACGAAACCCGGCGGCAATTGCCGCCGGGCCTTTTCCCGGCGATCGGACTGCCTATGATTTCTTATCGCAACAGCGAACCGGCGCCGCCGATCATGCAGGGTTCGCCGCCGCGGATGGTGCCGCCGAAGCTCGACTGGGACCGGCCGCCATGGAACCGCTGGGCGTTTCAGCATATTCGCGAAATCCTGCCGACCGTCGAGGTCTGGCGCGGCAATGGCCATCGCCACAGGCTGGAGCGAGCCGAGGTCGATCTCGACGTGCTGCCGGTGGGCGACAGCATGGGGCAGCCGACGACGCTGGCTGGACTGGTTGACGAGACTTACACCGACGGCTTCCTGGTGCTGAAGGGCGGCAAGGTCGCCTATGAGCGCTACTTCAACGGCATGACCGAGCGCACGCTGCATCTGTCGCAGTCGATGGCGAAGTCGGTCACCGCATCGGTGTTCGGCATACTGGTCGGACGCGGACTGATCGATCCGGGTTTGCCGGTGACCACCTATCTGCCGGAGCTGGAAGCGACCGGCTGGGAGGGCGCCAGCGTGCAGCATGTGCTCGACATGACGAGCGGGGTGCGCTTTTCCGAGGAATACACCGACCCCTATTCCGACATCGGCCAGGTCGATGTCGCCACCGGCTGGAAGCCGGTGCCGCCGGACAGCGATCCGGCCTTCCGCTGGCCGTCGCACATATTCGAGTTGATCCTGGGGCTTAAGGAAAAGAGCCGACCGCACGGCGCTGCCTTCGAATACCGCTCGATCGAGACCGACGTGCTTGCCTTCATCATGGAACGGGTGAGCGGCAAGCGCCTGGCGCAGCTGGTCTCGGAAGAGCTCTGGCAAAAGCTCGGCGCGGATGAAAGTGCCTGCTTCACCGTCGACAGCGCCGGTTATGCAGTTGCCGACGGCGGCTTCAACGCCACGCTGCGCGACTATGGCCGCTTCGGCCAGCTGATCCTCGACAATGGCGGCGGCGTGGTGCCGGCCGACTGGATCGAGGCGACGCGCAATGGCAGGCATGGACCGGACTTCAGTCCCAGCCTGCCGGAAGGCAGCTACCGCAACCAGTTCTGGATCGAGGACCCGCGCTCGCGGGCACTGATGTGCCGGGGCGTGTTCGGGCAGCTGATCCATATCGACTGGAACATGAAAATGGTCGTGGTGAAGCTTTCGAGCTATCCGGATTTTACCAACGTCGCCTATTCGGTGGCGACTTTGAAAGCCGTGCACGCGATCGCCGCGGCGCTCGCCTAGAACGCCAAGACCGAAGGAAGCTCCAATGGCCGGCAGGACCGCGTTCGAGACCAGGTATGGCTTTGCCCGAAACCAAGTGCTGCTCGGCAATTGGCGAGAAAGCCCGTTCAGCCGGTGGTCGTTCCAGAATGCCGGCGAGCTGGTGCCGAGCGCTGCCGTGGCGGCAAAGCCGGGCAGCAGCGAGGCGCCGGCGCAGGATTTCGGCGGGCTACTTGGTGAAAAGGTCGCTCTTGCAGGCGGCGCGGGGACTGTCGCAGCTTTTCTCAAGCGCTCCGATACCGACGCGCTGACGATCATGAAAGGCGGCAAATTCGTCGGCGACTGGTTCGCACCGCATATGGAGTTCGGGGCGCGCCACATCGTCTTTTCGATCAGCAAGTCGCTGACCGCGATTGTTGCCGGGATATTGGCAGGCGAGGGGATTTTCGATCCGCAGGCTCCGGTAAGCCGCTATCTGCCCGAAGCTGCCGGCTCGGCCTATGGCGATGCGAGTGTGCGGCACGTGCTCGACATGGGTGTCAGCCTCGACTTCGAAGAGGCCTATCTCGATCCGGAAAGCGCCTTCGCCCGCTATCGCCGCGCCATGCTGTGGAATCCAGGCGGGGGCACCGAGAGCCTGGCCACTTTCCTCATGACGCTGCAGGGCCTGACCGAGCCGCATGGCCGGACGTTCCGCTACCTTTCGCCCAATTCCGACCTGCTCGGCATCCTGCTCGAACGCGCGTCTGGCCAGCGTTTCGCCGATCTGATGCGCGAGAAATTATGGGAGCCGCTCGGCGCCGTCGGCGACGCCTCGGTGACAGTCGACATGGAAGGCACGGCGCGTACCGCCGGCGGCATTTCGGTGACACCGCGCGACCTTGCGCGCGTCGGCGAGATGATGCGGCAAGGTGGCGTGGCCAATGGCCGCCGCGTCGTGCCGGAAGCCTGGATGCGCGACACGACCGAAACCGGCGGTGACGCCGAGGCATGGCGGCGCGGCACGATGGCGTCCCTGTTTCCGCGTGGCCGGTATCGCAACAAATGGTACCAGACGGGCTCGGCAAGCGGCGCCTTCTGCGGCATCGGCATCCACGGCCAGTGGCTTTACGTCAATCCGATGGCCGAAATTGTGATCGCAAAGATGTCGTCGCAGCCGGTACCGGTCGACGATCCGCTCGATCTGGATATGATTTCTTTCTTCGAGGCGCTGAGCCGGATGGTCTGATCCGATCCGTACCGCTTATGCAGCTTTCCTGTGGACCTTTCAGCGGGTTGAAAACGCTGCGGTTGGCGCAGCGGGCGTCTCCGCCTATGGTCGCTGCTCTTTTCGACCAACGACAGGTAGGACATGGCATCCGACATCAAGCGCATCGCAACCATCATAGCCGCCGAAATCGGCGCGCGGCCCGAACAGGCTGCGGCGGCGATCGGTTTGCTGGACGACGGCGCGACAGTGCCGTTCGTGGCGCGTTACCGCAAGGAGGTCACCGGCGGCCTCGACGACACGCAGCTGCGCGATCTTGCCGAGCGGCTCGCCTATCTGCGCGAACTCGACGCGCGCCGCGACACCATCCTTGGTTCGATCCGCGAGCAGGGCAAGCTAACCGAGGGGCTTGAAGCGAAAATCGCTGCTGCCGTGACCAAGGCGGAACTCGAAGATATCTACCTGCCTTACAAGCCGAAGCGCCGGACCAAGGCCGAGATCGCGCGCGAGCGTGGGCTGGGCCCGCTGGCGGAAGCTATTCTCGCCGACCGTGCGGCCACGCCCGCCGAGCTGGCGCTGGCCTACATCAGCGAAGGCGTGGCAGACGCCAAGGCAGCGCTCGAGGGTGCGCGCGACATCCTGTCCGAGCAGTTCGCCGAGAATGCCGACCTGGTCGGCAGATTGCGGACTTATATGAAGGAACGCGCATTCCTGCGGTCGCGCGTCGTCGACGGCAAGCAGGAGGCCGGCGCCAAATTTTCGGACTATTTCGACCATGTAGAGCGCTGGGCCAACGTGCCGAGCCATCGCGCGCTGGCCATGCTGCGCGGCCGCAACGAGGAGGTTCTGTCGCTCGACATCGAGGTCGATGCCGACGATGCCTCGCCGGTGAAGCCGGTCGAGCGGATGATTGCCGATGCTTATGCCATCGGCCGCCAGTTGCCGGGAGACCGCTGGCTGATGGAAGTAGCCAGCTGGACCTGGCGCATAAAGCTGTCGCTGCACCTGACGCTCGATCTGATGCGGGACTTGCGTGAACGGGCCGAGGAAGAAGCGATCCATGTCTTCGCCCGCAATCTCAAGGATTTGCTGCTTGCCGCCCCTGCCGGCTCACGGCCGACGATGGGCCTCGATCCGGGCATTCGCACCGGCGTCAAGGTGGCGGTGGTGGACGGCACCGGCAAGCTGCTGGCGACGACGACGGTCTATCCGTTCCCGCCGAAGAATGATGTCCGCGGCACGCAGGCCGAACTGGCCAAGCTCATCCGGCTGCATAAAGTCGAGCTGATCTCGATCGGCAACGGCACCGGCAGCCGCGAGACTGAAAGGCTGGTGGCCGACATGCTGGCTGACATGCCTGCCGGGTCCGGGCCGAAGCCGCTCAAGGTGATCGTCAGCGAAGCCGGTGCCTCGGTCTATTCCGCCTCGGCAACGGCGGCGGCGGAATTTCCCGGCCTCGACGTGTCGCTGCGCGGGGCGGTGTCGATCGCCCGGCGCCTGCAGGATCCGCTCGCCGAACTGGTCAAGATCGAGCCGAAGTCGATCGGCGTCGGCCAGTATCAGCACGACGTCGATCAGTACCGCCTCGGCCGCTCGCTGGAAGCGGTGGTCGAGGATGCGGTCAACGCCGTCGGCGTCGACCTCAACACGGCGTCAGCGCCGCTTCTGGCGCGGGTTTCGGGTCTCGGCGCATCGCTGGCCGAGGCGATCGTTGCGCACCGGGACGCGACCGGCCCGTTCGCAAACCGCCGCGAGCTGTTGAAGGTCTCCCGCCTTGGACCCCGCGCGTTCGAGCAATGCGCCGGCTTCCTGCGCATTCCCGACGGCAGCGAGCCGCTCGATGCCTCCGCCGTGCATCCGGAAGCCTATGGCGTGGCCAAGAAGATCGTTGCGGCCTGCGGGCGCGACGTTCGCTCTCTGATGGGCGACAGCGCCGCACTCAAGGCGCTCGATCCGCGCGTCTTCGTCGATGAGCGCTTCGGCCTGCCGACGGTGCGCGACATCCTGGCGGAGCTGGAAAAGCCCGGCCGCGATCCGCGCCCCGGCTTCAAGACCGCGACCTTTGCCGATGGCATCGACGACATCAAGGATCTGAAGCCCGGCATGCAGCTTGAAGGCACCGTCACCAATGTCGCGGCCTTCGGTGCCTTCGTCGATATCGGCGTGCACCAGGACGGATTGGTGCACGTCTCGCAACTGGCTGATCGGTTCATCAAGGACGCGCATGAGGTGGTCAAGGCCGGCGACGTGGTCAAGGTGCGTGTCGTCGACGTCGATATCAAGCGCAAGCGCATCGGCCTGTCGATGCGCAAGGATGGCGACGGTGGCGCACCGAAGCCACGCGACAATGGCAGCAGGCCGGTGCCGCGCGCGCCGGCGCCCCAACGCCAGTCGGAGCGGCCGGCGCAGCAGGGCGCGTTCGGCGCCGCGTTGGCCGATGCGTTGAAGCGGAAATAATTCGCGAGCCGGGCTGTGGCAGGTCAGACGGCGGCGCTCGACATTGATGATCCATCACCAATGCTCATGGATCGGCGAAGCTATTTCGTTTGATTTTTTCAGGACGGGAGCCGATAAGCCGCGCGTTTCAAGATTTCTGTTTCGATGCATGTCGTTATCTCCAGGCTGCCGAACACCCTCGGGTCAGGCCCGCGGGCAAGCTTTGGGCGACATGCACGAGTTTGGGAGACCGAGAGCCATGGCCGCCGACAAGAACGCATTCGTCTGGGATGATCCTTTCCTGATCGAGGACCAGCTTTCGGAGGACGAGCGCATGGTGCGCGATGGCGCCGCGGCGTTTGCCGCCGACAAGCTCGCTCCGAAGATCGAGGAAGCCTACCTCGAGGAAAAGACCGACGCCGGGATCTTTCGCGAAATGGGCGAGGCGGGTCTGCTCGGCATCACCATCCCCGAGGAATATGGCGGGCTCGGCGCCAACTACGTCACCTACGGGCTGGTCGCGCGGGAAGTGGAGCGGATCGATTCCGGCTATCGGTCGATGATGAGCGTGCAGTCGTCGCTGGTGATGTATCCGATCCATGCCTATGGCTCGGAAGAACAACGCAGGAAATACCTGCCGAAGCTGGCGTCGGGCGAATGGATCGGCTGCTTTGGCTTGACCGAACCTGATGCCGGTTCCGACCCGGGCGGCATGAAGACGCGGGCCGAGAAGACCGCGAACGGCTACAGGATCTCCGGCTCGAAAATGTGGATTTCCAACGCGCCGATCGCCGACATTTTCGTCGTTTGGGCAAAGTTGTCCGACGAAAGTGGGGGCGCGCATGACAACCAGATTCGCGGCTTTGTCCTGGAAAAGGGCATGAACGGGCTGTCGGCGCCGAAGATCGGCGGCAAGCTGTCGCTTCGCGCGTCGATCACCGGCGAAGTGGTGATGGAAGGCGTCGAGGTCGGCGAGGACGCGCTGCTGCCCAATGTCTCGGGTCTCAAAGGACCGTTCGGCTGCCTCAACCGGGCGCGCTACGGCATCTCCTGGGGTGCGATGGGCGCGGCGGAGGATTGCTGGCACCGTGCTCGCCAGTATGGCCTCGACCGCAAGCAGTTCGGCAAGCCGCTGGCCGGCACGCAGCTTTTCCAGAAGAAGCTCGCCGACATGCAGACCGAGATCGCGCTCGGCCTGCAGGGCAGCCTGCGCGTCGGGCGGCTTATGGACGAAGGCAAGATGGCGCCGGAGATGATCTCGCTGGTCAAGCGCAACAATTGCGGCAAGGCGCTCGACATCGCCCGCCAAGCCCGCGACATGCATGGCGGCAACGGCATCCAGATCGGCTACCACGTCATGCGCCACGCGCAGAACCTGGAGACGGTCAACACCTATGAGGGCACGCATGACGTGCATGCGCTGATCCTCGGACGGGCGCAGACCGGGTTGCAGGCGTTCTTTTAGCATCGGCAGGGGTCCTCCGCTTCCAGGGGGCCATTGCCTGGCATCTCCCCCGCAAGGCGGGCGATCGGCAGCTTTCGTCGGCGGTGCCACATTTTGTTCTTGCTTTGTGCCGGCAGCTATGCTACTAATTTGGATATGGTGCTAATTGGCTCCAACGACCCGCCCGCCGAGGCGGGTTTTTCTTTTCCGCTGTTTTCGACGAAGCATCGCGTGTGCTGCCGATCATCGATATCGGCGGGAAGCGCCCGGTGCTGGACCCGCCGCACCTCGGCCCAGCACCGTTGCAACGTCATGCCGCCACGCGGAATCCCAAGGTCGGCGCTCCGTTTCGTGAAGCTATGAAAGCTTCTTAATTTAGGTGCAGCGCAACATCTCTGCTTGGAGAATGCTCAGCATTCGTGTCAGGGTTCAGCGAACTCCTTTTGAAACGCCGACCTCAGGGGCACCATGGCAATTCTGGCAGCCGTCTATCACCTGACCCACTACAAATACGACAGGCCGGTCGTCTTGGGCCCGCAAGTCATAAGGTTGCAGCCTGCGCCGCATTCCCGCACGAAAGTGCTCAGCCATTCGCTGAAGGTCGGGCCGGCAAATCACTTCGTCAATTTGCAGCAGGATCCCTACGGCAATTTCCTTGCCCGCTTCGTCTTCCCCGAGCCGGTGACGGAACTGAAGATCGAGGTCGATCTCGTTGCCGACATGACGGTCTACAATCCGTTCGATTTCTTCGTCGAGCCCTCGGCCGAGACGTTTCCGTTCGAATACCCCGAAGAGATCAGGGACGATCTGACCATCTACCGGACGCCGGAACCGGCGGGGCCGCTGTTGGAGGCATTCCTCAAAACCCTCGACCGCAGCCCGACCAACACCGTCAATTTTGTCGTCGACCTCAATGCGAGGCTGCAGCGCGAGATCGCCTATATCGTGCGCATGGAAACCGGCGTCTTCTCGCCCGAGGAAACGCTGGCCGCCGGCAAGGGGTCGTGCCGGGATTCCAGCTGGCTCCTGGTGCAGATACTGAGGAACCTCGGCATCGCTGCGCGCTTCGTTTCCGGCTACCTGATCCAGCTGAAGCCCGACCTCGTCGCGCTTGACGGACCGCCCGGCACCGCAGTCGACTTCACCGATCTCCATGCCTGGTGCGAGGTGTATCTGCCGGGCGCCGGCTGGATCGGCTTCGACCCGACCTCCGGCCTGCTCACCGGCGAAAGCCATGTGCCTCTCGCGGCAACGCCGCATTTCCGCAATGCCGCGCCGATCTCCGGCATGGCGAGCTTCGCCAATGTCGAGTTCGGCTTCGACATGCGGGTCGACCGCATCGCCGAGCATCCGCGCATTACCAAGCCGTTTTCCGACGAAAGCTGGCAGGCGCTCGATGCGCTGGGCAACCAGGTTGACGCCGCGCTTGATGCCGGCGACGTGCGGCTGACCATGGGCGGCGAGCCGACCTTCGTCTCGATCGACGATTTCGAGGCTGCAGAGTGGAACACCGCCGCCGTCGGGCCAACCAAACGCGAAAAGGCCGATGCGCTGATCCGCCGGCTGCGCGAGCGCTTCGCGCCGGGCGGCTTCCTGCATTACGGACAGGGCAAATGGTATCCCGGCGAAAGCCTGCCGCGCTGGACCTTCTCGCTCTACTGGCGCACCGACGGCGAGCCGGTGTGGAGCGACCCGTCGCTGATCGCGCATGAAAAGAGCGAGGCGGATGTCGGACCGATGCAGGCCGAGAGCCTGCTGACCGCGATTGCCGACGAACTCGGCATCGACAAGACGATGGTCAGCGAAGCCTATGAGGACCCCGCCGAATGGCTGCTCAAGGAAGGCAAGCTGCCTGACAACGTCGATCCTTCCAATTCGAAGCTGGAGGACCCGGAGGAGCGCAGCCGCATGGCGCGGGTGTTCGAACGCGGGCTGACCAAGCCGTCGGGCTATGTGCTGCCTGTCCAGCGCTGGAACAGCCAGGCGTCAGGACCGCGCTGGCGCTCGGAGAAGTGGAAGACGCGGCGCGGCAGGCTGTTCCTGGTGCCGGGAGATTCACCGGTAGGTTACCGCCTGCCGCTCGGCACGCTGCCTTACGTGCCGCCGGCGCAGTTCCCCTACATCGTGCCGGTCGACCCATCGCTGCCGCGCGGACCATTGCCGGCGCGTGAGGCGATCTTGCCCGATTCTGCTTCTTCGCCTGCGTCGGCCGAACTTGAAGGCGCCGACGAAATGGCGCGACGCCAGCAGGCCGTTTCCTTCACGGCCGTTACCGGCCAGCAGGACCGCGTCGAACAGGAGATCACCGAGATCGGCGGCGCCGTGCGCACGGCACTTTCGGCCGAGCCGCGCGACGGACGGCTTTGTGTGTTCATGCCGCCTGTCGAGGCGCTGGAGGACTATCTCGAACTGGTCGCGGCGGCGGAGAACGCGGCAAAGGCTATTGGCCTGCCTGTGCATATCGAGGGTTACGGCCCGCCGCACGATCCGCGCCTCAACGTCATCCGTGTGGCACCCGATCCCGGCGTCATCGAAGTCAATATCCACCCCGCCGCGAATTGGCAGGATTGCGTGGCGACGACCACGGCGATCTACGAGGAGGCGCGGCAGACGCGGCTTGGCGCCGACAAGTTCATGATCGATGGCCGCCATACCGGCACCGGCGGCGGCAACCACGTTGTCGTCGGCGGCGCAACGCCCAATGACAGTCCGTTCCTGCGCCGCCCCGACCTGTTGAAAAGCCTGGTGCTGCAGTGGCAGCGGCATCCGTCGCTGTCCTATCTGTTCTCCGGCCTGTTCATCGGCCCGACCAGCCAGGCGCCGCGCTTCGACGAGGCACGCCACGATTCGCTCTACGAACTCGAAATCGCGATGGCGCAGGTGCCGCATCCGGACAAGGGCGCGGCACCGCTGCCGTGGCTGGTCGACCGGCTGTTCCGCAACCTTCTGACCGACGTGACCGGCAATACCCATCGCTCGGAAATCTGCATCGACAAGCTATTTTCGCCGGACGGGCCGACCGGCCGGCTCGGGCTGGTCGAATTCCGCGGCTTCGAGATGCCGCCCAACGCGCGCATGAGCCTGGCGCAGCAATTGCTGGTGCGCGCCATCATCGCTCGGGCCTGGAAGAACCCGCTCGACGGCCGCTTCGTGCGCTGGGGCACCTCGCTGCACGACCGTTTCATGCTGCCGCATTATGTCTGGGCTGACTTTCTCGATGTGCTGGACGACCTCAAGCTGAACGGCTTTGCATTCCGTCCGGAATGGTTCGACGCCCAGCTCGAATTCCGCTTCCCGTTCTGCGGCGAGGTCCAGCATGCCGGTATCAAGCTGGAGCTCAGGCAGGCGCTGGAGCCGTGGCATGTGATGGGCGAGCAAGGCGCGATCGGCGGCACCGTGCGCTTTGTCGATTCCTCCGTCGAGCGGCTGCAGGTGAAGACCGAGGGGCTCAACCCGGAGCGTCACGCGGTCGTCTGCAACGGCCGCCTGGTGCCGATGAAGGTGACCGACAACCGCGAGATCGCGGTGGCCGGCGTGCGCTTCAAGGCCTGGCAGCCGGCGTCGGGCCTGCATCCGGCGCTGCCGGTCAACACGCCGCTGGTCTTCGACATCTATGACCGCTGGTCGGGCCGCGCGGTCGGCGGCTGCGTCTACCACGTCGCGCATCCCGGCGGGCGCAGCTACGACACGTTCCCCGTCAACGGCAACGAAGCGGAGGCGCGGCGGCTCGCCCGCTTCGAGCCGCGTGGCCATACGCCGTCCAGCTATGTGCTGCGCAACGAAGAAGGCTCTGAAGATTTCCCGATGACCCTTGACCTTCGGCGACCGCAAAGACTCTGATCAGCCATGGCGAAGGGGAATCACAAAAGGCTGCGCAGCAAGCCGCAGACCCACAGTCTGCTGGAGCACTACCAGCCGATCGACGGCGTCGTCGACGAGATGGTCGATGCGTCGGGCAATCCGCGGCCGGCCTGGCGGCACTTCATCGAGGCGCTGGAGGACCTGGGGCCGGAAAAGCTTGCCCAGCGCTTCGCCCGCGCCGACCAATACCTCCGCGACGCCGGCGTCTACTACCGAGTCTATGACAAGGCCGGCGCCAACGAGCGGGAATGGCCGCTGGCACATGTGCCGCTGCTGATCGAGGAGCAGGAATGGGCTGAGATCAGCGCCGGCCTGGTCCAGCGCGCCGATCTGTTCGAGGAGACCATCGCCGACATTTACGGGCCGAACCGGCTGGTCGAGAAAGGCATTCTGCCGGCCGGATTGATCGCGGCCAGCCCGGAATATTTGCGGCCGGTCGTCGGCACCAGGCCGGCCAGCGGCCATTTCCTGCATTTCTGCGCCTTCGAGCTCGGTCGTGGCCCGGACGGCCGCTGGTGGGTGCTTGGCGACCGCACACAGGCCCCATCTGGCGCCGGCTTCGCACTGGAAAACCGCGTCGCCACCACCAGGGCGCTGTCCGACATCTACGGCGAAATGCATGTGCACCGCCTGGCCGGCTTCTTCCGCCGTTTTCGCGATGCGCTGATCGGCATGGCCAAGCAAGCCGGTGGCCGTGTCGCCATCCTGACGCCGGGACCGCTGAACGAAACCTATTACGAACATGCCTATATCGCCCGCTATCTCGGCATCATGCTGCTCGAGGGCGAGGACCTGACCGTCTCGGGCGGCAGGCTGATGGTGCGCACGGTTTCGGGGCTGATGCCGGTGAGCGTCTTGTGGCGGCGGCTCGACGCCGCCTTCGCCGATCCGCTCGAACTGCGGCCGGACTCGCAGATCGGCACGCCGGGGCTGGTCGAAGCGGTCCGGCAGGGGGCGGTTTCGGCCGTCAACGCGCTGGGCTCCGGCCTGATGGAGACACGCGCGCTGCTCGCCTTCCTGCCGAAGATTTCGCGCGCCCTGCGCAACGAGGAACTGCTGCTGCCGACCGTGGCGACGTGGTGGTGCGGGCAGGAGGCGGAGCGCGAGCATGTGCTCGCCAATATCGATAGCATGGTGATCGGTCCGGCGCTGTCGACGCGGCTCGCCTTCGAGGATGACGGCTCGACCAAGCTCGGGTCAGCGCTGTCGGTCGAGGAGCGGGCCGAACTCGTCGCCCGGATCGAACGGGACGGCGGCGACTTCGTCGGCCAGGAAGCGGTGACGCTGTCGACCACCCCGGTCTATGTCGGCGGCTGGCTGGAGCCGCGGCCGGCAAGCCTGCGCGTCTATCTGGCGCGGACGCCCGAAGGCTGGACCGTGATGCCGGGCGGTTTTGCCCGTGTCGGCTTTTCGCTCGACCCGACGGCCATCGCCATGCAGCGTGGCGGCCAGGCGGCGGATGTCTGGGTGGTCAGCGACAGGCCGGTGGAGCGCGAGACGCTGCTGCCGCAGGAGCACGACAGCTTTACCCGAACCTTGCCAGGCAGCCTGCCCAGCCGCGCGGCGGAAAACCTGACATGGCTTGGGCGCTATATCGAGCGGTCGGAAGACACGGTGCGCATCCTGCGCGCCTACCATGTGCGGCTGGCCGAGACATCCGATCCCGAGATGCCGCTGCTCGCCGATATCAGGGACCATCTCGCGCCGTTCGGCATCGACGTCGAGACGGCAATCCCATTGGGGCTCATCAGCACCCTGGACAGCGCCGTCTACAGTGCCGGACAGATCCGAGACCGTTTCTCGCCGGATGGCTGGCTGGCATTGAAGGATCTGTCGAAGACCATCCATCAATTTGCCGCCACTGTGGCGCCGGGCGATGACGCGACAAGGGCAATGACGGTGATCCTGCGCAAGCTGGCCGGGTTTTCCGGCCTGCTGCACGAGAACATGTACCGCTTTGCCGGCTGGCGTTTCCTCGAAATCGGCCGCAGGCTCGAACGCGGCATCCAGATCGCCCGCACGCTCGCCCGGCTGACCAGAGCCCAGGCGCCTGAAGGCGCACTCGACATGATGCTGGAGATCGGCGACAGCGTCATGACGCACCGTCGGCAATATCCGGTGCAGGCGGGGCGGCGCACGGTGGTCGACCTTCTGGCGCTCGATCCGCTCAACCCGCGCTCGATCCTTTTCCAGCTCGAACGGCTGAAGGCCGAAATCGCGCTGCTGCCCTCCGTCGGGGCTGAAGGCCATATGTCGCCGGCGGCCAAGGAAATTCTGCAGCTCAACACGTCGATCGCCATCAAGGAGCCCTCGGACATGACGGCCGAGGCCCTCGGCGATCTCGCCAATGAAATCGGCGGGCTCTACAACAGCCTCGCCAAAGCCTATTTCGGGTAGAGACAGCATGCTCTACGACATCAGGCTTCACCTGCGTTACGACTATGATGCGGCGGCCGGTGGCGGCCGCCATCAGGTGCGCGTGCTGCCGCCGACCATCCCTGGCGTGCAGCGCGTCGTCGCCGCTTCACTGTCTTTTGTGCCGGCGCCCAGCGAACGCTCCGACTTTTCCGACTTTTTCGGCAACAGTGTCACCTCGATCGCCTTTCGTGACGCGCATGATGCGCTCGACATCAGGATGAGCGCGCGTGTTTCAGTGTCGCGGCCGGAGCCCGGGCTCGACGTATCGCCGGACATACGCCGGCTGAGGGAAGAACTCGGCGCCGTGCACTCGCTGGCGCCGGCGTCGCCGCATCACTTTCTGGCCACCAGCGATCATGCCGGCATCGACCCGGCAATCACTGCCTATGCGAAAGACAGTGCCGGCAGTTCGACAGTCGGCACGGCCATGGCTCTGTGCAACCGCATTCACCGCGATTTCACCTATGACGGCGAGGCGACCACCGTGCAGACGCGGGCCAGCGACGCCTTCGGCCTGAAGCGCGGCGTCTGCCAGGATTTTTCCCACATCATGATCGCCGGCCTGCGCGGCCTCGGCATTCCTGCCGGCTATGTCAGCGGGTTCCTGCGCACCATCCCGCCGCGCGGAAAGCCGCGGCTCGAAGGCGCCGACGCCATGCATGCCTGGGTCAAGGTGTGGTGCGGACGCGATGCCGGCTGGCAGGAATTCGATCCGACCAATGGCATGCGGGCAAGCAACGACCATATCACGGTCGGCTACGGCCGCGACTACTCCGATGTGGCGCCGATCGTCGGCGTGTTGAAAACCACGGGCGGGCAGGTCGGCGAACAGGCGGTCGACGTCATACCGGTCGTGCTCGAAAAGGCGTGATGACGCATGTCTTCGTTGCACGGCGACGTCGATAGGCTGTTCTGGAACCAAGAGATCAAGAGGCGGTGGAACCCGCAGCCGGCAAGCGGCTTATCTACGGAAATTCCGTGGAGAGGACATGCTCGACAAATCCGAGTCGTCGTCTGGCCGATCGGCTATGAGGAAAGCTGCACCAAAGAACGGGGTGCCGCGGAACGGGGCGCTGGAGAATGGCGCGCAAGCCTCGGCCGTTCGGGCCTCGCTCAATTATGTCACCGACACTGAACCCGGTATTCGCCGGCTGCGTTCGGGCAAGGGGTTCTCGTACAAAGGACCCGACGGGCGGATTGTCGACGGGGAGGCGCTGGCACGCATCAAGGCGCTCGCCATCCCCCCGGCCTGGACGGACGTCTGGATCTCGCCGGATTCCGATGGTCATATCCAGGCGACCGGTAGGGACCAGCGTGGACGCAAACAATACCGCTATCACCCGCACTGGGCGGAGGAGCGTGACGGCGTCAAATATTCGAGCCTGGTCGCCTTCGCCGAGAGCCTGCCCGAACTGCGGCGGCAGATCGACGTCGATTTGCGCCGTCACGGCCTGCCGCTGGAACGCGTCGTTTCGGCTATCGTCTGGCTGCTCGACAACACGATGATCCGTGTCGGCAATGCCGCCTACGCGCGCGACAATAAGAGTTTTGGGTTGACCACGCTGCGCGACCGCCATGTCGACATCAAGGGCTCGAGCCTGCGCTTCGCCTTCATCGGCAAATCCGGCAAGGAATGGAGATTGAAGCTTGTCGATCGCCGGATTGCCAAGGTCGTGCGTGGAGCGCAGGACCTGCCGGGGCAGAAGTTGTTCCAGTATCTCGACGAGGAGGGAAACAGGCGTCCGGTGCGCTCAGACGACGTCAACCGCTATATCAGGGAACACGCCGGAGCGGAGTTCAGTTCCAAGCACTTCAGAACCTGGGGTGGCACCATTCATGCCGCGTCGCTGTTTGCCCAAACCGAACGTCCCGAAAGCCAGGCGCAGCAAAAGCGGGTGATGAACAATGTCATCGACAAGGTTGCCGAGCGGCTTGGCAACACACGCGCGGTCTGTCGCCAATGCTATATTCATCCGGAGGTCTTCCGCGCCTGGTCCGAAGGACGGCTGCTCGACGAAATGGCGGATGCCAACAAAGGCAAGCGCTCGGTCGCCGGGCTAGACGACGAGGAGGCCCTGGTCTTGAGATGGCTGAAGGCGAGAGAAAGCTGACGTCGGACCGCGGCGTATTTTTTTGTCGACGCCATGTCGGCATCGGTCCTAGTGTTTCGTCCTTTGAGAAAAGGACGAACCATGCTCTACGCGATCCTCTGCTATGCCTCTGAAGACGTCGTCTGCTCCTGGAGCAAGGAGCAGGACGATGCCGTCATGGAAAAACTTCTGGGTGTGCAGGAAAAATATGCCCAGGCGGGCCGCCTTGGCCCGGTGGCGCGGCTCTTGCCGACGACCGCGGCGACGACGCTGAGGAAGGTCAAGGGCGAATCGATCGTCATCGACGGCCCGTTTGCCGAAACCAAGGAACAGTTCCTCGGCTTCTACACGCTCGAATGCGCCGACCTCGATGAGGCGGTCGACTTCGCGCGTGAGCTTTCCGAGGTCAACCCGAGCGGCGGCTCCTATGAAATCCGGCCGGTCTCGCTCTTCAATCCCGCCAAGGTTTCCGCATGACCGAACTCGCCTGGATCAGCACGGCAATCAGCACCGCTCGCCCGCAGGTGATGGGGGCATTGCTGCGCTACTTCCGCGACCTCGACGCGGCGGAGGAAGCATTCCAGGACGCCTGCCTGAGGGCACTGAACAACTGGCCGAAAAACGGCCCGCCGCGCGATCCGGCAGCCTGGCTGATCTTCGTCGGCCGCAACAGCGGCATCGATGCGGTGCGCAAGCGCGCCAAGCAGGCGCCGCTGCCGGAGGAGGACCAGATCTCCGACCTGGAAGATGCCGAGAGCGACGTCGCCGAGCGGCTGGACGGGGCGCATTACCGTGACGATATTTTGCGGCTGCTGTTCATCTGCTGCCATCCAGACCTGCCGGCCACACAGCAGATCGCCGTGGCGTTGCGCATCGTCTCCGGCCTGACGGTCAAGCAGATCGCCCGCGCCTTCCTCGTCGGTGAGAGCGCGATGGAGCAGCGTATCACGCGCGCCAAGGCGCGTATCGCCGACGCCGGGGTGCCGTTCGAGACGCCGGGAGCGGTCGAGCGCTCCGAACGGCTCGCCGCCGTCGCTGCCATGGTCTACCTGATCTTCAACGAAGGCTATTCCAGCAACAGCGGCGAGGCATCGGCGCGTGCGCCGCTTTGCGAAGAGGCGATCCGGCTGGCCCGGCTGCTGCTCAGGCTGTTCCAGACCGAGCCGGAGATCATGGGGCTGACGGCGCTGTTGCTGCTGCAACATGCACGCGCGCCTGCCCGCTTCGACGAGAACGGCGAGATCGTGCTGCTCGAAGACCAGGACCGCAGCCTGTGGAGCCGCAAGATGATCGATGAAGGCCTGGCGCTGGTCGATAAGGCGTTGCGCCATCGCAAGCCCGGTCCGTACCAGGTGCAAGCGGCGATCGCCGCACTGCATGCGCGGGCGGAAAAGCCCGAGGATACGGACTGGAACGAGATCGACCTGCTCTACGGCCTGCTCGAGCAGATGCAGCCGTCGCCGGTGGTGACGCTCAACCGCGCCGTCGCGGTCTCCAAGGTGCGTGGACCGGAAGCCGCACTCGCCATGATCGAGCCGCTGGAGGGGCGGCTTTCCGGCTATTTCCATTTCTTCGGCCTCAAGGGCGGACTGCTGATGCAGCTTGACCGCGGCGAGGAGGCGCGCGTCGCTTTCGACCGCGCCATCGCGCTTGCCAATACCGCCGCCGAGGCCGCGCATATCCGCATGCATATCGACCGGCTGATGAAAGAAGGCGCCAAGCAAACGGCGCATTGATCCGACGCCTTCGCCTGGTTCAACGGTCTGACCTTTGCTTAGACCATGCCGGGGTGGCGATTTTTCCCTGAAACGAGTAATGCCACGCCATGACAGCGCCTGGTGTGCCAACCGGCAGGGGGCGGGTATGGCGCCAGGCTTGGACCGACGCCATATGAGCGACGGGATCTGAAAGGGATGAAAATGACGATTGCGAAGGAAACGGCCGGGCTTCTGGCGAAACTGGGCGTTGCCGAAGGCGCGCTCACGGGCGGCGACCTCATCGTCCGCAGCCCGGTGACCGGCGAGCAGATCGCCGCGCTGAAGACCATCTCGCCGGCCGATGCGGCGACGACCATCGACAATGCCTACAAAGCTTTCCTGGCGTGGCGGCAGGTGCCAGCTCCCAAGCGTGGAGAACTGGTACGGCTGCTCGGCGAGGAATTGCGCACACACAAGGCCGAGCTTGGCCGGTTGGTATCGATCGAAGTCGGCAAGATCCCATCCGAGGGTCTTGGCGAAGTGCAGGAGATGATCGACATCTGCGATTTCGCCGTCGGTCTTTCCCGGCAACTGTACGGCCTGACCATCGCCACCGAGCGTCCCGGCCATCGTATGATGGAAACCTGGCATCCGCTCGGCGTCGTCGGGGTCATCTCGGCCTTCAACTTTCCGGTCGCGGTATGGTCGTGGAACGCAGCACTTGCGCTGGTCTGCGGCGACGCGGTGGTGTGGAAGCCGTCCGAGAAGACACCGCTGACGGCGCTCGCCTGCGAAGCGATCTTCAAGCGTGCAGCAGAGCGTTTCGGCGATGCGCCGAAGGGGCTGGCGCCGGTTCTGATCGGCGATCGCGCCGTCGGCGAGATCCTGGTCGATCATCCCAAGGTGCCGCTGGTCTCGGCGACCGGCTCGACGCGCATGGGCAGGGACGTCGGACCACGGCTGGCGAAGCGCTTTGCCCGTGCCGTGCTGGAGCTCGGCGGCAACAATGCCGGCATCGTCTGCCCGACGGCCGATCTCGACATGGCGCTCCGCGCAATCGCCTTCGGCGCCATGGGCACGGCCGGCCAGCGCTGCACGACGCTCAGGCGCCTGTTCGTGCATGAGAGCGTCTACGACCAGCTCGTTCCGCGCCTGAAGAAGGCCTATGGAAGCGTCTCGGTCGGCAATCCGCTGGAGACAAGCGCTCTGGTCGGCCCGCTGATCGATAAGGCTGCCTACAAGAATATGCAGAAGGCGCTGGAGGAGGCGGCTTCGCATGGCGGTAAGATAACCGGCGGAATGCGGGTCGAGAACGGCCATCCCGAGGCCTACTATGTGCGTCCGGCGCTGGTCGAAATGCCGCGGCAGGTTTCGCCAGTGACGGAGGAGACCTTCGCGCCCATCCTCTACGTGATGAAATATTCGGACTTCGACGCCGTGCTAGAAGAACACAATGCGGTGGGAGCGGGGCTGTCATCGTCGATCTTTACCCGCGACCTGCAGGAATCCGAGCGCTTTCTTAGCGTCGACGGATCGGACTGCGGCATCGCCAACGTCAATATAGGCACGTCAGGGGCCGAGATCGGCGGCGCCTTCGGTGGCGAGAAGGAAACCGGCGGCGGCCGCGAGAGCGGTTCCGATGCCTGGAAGGCCTATATGCGGCGCGCTACCAATACGGTGAACTATTCCAAGGCGCTGCCGCTTGCGCAGGGCGTGTCGTTCGACATCGATTGAAATGCCAGACCTCCGTCGCGGCGGCGCCAAGGCCGCCACGACGGCGTTCGGCTTGCGGTTCAGCTGGCGTCGGGAGTTACAACACAATTGTCGAAGGCTGAATCGATGATGGCGAGCTTGACCGCCTGGGCGGTCATGTATTCCTGATAGAACTCGCTCGACACCCACATGACCGAATGACCGCGCTGGCCCAGCCAGCCGATGCTGCCGAGTTCCTCCGCATCGCGCAATTTGCGTGAAAGGTGGGTCCGGGAAAGCTTGAGCCAGTTCGCGAAATCTCCGATTGAGACGACACCGGTCGGAATTCGGTCCAGGTCGGCATGATCGGGATCGACGCCGGACATCAGCCAATCCATCACGATGCCGCCATTGTCGAGCCAGGTGAACAAGGAAAAAGTCTGTCTTGGCTCGCGCACGGCATGCGACGAAAGCAGGCCGTCGGCCACCAGCGGCTGCAGTTTGGCGAGCACGTCCGGTTGTGCGACGAATGCAGCCAGTCGAGATCCACCGTCCAGGCTGTCCAGCGTTTTCAGATGAGCCATGACCCAGCCGGCAACCGTCTCCAGAGTGCCCGCGACCGGCTCAAAGGGGCGGATGCGCCCGTATTTAATCGGCAGATGCCGGATGAAACCGTAATGCAGCATCTCCTTCAGGAAGGCATCGGCGGTGTTGCGGCTGGCCACCGAATGCCGGCGGATTCCGTCCATGAACCGTGCGGACGTAAGTCCCTTGCGATGGTCGTCCGGCTCTCGATCGAAATACAAGGCAAGGCCGATATGGGCCATCAGCCAGCGTTGTTGCGTGGCGAACACCGAAGCCAGCCGCGGGTTCGCTTCATAGGTCTGGAGCAGCGCCCGCGACTGAGCCTGGACGTGCCGACGCAATGCCGGATGGCTGGCAATATCTTCAGAAACCAGCGCCATCCCGCCGAGCCCAACCAAATTTGCAACTGGAAATACCGGTCACAATTTCAGCCTTCGCGGACCGTGTCCAGAGCCGGCACATCAGGATACGAGCTGAATCCCGCCGGCTAGCAATTACGCGACTTGGTCGCCGAGGATGCGATCTCGCGAGGCGCTGATCTTGCCGCGCGAGACTAGCCTGCTTGAACCCATAATGGTGGCTTCGCCTGGCCAGCCCGCATTCCCCGACGGCGAGGCGGAACCACCACCAGTTTTGCTCGTTGAAGAACGCTGATTGGACTGAGACAGTGAGGAATTACAAAATGGAGAATGGGCTTTTCGCCACGCCGCCTGCAGCGTTCCGAAAAACAGAGTCGGTTTGGCTACGGGCGCTCAAGTGGCTGTTAAGCCGGGTGCGCAGCGCCTCCGACAGCTCCGGAACCATGTTGAAGCCAATCCTTGCTGGACCGGAGGATGGCGGGGTCCACTCCGCCTCGACGCGTTTGAGCCGATCTCGACGCGTTTGAGGCCGACCGCGCTGCGATTTTGACTCCAAAAATAGCCGCTCACATATTTTTTCTTTTTATGGCCGCCGCCGCAACCTCGCCCATAGCCGCTTCGAAGGCCGGCCACGGCGGCGTGTCGGCCTGATGCAGCAGGCGGGAACCATCGGGCAGGCTTGGCTATTAGATACAGGCGGCTGCTGGTCTGCCGGGCCAGGAGCCATTGCTTATGATCATCGATCCCCCACCGAAAAGCGCCATCCCGGCATCAGTTCCGTCGGTCGATCCAAAAGCCGCCCCGACGCCTCGCAACGCCGAAGCGGAGGTCTTTTATATCGAAGCGATCCGCGAGCTTGTCGCGACCGGCATCCCCTTTCTCGTCGCCGGCACCTATGCCGTAAGCGCTTATACCGGGATCACCCGCCCGACCAAGGATCTGGACATTTTCTGCAAGGCCGGCGACTGCGCGCGCATCCTCGCCCATTTCAAGCAGATCGGCTACGCCGTCGTGGTCGAGGACGACCGGTGGCTGGGCAAAGTGTTCAAGGGCACGCATTTTTTCGACGTCATCTTCACCTCGATGAACGGCACAATGCCTGTCGACGACCAGTGGCTGGAGCATGCTCGCCAAGCCGAATTGCTGGGCAGCCAGGTGCGGATCATCGGCCCAACCGAGCTCATCTGGTCCAAATGCTTCATCCAGGATCGCGGCCGCCACGATGGGGCCGACGTCGCGCATACCATCCTCAAGGCGCACGACCAGATCGACTGGCAAAGGCTGCTTTCCTACATGGAAGTCCATTGGGAAGTTCTGCTGATGCATCTCTTGAACTTCCGATGGATCTATCCGACGGAGCGCGACCGGGTGCCCGCGTGGCTGCTCGACGAACTGCTTGACCGGCTGGCCAAGCAGCGCGAATTGCCGCCTTCCCGGATGCGGATCTGCCGCGGGCGCATGCTTTCACGAACCGACTATGAGATCGACGTCAAGCAATGGGGCTTTGCCGACGTCGGCGGTGAAGGAGAATATAGCGATGGCTGACGGGCTCGAATCTGCTTCGGCAAAGGCGGAAAATGGCGGCACTCTCAAGGTCGCCGCCATCGGCGATCTGCATGTCGGCAAGGAGGACCAGGCCTCGTACCGCGACCTTTTCGGCGAGATGTCGCGTGAAGCCCAGGTTCTCGTGCTGACGGGCGACCTTACCAATCTCGGCAAGCCTAGGGAGGCCGAAATCCTTGCCGAGGAACTGCGTGCCTGCACGATCCCGGTCGTCGCCGTGCTTGGCAACCACGACTATGAGTCGGGCGCCGTCGAGCAGGTTACCGATATTCTGCGCCAGGCGGGCGTTCACCTCCTCGACGGCGAGGCGACGGAGATTCACGAGGTCGGGTTCGTGGGGGTCAAGGGTTTCGTTGGTGGTTTCGGGTCGCGCATGCTCGGCTCCTTCGGCGAACCGGCCATCAAGTCGATGGTGGCGGAAAGCGTGAACGAAGCGATGCGGCTTGAAAACGCGATGCGGCAGGTCCGCGCCAAACGCACGCTGGTCGTTCTGCACTACGCGCCTGTCGTCGAGACGGTCGAAGGCGAGCCGCTGGAGATCTTCCCGTTTCTCGGTTCGTCACGTCTGGCCGAGACGATAGACCGGTTCCAGGTCAGCGCGGTTGTGCATGGTCATGCGCATCGCGGCGCTTACGAGGGCCGCACGCCGGGCGGGGCGTCGGTCTATAACGTTGCCATGCATGTCGCCAAGCCGACCGGCCGCCCCTACGCCATGCTCGAAATCTGACAGGCGGCGCCACTGGCGCAGGCAATCGCAGTACACACTGCAGAACGATCACGGCAATTGCCGGCTAAAAGCCGTCCGCTTCGGTGGAATGTCGTTTTCATCCGGGTTGGGAACGGGGTCCTCGTCGGGGAGCCTGTCGGGGTCCGGCTCACGCACGGGCTTGGGATCGGGAATGGGAGGCGGTGGCACCGGCGTCGGTATCGGCTCGGGTGTGGGAATAGTGGCCATCGTAATCATCTCCTCTTGGCGCAGAACAACGCAGCGGGTCGGCTGGTTCCCGGCTTGCGCGTTTTTGGAAAACCACACCGTCGCACTTGCCGGTCAGCCCATTTCGGGATTCGGCTGGCTGCCACCCGACTTGCTTGACCGCAGCAGCAGCGCCAGCGGAACCAGCAGGGCGGTTGCCACCGCGCAGTAGCGGAAGACATCGACATAGGCGAGCAGCGTTGCCTGGCGGGCGATCAACTGACCAAGCCAGCCGATCGCCTGCTGCTTCGCCTCGACCATCGGCGAACCCTGGGCGACGAAATGCTCAGTCGCCTGCCGAAGCGCCTGCTGATAGGCGGGCGACGATTGCACGGTGTGGCCGACCAGATTCGATTGATGGATCTGGGAGCTTTGCGAAATGACGGTGTTGGACAGCGAGACGCCGATGCTGCCGCCGATATTGCGTGCAACGTTGATCAGCGCCGATGCCTGGTTGGTCTTCTGCGGGGGCAGGCCGACATAGGCCGCGGTTGAAATGGGAATGAACAGGAACGGCAGCCCGACCATCAGGAAAACACGGGCAAAGGCAAAGAAGCGGAAGCTGGCGTCCGGAGTAAGCGCGGTCATATGCCAAAGGGCCACTGCGACCACCGACATGCCCATCATGATCAGATATTTGGGCTGCACGATGCTGCCTACAAATCCGGACACCGGCATCAAGATCAGCATGGCGATGCCGCCCGGCATCATCGAAAGGCCCGAGAGCGTCGCGGTGTAGGCAAATGTCGTCTGCTGCAGCTGCGGCACGATCTGGGTGGTGCTGAACAGGATAGCACCGACCGCCATCATGACCAGGAACGCCGTGCCGAACTGGCGCGTGAATAATAGGCGCATGTCGACGACCGGATCGCTGCGACTGATTTCCCATGGGATAAGCAGCAGGAACGCGATCGCGGAAATCACTGCGAAAGTGGTGATGAAATTCGAGTCGAACCAATCGTAGCGCTGGCCCCGGTCGAGAAAGATCTCCAGGCACCCCAAGGCTATCGCGACCAGGACGAAACCGACCCCATCGATCTTCAGGCCGCCTTTCAGCCGTTCCTTGCGTTCGCGTTCGAGTACGTCCGGTTCGACCAACAGCCACTGCACCAGCGCCAGCGACAGGATGCCGAACGGCACGTTGATGAAGAAGATCCAGTGCCAGGAGAAATGGTCCGTCAGCCAGCCGCCGATCGTCGGCCCGACCGTCGGTGCGACGATGACCGCAATGCCGTAAAGCGCGAAGGCCTGCGAGCGCTTTTCTGGCGGGAAGGTATCGGCAAGGATCGATTGCTCGCTTGGCGCCATGCCGCCGCCGCCGAGTCCCTGAAGGACCCTGAACAGGATGAGCAGTTCCAGGTTGGGCGCCAGTCCGCACAGCAGCGACGCGACGGTGAAGGTCGCAACGCAGAGCATGTAGTAGCGCTTGCGGCCGATGACGTTTGCCAGCCAGCCGCTGACCGGGATGATCACCGAGTTGGCAACGAGATAGGTGGTAATCACCCAGGTGCTTTCGTCCATTCCGGCCGCCAGGCTGCCGGCGATATTGCGCAGGGCTACATTGGCGATCGAGGTGTCCAGCACCAGCATGAAAGTGGCGATGGAGACGGCGACGGCGATAAGCCAGGGATTGTGCGTCCCGGCGGCGGATCGGCTTTCGCCCTGATTTCTGGCGGTTTCGCCGTTCATCGCACCTTGACCGTCGGCACCACCGACAGACCTGGACCGAGAAGCACATCCGGCGGCTTGTCGAAGACGATCTTGACCGGCACGCGCTGCACCACCTTGACGTAATTGCCGGTGGCATTTTCAGCCGGCAGGAGGCTGAAGGCGGTGCCGCTGCCGGCCTGGATGCTGTCGACGCGGCCATGGAAGGACTTGTGCGGGTAGGCGTCGATGTCGATGTCGACCGGCTGTCCCTGCCGCATCAGATCGAGCTGCGTCTCCTTGAAGTTGGCCTTCACCCAGACCTCGTCGGGAACGAACATCATCAATACCTGGCCGGGTTGGGCGTAGGTGCCGTTCGCGGCGGAAATGCTCGTTGCGCGCCCGGCTGCGGGTGCTGTGATAGTCGTGCGCGACAGCGTCGTGCGGGCTTGCTCCTGGCTGGCCTTGGCCTGCTTGAGCTGCGCCTCGGCGCTCCTGGCCTGTGCCTGCAAGACCGAAACCTGGCTTTTTGCCGAGGCGACATTGGCCTCGGCGCTGTCCAGCGCGGCCTGGTCCTGACGCAACGTCGATGCCGCCTGCTGCGCCTGCTGCTGCGTTGCCGTGCCCCTTGCCAGGAGTTCGCGGTTGCGTTGATCCTCGGCCTTGGCGAAATCCAGCGCTGCCTTGGCCTGGGCAACCTGCCTCTGGGCAGCGTTCACCTTCGCGTTTTGAGCCTCGATCTGGGCGGTGACATTGACGATTGCGGCCTCGGCCGCAGCGACGCCGGCATCGGCCTGCTTCAGGTTTGCCTGATAGTCGCTGTCATCGATACGCAGGAGGACATCGCCGGCCTGTACATGCTGATTGTCGGTAACCGCCAGCTCGGTAACGCGGCCGGCTATTTGCGCGCCGATCGTCACCGTGCGCGCGTCTATGAAGGCGTCGTCGGTCGATTCGTACTGGCGAGCGTTCAGCCACCAGATCGCGATGCCTGCCGCGCCCAGCAACAGCGCAAGTGCTATCGCTGCGGCCGCATAGGGATGGCGCCTGGGAAAGCCGAGCAGACCGGCCTTTCGCTGCGAGGCATTCCCGTCGGGCTTTTCCTGCCGGGGCTGTGCCGATCGCCCACGAGATTCTCGCACCCGGGCCGGTTGCTCCCGAGTTTCATTTACAGGCTCGACGTCTCGTTCGACGCTTTGAGGCTTCGTGTCCAACGGAATTGCTTTCAAGACTGATATTGCAGCCGCCGAAGCGGACGCAAAGCCAAACGGCAAGCCTCCGCAAAAGTTCCTGTCCGGAATGGGGTGGTCCGGTTAACGGGTCGACATCGAACCCCACCGAGCGGTGCCGGCGCGTTCGAACTAGAGCGCCGATTCACCGGGTAGGTGATTCATATGCTTCATGTTGCGGCGGTCCGGCCTTGTCAGCGCTCCACGGCGCGATAATTGCTCATAAAGGCGTGGGCAAATTCACCTGTCGACAGGAGCCGACCATGAAACATCAAACACTCGACCAACTGCAAGCCGTCGCGGAAGTTGAGTCCTTCGCGGCGTATCCGGCGATGACTCGAAACCAGCGGATTGAACGTTGGGCGGAACTTCTCGAACAAAATCCGACGCGATGCCTTGGGGCGCTTCCAGGCACCGAATATATGAACAGGGAAGCGCGCGACAGATCGCGTGGTGCTGGAACGCCGCTCACCGTCGCCTTCGAGGATCCGGTTCTGCGTGCCATGGGGCTGAAGGACGATACCTACGGTGAGGCAAAGCGCTTCTTCGAACTGAGCGACCGGCAGTTGCACCAAATCGTTTGCCATTGCCATGTCGGTGCTACGATGCAAGCGCGATGGGCCGCTGCCAGGGTGCGCGGGATAGTCCGCGGCAACAGATTTGTTGCCTGGTTGAAGGGATTGATCGCGCATTGACGCGGTACGAGGAACGGCGGAACACGCGTTCTTTCCGCGCCGTGGAGAGCGCTTCCGAACTTGGAAGGGCACGTGCCACGTCGGGCCGCGCAGATTGTGAAAGTCCTCGACGCTTGGCTGCGCCTTGTCGCGGCCATGCGTCCGTTTTGATGCGAGAATTTGAGTTGGCCCGCCGCAAGTGAGAGCCGTCGTCCGACCGGCGTTCGAGCGCAGTCGAGGCAGGTGCGATCTGGCTAGGATGGACCCGCGACCCTTCGACGTGGCTAACGATCGATTTCTCCGAACACGATGTCGAGCGAGCCGATGATCGCGGCAACATCGGCGATCATATGGCCTCGGGACAGGAAATCCATCGCCTGCAGGTGGGCGAACGAAGGTGCGCGGATCTTGCATCGGTAGGGAACATTGCCTCCGTCCGACACGAGGTAGACGCCGAACTCGCCCTTCGGCGCCTCGACGGCGGCATAGACTTCACCGCTCGGCACGCGAATGCCTTCGGTGTAGAGTTTGAAGTGGTGGATCGTCGCTTCCATCGAGCGCTTCATCGTGGCACGCGGCGGCGGCGTGATCTTGTGGTTCGGGATCGCGACCGGTCCCTGGCCGTCGGGTGAGCGCAACTTTTCCAGGCATTGCCGCATGATCCGCACCGACTGGCGCATTTCCTCCATGCGTACGAGATAGCGGTCGTAGCAGTCGCCATGCTTGCCGACTGGGATATCGAAATCCATCTCCGAATAGCATTCGTATGGCTGCGCCTTGCGCAGATCCCATGAGGCGCCCGATCCGCGCACCATCACGCCGGAAAAGCCCCAGGCCCAGGCATCATCGAGGCCGATCACGCCGACATCGACATTGCGCTGCTTGAAGATGCGGTTCTCGGTCAACAGCTCTTCGAGATTGTCGCAGACCTTGAGGAAGGGATCGCAGAACCTCCAGATGTCGTCGAGGAGTTCCGGCGGCAGATCCTGATGCACGCCGCCGACCCTGAAATAATTCGCGTGCATGCGGGCGCCGGACGCGCGCTCATAAAAGACCATCAGCTTCTCGCGCTCGGCGAAACCCCAGAGCGGCGGCGTCAGCGCGCCGATGTCCATGGCTTGCGTGGTGACGTTGAGGAGGTGCGATAACAGCCGGCCTATTTCGCAGAAAAGCACGCGAATGAGCTGTCCGCGTTTCGGAACCGATATTTCGAGGAGCTTCTCGGCGGCGAGACAGAATGCATGCTCCTGGTTCATCGGCGCGACGTAGTCGAGCCGGTCGAAATAGGGCAAGGCCTGCAGGTAGTTCTTGTACTCGATGAGCTTTTCGGTGCCGCGATGCAGCAGGCCGATATGGGGATCGGCGCGTTCCACGATCTCGCCGTCGAGTTCGAGCACCAGCCGCAGGACGCCGTGAGCGGAGGGATGTTGTGGCCCGAAATTGATGGTGAAGTTGCGAACTGCAGCCTCGACCATGACAGTCCTCCGCGATCAGGCGGGCTTTGGTTCCGTGCCGGAGCCGGCTTGTCCGCTTTCAGCCGCTCACGTCGTCGTCTGGATGATCAGCGTCAGCGTGCCGTCGCCGTCAATATTGGCCGCCACGACCTGCGTGGAATTAAGCCCGTTCGCCGCCAGTGCCGATGCCGCCTGCGGCGATGCGTCGATCGAACTTTGCAGGATGCGCAAATCCTCGGCGCTGGTCTGGGTGACGACGGCCTCCGCCTGTGCCTTGATGTCAGGAGGCAGATCCTCCATCGCCACGATTGTCACTGCGGTGAAATTCTGGGCGGAGAAGGGATCGTCCGGTGTAGCCTGGTCGGGAGTGGTCCCTTGGGGCGTGGCTTGCTCTGGCAAGGTTTGCGGCGCCGTCGGCGGCACAGGGGCAAGCTCTGGTCCCACGGATTGCGCATAGACCGGCGAGGCAAGGGCCAGTGCCGAAAGTGTGGCAATTGTCGTCGATAGGCGCATGGCCGTTCCTTCCGTTTGCTCAGCGGACGATCAATTCGGTGACGACAAAACCATCGTGTCGAAATATGGTTCCGTGACTGAGGTGCTGTCTGTACTGAGTGCTGTCTGGCCGAAAGCCGTGATTGTCGCGGAGAGCAGGGCGCGAAATCCGGCGTTGCCTGTCTCAGGCAGCGGCGTGGCTGCGATCGGGCTGCGGCCAGCGCTGCAAGGCTTCACGGCCCTGAGCGGTCAGTTCGTAGATCCCGCGATCGGTGCGCGCGAACCAGCGATACACGTTGTGCAGCAGAATCTTGGGTGCGTTCGGCAGGTTGGGCTTCAAGTCACGCGGCCGTTTTGGGCCGTCGGCGAGTGCTGCGGCGCATGCCAGTGCCTGCTGGCGATAAGCGGTCATGATCGGCGCACGTGAGCCGCCGCCGGCGACAGGATCGCCCTGCCGACGCCGATGTTCGTCGATTAGTTTCGAGCGGCGCCGGGGATCCCGACGCGGAGCCAATGCCGTCGGGCTGAGCAGCACCTGAACCTCGCCATTCGGTCGCACACCAAGCAGGCCAAAGCCGAGCCGACGGCAGAGATTGCGGTATCTCACATCGCTCTCGCGGCCCTTGCCACGGGCCGACATGCATGCCGCGAGCCAGACCTCGTCGCTCGCCGCCATACGGTCGACGCCCTGGAGGATGAGCTCGAGATTGAACTTCAGCTTCAGCTCGCAGATGACGACGATCGGTGGAGAGTCGGCACTCAGCGCCAGCAAGTCGCAGCCGCCGATCTCGCCCTTGACCATAAATCCCAGGCCTTCGAGGAAGGCCTTGACCGGGCTGTAGAGTGAAATTTCGAGCATGGGCCTTTTGTTGGCTGCGAATCATCCCGCCGATCCGCGGTTCAGCGCGATGATCGCTCTTTGCCGTTGAACAGGAGGTAAACGACGGCCAAACAAATGGTCAGAGCAGTGCCGCGGCCGCTTGCGAATTTGGTATGCTGGTATAATGTGTACCTGAGGTAGCATGCTCCGCGTGGCTGCGCTGGACATCCGGGCGCCCGAGACATCGTCCAGGCATCGTCATTTGAGCGGCGGCTTCCCCGCGTTTTTATCCGCCAGCCGGCGGCAATGTGCATACAAGTCAATGGGATGACGATCGGTAGGGCCGTCGTTGGAATTCAGGAGTAACGGACATATGACAACGATTGTGCTGTTTGGTGCGGGCGGCAAAATGGGTTACCGTCTGGCGACCAATTTTCGTGGATCTTCGTATACGATACGCCATGTCGAGGTCAGCGACGCCGGCCGCGAGCGGTTGAAGTCGGGCCTCGGCATCGATGCCATCAGCGCCGATGAGGCGCTTGATTGCGCCGATGTGGTGATCCTGGCGGTGCCGGACACGCACATCGGCAAGGTTGCGGCGAGTATCGAGAGCAAGCTTGCGTCAGGCACGATGGTCGTCGTGCTCGACGCCGCGGCACCTTTCGCCGGGCATTTGCCGAAGCGGCCGGATCTGACCTATTTCGTCACCCACCCCTGTCATCCGCCGATCTTCAACGATGAGACCGACATGGCGGCCAAGAAGGACTATTTCGGCGGCGTCAAGGCCAAGCAGCATATGGTCAGCGCCTTGATGCAGGGACCGGAGGAGGATTTCGCCAAGGGTGAGGCGATCGCAAAGATCATCTGGGCGCCGGTCATGCGCTCCCATCGCGTCACTGTCGATCAGATGGCCCTGCTCGAGCCCGGCCTTTCGGAAACGGTATGCGCTTCGCTGCTCGTCGTCATGAAAGAGGCGGTTGACGAGGTGGTGGCGCGCGGGGTCGACAAGCAGGCGGCGCTCGACTTCCTGCTTGGTCATATGAACGTGCTTGGCGCCGTCATCTTCGGCGAGACCAAAGGCGTGTTCTCCGACGCCTGCAACAAGGCGATAGAGTTCGGCAAGCCGGTTCTGATGCGCGACGACTGGAAACGGGTGTTCGAGCCGGAGGAGATTGCCGCGAGCATCCAGCGCATCACTTGAGGGCAGCGACGGGTCTTTCGGAACATATCACCTGAAATTGTCATTGACTCATTATACCAGTTGCCTTAGCTGTTCGATGGATCGGACCGTCAAGCTTCGCAGCAGGCTCAGGGGCCAGATGAGTGGGGTTAATGGGAAGCGATCCGTCGAAGTGAAGCCAGCAAAGGCTTGTGAATCTGACGCGACCCGCCACCTACGGCCGGCTAGCGAAATCGAATGCATATAGCCTTGGGACAAGGCGCGGATTTTCAACGGGAGGAATACATGAAACTGACACGCAGAATGACGCTTGCGGCTTTCGCCGGCGTGCTGGCGCTTGGCACCGCCGCACCCGCCTATGCGGCGGATTTGATCGCCATCATCACGCCCTCGCATGACAATCCGTTCTTCAAGGCGGAAGCTGTCGGCGCGGAGGCCAAGGCCAAGGAACTCGGCTACGAGGCGTTGGTGCTCGTCCATGACGACGACGCCAACAAGCAGTCCGAATTGATCGATACGGCGATCGGCCGCGGCGCCAAGGCGATCATCCTCGACAATGCCGGCGCCGACGCCACAGTCGCTGCGGTGCAGAAGGCCAAGGACGCAGGCGTTCCTTCCTTCCTGATCGATCGCGAGATCAATGCCACCGGCGTTGCCGTCGCGCAGATCGTCTCCAACAATTATCAGGGCGCCCAGCTCGGCGCGCAGGAATTCGTCAAGCTGATGGGCGAGAAGGGTAATTTCGTCGAGCTCGTCGGTAAGGAATCCGACACCAATGCCGGCATCCGCTCCAAGGGTTACCACGACGTCATCGACGACTATCCGGACCTGAAGATGGTGGCGCAGCAGTCGGCAAACTGGAGCCAGACCGAGGCCTATTCAAAGATGGAATCGATCCTCCAGGCCAATCCCGATATCAAGGGCGTGATCTCCGGCAACGACACGATGGCGATGGGCGCCTATGCGGCACTTGCCGCTGCCGGCCGCAAGGACGTGATCGTCGTCGGCTTCGACGGGTCGAACGACGTGCGCGACTCGATAACCTCCGGCGGCATCAAGGCGACGGTCCTGCAGCCGGCCTTCGCGCAGGCACAGATGGCGGTCGAGCAGGCCAACGACTTCATCAAGAACAAGAAGTCTCCGGCCGAGGAAAAGCAATTGATGGATTGCGTCCTGGTCAATGGCGACAATGCCGCCAAGCTGGAGACGTTCGCGCTGACCAACTGAGCCGGCGTAACATCAAGCGCAAGGGACGAGCTCCGGTTCGTCCCTTGCTTCCATTTCGCCCTTGCTTCCATTTCTCTGGGTGCTCCTGACCGCCATGCCGAACGAGCCGACATGTTCAACACGCTGACCCGGCCGATCCTCGTGTCGTTCCTTGCAGCTATAGTCAGCCTGACCGCCTGCAAGATCCTGCCGACGCCGTCAGCGGAAAATGGCGGCACTGGCTCGGCCTTCAATCCCGACAAGAAGGTCGAGGACATCTGGGCGGCGAAAGCGATACCCTACCTGCAGCAGAAGGCCGGCCCGTTTCCCGAGGTTCATGCTTTGGCGAAGACCGATCCCGCCGCTGCCGGCGCCAAATATGGCAACCCGAAAAAGCAGGCGAATTCGCCATGGACCTTCGCCGTCCGGCTCGGGGGCAAGGTCGTTGCAGCCAATACACAGTCACGCGCGGCGACAATGGACGTCGATGCCGACGGCGACGGCAAGGCGGATGCGCGGGTGCAGATCGGACCCGCGCTGCGCGGTACAGCGCTGCGCGACAGCCTTGACTTCATTCAATTCAACGATTTCACCAATCAGATCGACTTCGCCCAGTTCGGCAAGGCCTTCAACGCCTACGCCGACAAGACCGTGCTTTCCAAGCTGCCGCGCGAGGCACTCGAGGGCCGAAGCGTCAAGATCCTCGGCGCCTATACGCCAGGCAGTGGCCAGGACCTGCCGCTGGTGACGCCGGCGGAGGCAGAGCTCGGGCCGAAGCCATGACCGGCGATCAAAACGTCATCCTGAAGCTGGAGGATGTCTCGAAAGTGTATTCGGGCACCGTCGCGGTCAAACGTGCGAATTTCGAGGTGCGCAAGGGTGCGGTCAACGTGCTGGTCGGCGAAAACGGGGCCGGCAAATCGACGCTGATGAAGATCATCGCCGGCGTCGAGCAGCCGACGCTTGGGCGCATTCTGCTGGACGGCGAGGAGGTCTCCTTCTCGTCATCCGGGGACGCGGTAAATCGCGGCATCGGCATGGTATTCCAGGAGCTCAACCTATTCGGCAATCTGACCGTCGCCGAAAATATTTTTGCCACCCGCGAGATCACCAACCGCTTCCGCAAAATCGACCGCAAAGAGCAGGAGCGCCGCGCGGCGGAATTTCTTGAACGCCTGGAGGCTGGCATCCGGCCGGACATGCTGGTCGAGGATCTGCGCATCGGCCAGCAGCAGCTGGTCGAGATCGCCAAGGCGGTTTCGCTCGATGCGCGCATCCTGATCATGGACGAGCCGACCTCGGCGCTCAGCGCGGCGGAAGTCGAGATCCTGTTCAAGGTGATTGCCGAACTCAAGGCGCGCGGCGTGGCAATCGTCTACATCTCGCATCGGCTCGAGGAATTGATCCGCATCGGCGACACCATCACGGTGCTGCGCGACGGGCGCATCACCGGCCAGGCGAAGATGAAAGACGTCGACACCCAGTGGATCGTGCGGCAGATGATCGGCTCGGACGCCAAGGACTTCGCCAAGGCCGACGGCCATGTGCCGGGCGAGGAGATATTCCGCGCCGAGGACATTTGCCTACCGCGCGTCACCGGCGGGCTTGCGGTCGACCACGTCTCGCTGTCGCTGCGCGCTGGCGAGATCCTTGGCATCTACGGCCTGATGGGCGCCGGACGCAGCGAGCTGTTCGATTGCATCATGGGCCGCCACGGCCATTCGACCGGCGCGATATTCATTGCCGGCAAAAAGGTGCACGAGCGCGACACGACACGGCGCATCCGGCGCGGGCTGGCGCTGATCCCCGAAGACCGCCAACGCGAAGGGCTGGTGTCGATCCTCTCCGTCGCCAGCAATCTGACTCTGGCCAGCCTGTCGCGGTTCGTGCGCCTGTTCCACATTCGTGGTGCCGCCGAACGACAGGCGGTGACCCAGACGGTGCGCGAACTGGCCATCAAGGTCGCCGATCCGACGCAGGAAGTCTCGTCACTGTCGGGCGGCAACCAGCAGAAGGTGGTGATCGGCAAGGCGCTGCTCACCGGACCGAAGGTGCTGCTGATGGACGAGCCGAGCCGCGGCATCGACGTCGGCGCCAAGGCCGACGTTTTCCGCACCATGCGCAAGCTGTCGCGCGACGGCCTGGGCATCCTGTTTGCCACCTCCGATCTCGACGAAGTGATGGCGTTGTCCGACCGTGTCGCAGTGATGAGCAATGGAAAATTGACCGGTATCTTCGATCGCGCGGAGGCGACTGAGGCCGCGCTCGTCGCTGCCTCGGCCCTCGGCCACGGCCCGGTCCCGCACGGAGAGCAAGGTGCATGACTGACATTCCAGCCAAGGCGGTGGTCAACTCCATTTCGAGCGGCTCGGTCCTGCTGACGCTGATGAAGGCCAGGACGTTCATCGCGCTGATCGCCGTGCTGTTATTCTTCTCGATAGCTGCGCCCAATTTCCTATCGGCCGCCAATCTTATCCTGATGTCGAAGCACGTGGCGTTGAACGCATTCCTCGCAATGGGCATGACCTTCGTCATCATCACCGGCGGCATCGACCTGTCGGTCGGCTCGATCGTCGGCCTGTGCGGCATGGTGGCCGGCTATCTCGTGCTGAACGGCGTCGACCTGCAGGTCGGCTACACCATCTATTTCAACGTCTTCGAGATCGCGCTGATCACGCTTGCCGTCGGCATATTGATCGGCGCCGTCAACGGCTTGCTGATCACCAGGCTTAACGTTGCGCCGTTCATAGCCACGCTCGGCGTGCTCTATGTCGCACGCGGCCTGGCACTGCTGTCGTCCGACGGGCGCACCTTCCCCAATCTCGTCGGCAAGCCGGAGCTCGGCACCACGGGGTTCGGCTTCCTCGGCGCCGGCCGGCTGCTCGGCTTGCCGGTTTCGATATGGATATTGGTCGTCGTCGCACTGGGGGCGGCCTATCTCGCCAGATACACTCCGCTCGGCCGCCATATCTTCGCCGTTGGCGGCAATGAGCGGGCGGCGCGCATTTCGGGCGTCCGCGTCAACATGGTGAAGATGTTCGTCTACATGTTTTCCGGGTTCTGCGCGGCGATCGTCGGGCTGATCATCTCGTCCGAACTGATGGCCTCGCATCCGGCGACCGGAGAGAGCTTCGAACTCAACGCCATTGCCGCGGCAGTGCTCGGCGGCACCTCGATGTCGGGCGGACGCGGCACCATCGGCGGCACCATTGTCGGCGCCTTCGTAATCGGCATCCTTTCGGACGGGCTGGTGATGATGGGGGTGAGCTCGTTCTGGCAAATGGTAATCAAGGGCCTCGTCATCATCGTAGCCGTTGTCGTCGACCAAGCCCAGCGCCGGCTGCAGAGCCGTGTCACGCTGATGCAGATGGCAAAGGCCGGCTGACATGGCGGAGCTGCGTGGCGCGCTGATCGGCTGCGGCTTCTTTGCCGTCAACCAGATGCATGCCTGGCGCGACATAGAGGGTGCTTCGATTGCCGCCATCTGCGACCGCGATCCGGACCGGTTGAGGGTCGTCGGCGACCAGTTCGGCATCACGCGGCGCTATACCGACGCGGCTGCGCTGTTTGCCGGCGAAAGGTTGGATTTCGTCGACATCGCTACCACCGCACCAAGCCACAGAACGCTGGTGGAGATGGCGGCGCAGTATGGCGTTCCGGTAATCTGCCAAAAGCCGTTCGCGCCGTCGCTTGCCGACGCCAAGGCCATGGTGAAAGCCTGCGCCGACGCCGGCGTGCCGTTGATGGTGCATGAAAATTTTCGCTGGCAGTCGCCGATCCAGGCGGTGCGTGCGGTGCTCGACAGCGGCGAAATCGGCACCCCCTTCTTCGGACGGATCTCGTTCCGATCGGCTTATGACGTGTTTTCCGGCCAGCCCTATCTGGCGACCGGAAGGCGCTTCATTATCGAGGATCTCGGCATCCATATCCTCGACATCGCCCGCTTTCTGCTGGGCGACGTCTCGACGGTCACCGCGCGAACGGCGCGCGTCAATCCCGGCATAACCGGCGAGGACGTTGCGACGATGCTGATGGACCACACGGGCGGCGCCACTTCCGTGGTCGACTGTAGCTACGCCAGCAAGCTCGCGACAGAGCCGTTCCCCGAGATGCTGATCGAGATCGACGGCAAGGACGGCACGATCCGGCTGGCGCAGGGCTACCACCTCACCGTCACCGGCAGGAGCGGGACGGTCGTTAGCGACGTCTCGCCGCCGCTGCTGGCCTGGGCATCGCGGCCGTGGCACAACATCCAGGAAAGCGTCGTCGCCATTCAAAAACATTGGGTCGATTGCCTGACCAACGGAACCGAGCCCGCGACCTCAGGCGCGGACAACCTCAAGACATTAGCGCTGGTCGAGGCAGCGTACGCCGGCGCCGCAAGCCGGGAGCCGGTGCAACTCGACGCCTTGCTGAAATGACAGCCGACCCCTTCCTCCTCTACGGCACACGTGCCGTTGAAGCCGAACCGGTCAGGCTGCAAGCCGGCGCGCTGACGGCGGACTTCGTCAACGGCAATCTGCGCACCATTCGGCATGGCGGCACCGAAGTTCTGCGCGCTATCGCCTACATCGTCAGGGATCGCGACTGGGGCACCTACGAGCCGAGACTGGCCGATCTTGCCATCAAACAAAATGCCGAGGCTTTTTCCGTCAGCTATACGGCAAGTTGCCAAGCACCGGACGGCAGCCGGCTCGGCTTTCGTGCGACCATCAAGGGCTCCTCCGATGGCCAGCTGGTCTTCGACGTGAGCGCTCTTCCCGACAGCGATTTCGAAACCAATCGCTGTGGCTTCTGCATCCTGCATCCGATTGCCGGCTTGGCCGGCAGCCCGGTCGCGATCGAGCATACCGATGGCAGCGTGGTCGCGACCAGGCTTCCAGAGCTGATCGATCCCTGGCAGCCTTTCAAAGACCTGCGGGCGATCACCCATGAGGTCCGGCCGGGCGTCACCGCCGAATGCCGGATGGAAGGCGATGTGTTCGAGATGGAGGACCAGCGCAACTGGTCGGATGCCTCCTACAAGACCTATGTCCGGCCGCTCGCGCTGCCATGGCCATACGTGCTGCCTGCCGGCGAGACCTTCCGCCAGACCATCAGCTTGCGGATGGAGGGTGGCGGGAAAGCGCCGGCTGTCGCGGCAAGCGCCGAACCGATTCGTGTCACGCTCGGCCAAGCCGGACCGGCGCTGCCGGATATCGGCGTGATCATCTACCCGGATGAGGTCGAGGCGGCGTTGGGCAAGCTGCCGATGCTGTCCGAGCTTGGCCCGCAGCAATTGATGTTCCACTATGACCCGACGCGCGGCCACGAGCTCGATGCCTTGCGATCTTACGCCCAGCTCGCCGCCGCCTATCCGGTCCGGACAACGCTCGAATGTGTCATTGCCGGCGACGGCGATCTCGACGCCGAGCTTTCAGGCGTCGCCGACAGGGTGCGGCAGGCCGGGCTCGAGCTTTCGGCCATTGCCGTCTCGCCCTCGGCCGACCGGCAATCGACGCCACCGGGCAGCGCGTGGCCGCACTGCCCGCCGCTCGAGGACGTCTATGCCGCGACGCGGCGCGCCTTTCCCGACAGCCGCCTCGGCGGCGGCATGTTCAGCTATTTCACCGAACTCAATCGCAAGCGTGTGCCGGCCGATCCGCTCGATTTCGTCACGCATTGCACCTGCCCGATCGTGCACGCCGCCGACGATCTCAGCGTCATGCAATCGTTGGAGGCGCTGCCTTCCATCACAGCCTCGGTGAGGGCGATCTTCGGGGCAAAACCCTATCGGATCGGGCCGTCGACCATTGCCATGCGCCAGAACCCCTATGGCGGTGCGACCAAAGCCAATCCCGACAGTCAGTGCATTCCTATGGCCGACCGCGACCCTCGCCATACCGGGCTGTTCGGAGCCGCATGGACGATCGGCTATGCCGCACGTGTTGCGCCGGCCGGACTCGAAATGCTGACGCTCTGCAGCTTCACCGGACCATTCGGCGTGCTGGCCTCGTCGGGCGAACCTGTCGAAGAAGGTACACCCCGGCCGATTTTCCACGCGGTGAAAGGACTTTGCGATCTGGCCGGCCATGCGCATGTGGCGGCGACAACGACCGATGAGAGGCGGGTGCTGGCACTTGCCGGCCGCTCCCAGACAGGCAAGATCATCATCTGGCTGGCGAACCTTACCCCGGTCGACGTTCCGGTCGACGTTTCCGGGCTCGGCTCCGATCAGGGCCCTCTCAAGATTTGGAATGGACGACTGTCACGCCAGATTCCGCGCGATACGTCGGGCCGAGACCATCTTGTGATGACACCCTACGCAATCGTCCGGATCGGCTGAAGTCATTTGCCGAGGCTCATGGGTAGCCGCACTTGCGTAGCGGTTGCGTGTAGCCGCAGCACTCCGCTGCCGAGTTGTCACCGGATTTGCTTTCGAAACTCGCCCGGTGCCATTCCAGTTGTCTTGGAAAAAAGACGGCTGAACGAGGCGACGTCCTGATAACCCACCCGATAGCAAATTTCTGAAACGCTCAGTTTCGTTTCCTCAAGCATGGACCTTGCCAACTCCAGCCGCCTTTCCTGGATCCATTTTCCCGGCGTTGTCTGGAGTTCGTCGAAAAACCTGCGAGACAGGGTTCGCGAAGACATGCCCAATTCGGTTGCCAGAAATTTCAGATCGATTTCCGACATCTTGTCTTTCGAGAGCTCACGCAACTTGTCCTCGAATGGGCTGGCTCCGTACGAAATTCCATCGAGGGAAAATTCGTAGGGACTCTGGAATGTGCGCGGCGGCGGGAGAACCAGAAGTTTTCGAATGATCCGCTCTTCCTTCGAGAAGCCCAGATCGATCAGCAAAGCCCTGGCGAGTTCGAGTCCGGAAAACCCGCCTCCGCATGTGTAGAGGCGGTCCTGGCGAATGAGGAGCCGGGAAGCGTCCCATCGCACTTGCGGAAACCGGCGGCTTGCCTCGGCTCTCAGCCACCAGGATATCGTCGCGCGTTTACCGTCCAATAATCCCGAATTGGCGAGCAGATAACACGCGCCGCAATGTGCTGCGATGATTGCGTCCTGCTGCTGCGCGAGCGCGATCAGCGGTTTTGAATGTTCACTCTCCTCGTCGAGCGAGCGCAGAAGCTCCGGAATCTCGACACCCGGCATGGCAATGAGAATCAGGACATCCATTTTCCGGGATGGTTGAGCTTTTGTCGGGAAGGAAATTCCGGTGCTTGATGCCGACGGCGCGCTCCTTGAAACGAACTCACAGGAGAGAACCTGCGAACGGCAGACATCATTCACAAGCTGAAACATTTCCACGAGCGTCGAGACGACGGCCGAATAGAAATTCGACGGCAGCCAGATCACAACGTGGAGGCTCCTGACAGCCATTGCGGTACTCCAGTGTCGTTCTCGTGGATGGCAAGCCTAGCATAGTCTTTGCAAGAATTGCCAATCCAGGCCAAGCGCGCGGGCTCCAGGAGGGCCTATGCGGGCTTGCTGACGAAAGCGGGCCGCGGAAATCGTTGAATGAAAACACGCGGCAAATACATCGGATTCAGAGGGCAACAGAAAACTGCGTCGGTCCGGCTCAGGCTGATCTGTGGTCAGTCAGTAGGCCGAGAGCAGGTGCCGGCCGCTACGCCGGTCGGGACCTTGCTCTTGGTTTTCAGCTGCCGGAGTTCATCACGTAAAGCGCACGCGAGCGTTCGAGGTGCTTGATCATCGCCTTCTCGGCGCCATCCGCATCCTTGGCTTCGATGCGTCCGATGATCTCTTCGTGCTCGGTCAGCGTGAACTTTTCCTTGCCGGTCCAGATCAGCATTTCGGTGTGGTATTCCTTTAGCCAGCCAAGCATTGCCTCGCTGACGGCGACATAGATCGGGTTGCCGGATATCGCCGAGATCTGGGTGTGGAATTTCATGTCGGCGGATATGAAGGCTTCCGAGTCGCCACGATGGCTGCGCTGCTCTGCAACCGTTGCGCGCAACCGCTGCACGTCCTCGGCGGTTGCCTTCTCCGCGGCCTCCCTGACCATGCCGCGCTCGAAGAAGATACGCGCGTTCTTGAGGTGCTCCAGCGTGTCCTTCGACGACGACAGGATGATCTTGGCGGCGCCGTCGACCTGTTTGATGATCGACTTGGCGGTCAGCTGCAGCACTTTCGCCCGTTCGCCATGCGAGATCGCGACGAGGCCCATATTGCTCAATGCCTGCATTGCCTCGCGGATCGCCGGCCTGCCGACCTCGAAGCGCTCCATCAATTCGCGCTCCGATGGCATGTCGTCACCCGGCAGCAATTCGCCGCTGGTGATCAGGCGCTTCAGTCTCAAGAATACTTCGTCGGAAAGCTTGCGCCGGACGATCGGCTCCGAACGGTTCATCGTCGCGAATCACTCCTTTGACCGGCCCCTATCTAGCATTTCCGGCGCGAATTCCGGAACGCCTGCTGCCGGCTCGCCCGGCTCTGCCCAGCCGGATAGGGCTTGCAAAGCTTATGTACTCATTATACCAGATTTCAAGGGCCAAGGAACCTTTTTCGAACCACCCCGGCAGGCCGCGCGAATATGATTGTTCTAACCTATCGCATCGAAACGCCCGGCAATGTCGAGGCGCTGGCGGCCAAGATCGCAAGCGACCAGTCGACCGGAACCTTCGTCGCGCTGGCCGGCGAGACCGAAGAACTCAAGGCCAGGGTCGCGGCGCGAGTCCTGGCGATACGGCATCTGCCCGATGCGGATCGGCCGTCTCTTCCCGAAACCGGTCCCGAAGCGCGCAATGGCCCGGTCAAGCGCGCCGACGTCGACATCGCGTTTCCGCTAGACGCCATCGGCACCGACTTGTCGGCGTTGATGACCATCGCCATCGGCGGCACATTTTCGATCAAGGGCCTGTCCGGTATCCGGATCGTCGACATGAGGCTACCCGAGGAGTACCGGGGCGCGCATCCGGGCCCGCAATTCGGCGTCACGGGCAGCCGCAGGCTGACCGGTGTCGCGGATCGTCCGATCATCGGGACCATCGTCAAGCCGGCGCTGGGGCTCCGCCCGCCCGAGACGGCCGCAATGGTGCAAGAGCTGATTGCCGCCGGCGTCGATTTCATCAAGGACGACGAGAAGCTGATGAGCCCGGCCTATTCACCGCTGTCGGAGCGGGTGAGGGCAATCATGCCGCTGATCCTCGACCACGAGCAGAAGACCGGCAAGAAGGTCATGTATGCCTTCGGCATCTCACATGCCGATCCCGACGAGATGATGCGAAACCACGACCTGGTGGCAAAGGCCGGCGGCAATTGCGCCGTGGTCAACATCAATTCGATCGGTTTCGGCGGCATGGCTTACCTTCGAAAACGCTCCAGCCTTGTGCTCCATGCCCACCGCAATGGCTGGGACATTCTCACCCGCCATCCCGGCCTCGGCATGGATTTCAAGATCTGGCAGCAGTTTTGGCGGTTGCTCGGCGTCGACCAGTTCCAGATCAACGGCATCGCCTCGAAATACTGGGAACCCGACTGGTCCTTCGTCGAATCCTTCAAGGCGGTGGCCTCGCCGATCTTTTCGCCGGCCGATTGCGCATTGCCGGTCGCCGGTTCCGGCCAGTGGGGCGGGCAGGCGCCTGAAACGTTCCAGCGAACCGGCCGGACGGTGGATCTTCTCTATCTGTGCGGCGGTGGCATCGTCAGCCACCCGGACGGGCCGGGCGCCGGCGTGCGCGCCGTGCAGCAGGCCTGGCAGGCGGCGGTCCAGGACATTCCGTTGTCGGATTATGCCTTGAGCCATGTCGAGCTGGCGCGGTCGATCGAGAAGTTCGGCGACGGCAAGGCGGCCTGACGCCATGCAGAACCTGCTTCTGAGTTATTATGGCGACGACCTGACCGGCTCGACCGACGTGATGGAGGCGCTCGAGCTCGGCGGCGTGCCGACCGTGCTGTTCATGCGCCAGCCGGACGAGGCGCTGCTTTCGCAATTTGCGCATTGCCGCGCCCTTGGGCTGGCCGGCACCAGCCGCAGCGAGACGCCGCAGTGGATGGACACGCATCTGCGAGATGCCTTCGCCTGGCTGAAGACCCTTAACGCCGAGATCTGCCACTACAAGGTCTGCTCGACCTTCGATTCCAGCCCGGTGATCGGCAGCATCGGCCGGGCGATCGAGATCGGCTGCTCGGTTTTCCGGCAAGACGGCGTGCCGCTGGTGGTCGGCGCGCCGCAACTGAAGCGCTACACCGCCTTCGGCCATCTGTTCGCGGCCTATCGCGAAAAATATTTCCGCATCGACCGCCATCCCGTGATGAGCCGCCATCCGATCACGCCGATGGACGAATCCGACCTGCTGATCCACCTGTCGCGCCAGACCAGCCTCGCCTCGGGCCTGGTCGACCTGGCGACGCTGCAGTCTGCGTCGCGGTCGGAAGCATTCGATCGGCTTGTGGAGGATGGCACAGGTATCGTGCTTGTCGATGTCGACAGCCTGGAAACCCAGGCGCTTGCCGGCAAGGAGATTTGGCGCGCTCGCAAGCCGGGCGGTTATTTCGTCGTCGGCTCTTCTGGCATCGAATATGCGTTGCTGGTCGAATGGGCATCGAACCGCATCGTGGATGCCAAACCCGCCTTTTCGCCGCCGGGCGCTGCCGACAGGATCGCCGTGGTCTCGGGGAGCTGCTCGCCGACGACGGAACGACAGATCCGGCATGCCCTGGCCGAAGGCTTCGACGGGATCGAGCTCGACCCGGTCGAACTGGTTTCTGAGGCTTCGAACGACGCTATTGCGCGCGCGGTCGCAACCGGCCGCTCCAGCCTACGGGCCGGGCGGAGCGTCATCCTCTACACCGCGCTCGGACCTGCGGCCGACCGCGGTGCTGAAATCGATCTCAGGGAAGGCGCCCGCCATAAGCTCGGCCGCGGCCTTGGCGAGCTTCTCCGCGAACTGACGCTTCAAGAGAAGCTGCCGCGCGTGGTCATCGCCGGCGGCGACACGTCGAGCCATGCACTTGGCCAGATGGGCGTCGACGCGCTGACGGTGCGAATGCCGCTGCCGGCATCGCCGGGCTCGCCGCTTTGTGTGGCGCATTCGCGCGTAAAGGCGATCGACGGGCTGGAAATTGCCCTCAAGGGCGGGCAGGTCGGAACCGACCGCTATTTCTCCACTATTCGCGATGGAGTCGGGTCGGCGGTTGAGAGCGGGAAACATCCGTTCAAATCGGTGATGCTCGATCGAGATCAGGGATAGTCATCAGCCGGCAAACCAGAAACCCCAGACATTTTAGGTCGGCGGCAATGCGACTCATTCCGCTATCTTGTACGGCCCCTTGCCCTGCTTGGATGATACTGACGGGCATAGGCGACACAGGCGTCCACCGTGCTGACACAGAGCGCATCGCGGTTGTTCGGCAGGTTGTTGTCGCCGGCGTATGCAACCTCGGCAACACGACCGTCAACCATTCGAATTTGCGTGTTGCAATAGCCGCCGGGGGCGACGTTGACGGAACCTCCGAGCGCAGGGACCGGGCCAATCGCCACGGTCGGAACCACAATGTTGAGATTGCCGCGTTGAACGACCCGCTGATAGGTCCAGATCTGGCCGGATTTGCCGACATCGGCAGTGGCGGTCGGAAAGCCGGCGCACATTCGAACGTCCGCCTCGCTAAGGCCGACCATCTCCTTGCGGGCTGCCGCCGCCGTGGCGTCTTCCCTCGCGGTGCTCGAGGTGTCGTCGGGCATGACGCAGGAAGACAGGATGGCGGCGCCTGCCGATAGAAGGAGAAGGGAAAGCTTTCGGGTGTGGAATGATGTCATACCGACTTCGGATTGCACGGGAGCCCCGAATGCCAACCTAGGAAGTGGGCCAATCGAGTCAACCGGCAGAAAATTCACGAAGTCGTTTGGTAGGTCATTCCGCCGCGCGCATCCGCTGCAAGAGGTTGAGGCTGCCGCCGTGACCCTCGCGCCCTATCTTCCGCCTGGGCATCGGATTTCCCAAACCGACCCCTTCTTGTCAGACGTACTGGCGCACGGTGCTGTGACTTTGGTTCGGCCGACGGTGTGCTAGTTTCTGCCGATTGCTCCGGAGACGTCATGCCTATCAAGCTGCAAGAAATCGCCCTCGCTCTTCTGCTGTTGGTTGCCGGAACTGGGGTCGGTCACGCGGAGACGGCCCAGCGGCCGCCGCCCACCGGCGGGGTTCTCTCGCTCCTGCCACCGCCGCAGACTTCCGATCATTCGATCGTCATTGCCGGACGCACGCTCGATTACGAGGCCAGGGCCGGCACGCTGTCATTACCGTCCGGCAAAGGCGATATCACCGCCGAGATCTTCTATGTCGCCTATGCTCTGCACGCCGGGAAAGAAACGGGACCGGATCCGCGTCGCCCGATCACCTTCGTTTTCAATGGCGGTCCGGGAGCAGCTTCCGCCTATCTTCATTTGGGCGCGCTCGGTCCGCGGGTTCTGGCGACAGCGGCCGATGGAAGTTTCCTGCCGCCGCCGCAGAGGCTGTTCGACAACCCCGACACTTGGCTCGACATGACCGACCTGGTCTTTGTGGACCCTGTCGGAACCGGTTACAGCCGTGAAGCGCCCGGCACGGAAGCACACAGCTTCTGGGGCGTCAGCCAGGACGCTGCGTCGATAGGCGCGTTTATCCGGCTCTATCTGGCGCAGACCAACCGTACGGCATCGCCTGTCTTCCTGGCTGGCGAAAGCTATGGCGGCTTTCGAGCAGCATTGCTCGCCAGGAAGCTTCAGGAAGACATCGGCATCAGCCCGAGCGGCGTCGTGCTGATTTCGCCGGCCCTCGAATTCACACTGGTGCGTCCGGACGAGTTCCAGCCGCTCCACTGGGCGCTCGAACTGCCGTCGCTGGCGGCAGTGCGCCTGCACAGCGAAGGCGTTTCTGGCCCGGCTCTGCAGGCACGGCTGGCGGAAGTCGAACGCTATGCGCTCGGCGAATATCTGGCCGCGCTGGCAGGTGGGCTGGAGCAGGGTGGAGGCCTGGCGAGCCAGCGTGTCGCCGCAATCACCGGTCTGCCGCTCGATCTCGTCCAGCGGCACTTTGCACGCATTCCCATAGGGCTGTTCGCCAAGGAGTTTGCACGGGCAAAGGGCAATGTTCTCAGCGCCTATGACGGCAACATCGCAACGGCGGACGTGGCGCCAGAGAGCCTGGGAGTCGAGGGTCCCGATCCGGTGCTCGACCGAAGCGTGCCGGCGCTTACCTCCGCTTTCGTCGGCTATGTGCGTGATGAATTGAACTTCCGTACGGATATCAGCTATCGGCTTCTCAACCGCGAAGTCAGCGGCAATTGGGATTATGGAACGAGCCCGACGCGTCAGGGCTATGCGGGTGTCATGGACGACCTTCAGCAGGCGCGCACGCTGAACCCCAGCCTCGGCGTGCTGATCGTCAACGGCTATAGCGACCTGGTGACGCCGTACATGGGCTCGCGCTACCTGCTTGGTCAAATTCCTTCGCTTGCCGGCGCAAAGCCCATTCGCAGCGAGGTGCTGGAAGGCGGGCACATGATGTATCTGAGGCCGGACGGGCGGGCGGCGCTGAAGCAGGCTGCGTCCGAGCTTTACCGAACGACGCAATGAGACGATTTGCGCAAAAAAGCGTCGGATGCGCTGTTCGCCCTCTCATCAGGCCCTAGTTCCATCGCGATTGATCGGTTACACACCTAGGATGGCGTCTTTTAGCGACGTTCGACAGCGGATTAGCCGGCTCTCCAGAATCGCGCCACTGGCGCGGCGTGCTGCCGAGCGGGCCATGCGGAATACCAGGCCACACAGGCTGACAAGCCTCGTCGACCGCTGGAACGCGCTGTCGCTGGCCACGCAGTTCCTGCTCGCGGGTGGTCTATTCTCCCTGTCGGCCATGGTGGTGGTGGGGATTTCAGTCACGAACCATATAGAAACCGTGGTCACGCAGAATTCGGCTTCCGCTACGGCTCTTTACGTGGACAGCGTTATTGCGCCGCTGCTTCCGGATATGCGCAAGAGCGAAGTCCTCGACGAGAGCGTAGCCCATGCGCTCGATGAAACGCTGGGACAAGGGGCACTCGGCACAAGGCTCGAATCCTTCAAGCTCTGGCGTCGCGACGGAACCATCCTGTATTCGACCGACAAGACATTGATCGGCAAGCGCTTTGAACCCAGCGACAATCTCCGGGCGGCATTCGCCGGCCAAATGGTTTCGGAGTTCGACAGGCTCGACGATCCAGACAGTGAGGCCGAAAGAGCCAGCGGCTTGCATCTCCTCGAGATTTACAATCCGGTGCTGCAGCCATGGTCGGGGGAAGTGGTGGCCGTTTCGGAATTCTACGAGGTCGCCACTGATTTTGAAAAAAACCTGCATCAGGCACTCATTCGAACCTGGCTGGACGTTGCCGCCGTCACAGCGGCCTTCTTTCTTGGGCTGTCGGCAATCGTGTTCCGTGGCAGCCGCACGATCAGCTCACAGAGCCGCTCGTTGAAGCAGCGCATTGCCGAGCTTTCCGATCTGCTCGCTCAAAACAGACTTTTGAGGCTGCGGGTGCAGCGCGCTTCGCAGCGTGCCACCGCACTCAACGAACGCTATCTCAGGCGCATCGGCGCGGACTTGCACGATGGCCCCGCGCAACTGGTTGCTCTCGCGGCGCTAGGGATCGATAGCCCGGTCATTGCCGATCCTGCTACGTCGCAATCGAAGCGTGCGCAGGAATTGCGGGCCATCAAAGCACATTTGGACGATGCCATGCGCGAGATCAGGAGCATCAGCAAGGGCCTTGTCCTGCCGCATATCGAGCATGCCGAACTGGGTGAGATTCTCCAGCTTGCCGTACGGGCGCACGAAGAACGAACCGGCGTCAAAGTGAGACTATCGATGACCGGCGGCCATACCCCGTTGTCGCCGGCGGCCAGGATCTGCATCTTCCGCTTCGTCCAGGAGACGCTGAACAATGGATTCCGTCATGCCGGAGGTGAAGGTCAGTCGGTCGAGAAACATTTCGACGGCGAACGCGTTTGTATCGAAGTGTCCGACGCCGGCCCCGGCTTTGATCCACAAATCGTGCGTCCCGAGGGGCTGGGGCTCGTTGGGCTGCGCGAGCGGGTGGAAAGCCTAGGGGGCCAGTTTACCGTGACGTCCTCACAAAGTGGCACGATCGTGAAAATGGCTCTCAACATCGTTGAAATGGGGCAGACATGACGACATCCATCAAGCTCGCCATCGTCGACGACCACCCGCTGTTCAGGGAAGGCGTTGTGCGCACGCTCGATCAGATCGGCGGGTTCGAGATCGTCGGCGAAGGAAGCAGCAGGGATGATGCCTTGCGGATAGTTGAAGACCGGCGGCCCGACATTCTGCTGATGGACATCTCGGTGCCTGGGGGTGGTCTTGGCGTGATCGAACCGGCCCTGGAACGGCATTCGGCACTGAAAATTGTGATGCTGACCGTTTCGGAAGAAAACCAGCATGTGATGGCCGCGTTGCAGAGCGGGGCGAGAGGCTATGTTCTGAAAGGGGTCGGGTCGAGGACGTTGGCTGCGATCCTGCGCACGGTAGCCTCGGGCGAACGATATGTTTGTCCACAATTGTCGGCGCGCCTGCTGGCCGATCTGTCGGCTCAATCAAAAGAGCCAGCGAAAGTTGACGGACTTGCCGAACTCACCAGCCGCGAAAGGGAGATCCTGACGCTGGTTGCCGCGGGCCTGAGCAACAAACGGATTGGGCTTCGGCTGAACCTGCATGAGAAAACGATAAAGCACCACATGACGCGAATCCTGGCCAAGCTCAACGTCAGCAACAGGACCGAAGCCGCAATGACTTTACGCGATGCGACTGAGCGCCGGCATTCGCCTGTTCGCGATCATGCTTGAGCCGAAACAGCCTCACGGGGCGGCTGTGTGATCTGGCCGTCAGTTGATCATTTCAAGCAACCTGTCCCGATCGGAACGCGTCGCCAGGCGCCGAATGATGGTACGGCCCTTGGCATCGCGCATTTCATATTGGCCGCTATCAACGCGCTCGCTGAGGCCGTTCGAATGCACCACGCCAATGCTCGGCCCACTCACCTCGATCCGGTCTCCCGTGGTTGCATTGATAAAGAGTTTTGGCCTGCTGCCCGGGGTTACCGCGGCGGCGGGATCAGGGAGATTGTCGTCCTGCGACTTTGCTTTGCCCTTGCCGGCTCCGGCATTCGAGTTTGAATTGCCGGAGTTTCCACCCGGATTGCCGGAATTGCCGCCCCCATTCCCATTTCCGTTCCCGCCATTGCCGTTGCCGTTCCCGCCGTCTTTGGCCCAGGCAGCCAGCCGGCCGAGCGGCTGCGATAGTCCGTCGAACACGACGCGATAGGGGCTCACGACGAGAACGAAGGTCAAAACGACTACAGAAATGCCGACATGACGTCCTCGCGAAGATCCGGTCCTTCGTCTCCGGGTCGTCATCAATGAACTTGCCAGTCGCATGGCGGAAATCCCCTTAATCATACGGACCTTTCGTGCTGCCTCCTGTTCGAATTCGTGCGATGCTTAAAACAATGGTTTGTATCGGTAAGGTCAAGACCCACCAGTCCCACGAGGGTAACTGGTGGGTCTCGCTGGCGCAGGAAGGGACTATTTACTGCGCAAGTCTTTTGCCTTCGCTTCGTTGCGTCTCTCGGCGGGGGGCGCCGAGTTCTCACCGTCAGCCAACAATAAATCCAATGGCTGCGATCCCGAAACACAGGCCAAATAACGGAAAAAGCAGCCAACGCGCCTGGTGAACGCTCGAATCCATAGCGGCCTCCTGTAACAGTCGGCATCGCAACGGGGCTCTTCTGAACTCGGTTCCTGAAACTCTCGCGTTTCGGGCTTTTGCGATAGCAGCCTCGGACCAAAGTTCGGCTGTGCAGGCCCTTGGTCGACAGGCCTACAGACTGAAGTCCCTATGCAAGGAGCCGCCTGCATTCGGCGACCTTTGTGTCCACCAGGCGGCGCGATCCACCGGTCCCTTCGAATGCTTTACCTTCCTGGCTCTATGGCGAAGCGACATTGGTCCACTGCATGTCATTGAAACGTCACCAGTAGAGACCCATATGCGGATTGCGTCGGATGTCTCCTCCCATTGCGTCCGGCGCGTTCCCCTCTGGAGGTTACAGACCTTCACGCTTGGCCGGGCTCAACAGTCCGGCCTTTTCTTTTGGTCATCGCTGTCTGGGTCGAGCATCGTTCTGCCGCAGCGCGCCGCCTCAGCTGCGAGGTGGAATTTGCTGGACAGACCAGGTGTTGCCGTCGGGATCCTCAAAGAAGACAAATCTGCCCCAGGGAAAATCCTTGATATCGCTGACCTCGATGCCTTGGGCGGCCAGATGCCGGTGCGCCTCATCGATGTCGGGCACAACCAGCTGCAGACCCCGTATGGATCCCGGGGTGCTGTCGACGATGCCTTTGCCCATGGCAATCGAACAGGCCGAACCGGGCGGCGTCAATTGCACGAAACGTATCTCGTCGCTTACCGTGTGATCATGATCGAGGTGAAAGCCGACCTTCCCAACATAAAAGGCGATGGCATTGTCGACGTCCGATACGGGGACCGGGACCAGTTCCAGCTTCCAATCCATCACAACCCTTTCGCAGCTTTCGCCAAGTGGTGCCGAACACCGTGGGCGACATCCCGCCATCTTCCCAATGCCATTGTCGGCGCGGGCCGCTCAATCGGTCAAGAGATATCCGGCAAAAGCCGGGTTCGGGCAACGTGAGGGCCGGTCTCATTGCCGACGGCGTTCGGAACCGATAAGCGCAAGCTCAGTGTGAGCGAAGGCGTTCTCGTGCTTTCCGCCACGCCCGAACCGGGCAGGGTGGCCGGTTCGGCCGAGTTTGCCGCGCGCTATGCAGCGCGCTTCGGACCGATCGGCAATTATGCCGCGAACGCCCACGATTCGGCGTGTCTTCTTCTTGCCGCGATCAAAGACGCCAGCACTGTATCCAAGGGACATCCGAGTCGATGCGACGTTCTAGCGGCGGTGCGCGATATCCGTTTCGAGGGAATCGCCTATCGCGAGCCCGTACGGTGGGATGAAAAAGGCGACAATCCGGCCGCGGTGACTGCACTCAACGTGGTGGAAAACGGCCACTTCCGACAGATCGCCGAAATCCGGCAGATGCAGAGCGTAGAGCAGACCTGACGCCGACGGGCCTCTCCGACCGAACCGGCTCCGCCGCTTTGCCAGGCGATTTTCACATGACGACGAAACAATTATCTCCGGTCGCCGTTTCGCCCGCAGAACCTTTCGAGGAGGCGACGATGAGCGCAACCGGCTTGGACGTTTTTGACAAAACGCTGCAAATAACAAACATCTGGCTCGACGAGATCATGGTGGATCTCGGTCCGGATCGACACGTCGCCTGGCATACATTGGGCGCCGTTCTGCGAACCCTTCGGGACAGGCTGCAGATCGGACTGGCGGCCAAATTGGGAGCGGAACTGCCGCTGCTCGTGCGGGGCGCCTACTATGATCGCTATCGGCCCGCCGACATGCCCGACAAGACACGCTCGCTCGAGGAGTTCCTGCAACACATCGCCGATGAATTGAAATCGACCCGTGCTGTCGATCCCGAGGATGCGGCACGCTCGGTGCTGCGTGTGCTTGCACGGCATATCGACCTTGGCCAGTCGGCAAAGGTGCGGGATGCGCTGCCAAAGGAAATCCAGGTCCTCTGGCCTGAAAGCGTGGGCGTCAAATAGGGGCGATCCTGCTCATGCGGACGCGCGACGGACCGAAGCTTCGAACGTAAGCGCGAGTGGGTCTGGTCGACCCCGGTGACGCTATGTGCCGCGCTCGATGGCAAGGCTTAGCTGGGCAGCCGATGTGAACTGTCGCGGCTTAACCTGGAAAGATCGTGAAACCGCCGTCGACGCGGATGACCTGTCCGTTGATAAAGCGCGCGCGCGGGCCGGCGAGGAAGGCCACCGCTTCGGCGATCTCTTCAGGCTCCGCATACCGGTTCAGCGATTTCTTGCTCGAATCCATGCGCTGCGGATCGACCACGCGGCTCGCCTGGAAGCGTGCCGTCTTGGTGGCGCCAGGGCTCACCGCATTGACGCGTACGCCATCGTCGATCAATTCCTTGGCGAGGCAGCGCGTATAATGGACGACAGCCGCCTTGAGCGTCGAGTAGACCACCTCGGGCGAGCATCCGATATGCGCTGCCGCCGAGGCGATGTTGATCACCGAGCCTGAGCCGCGCTTGACCATCGGCGGAACGAACGCCTGGCAGACCAGCATCGTGCCGATGAGATTGTTCTCGGTTAGAACCTTGATGTCTTCGTAGTCGATATCGAGTGCGTTGTTGGGATTGGGCTTTACGCCCTTGGCGCCGATGTCGCCGCCGGCGCAGTTGACCAGAATGTGCACGTCGCCGAGATCGGCCTCGATCTTCCTCTTCATTTCGGCGACAGCTTGTTTGTCGCCTATATTGCCGGTGACTGCGGTCACCCGGGTCCCATGCTTCTCCAAGCCCCGAGCAGAGTCGCCGAGATCCGCGAATTCGCCATATTGAGATGGCCGGGTCCAATCGAGGTCGTGGACCGCGACGTTTGCGCCAAGTCCGGCCAAGCGGTCGGCCATCACGCGGCCGAGGCCGCGTCCCGAGCCGGTTACGAAGGCGGTCAGGCCGCTGAGTTCTCGGGCAGTCATGCTGATTTCTCCATTGCAATGAAATCGAACTTCTTCATGTTGGCGGCGCTGCGCCGGATCATGTCGAGCTCGTACGAAACGAGCGCGCCGTCATCGTCCCGTTCCCATGGCGTGCGGTAGTCGGCGTCGTCCGCAAGGCGGTTCACGCGCGCAGCACTCAGGCACGCGGCGAACGCCCGGGCGGTCTTCGGCGCATATCCGTTCCACCAGTCGTCGGTGAGCCAGCGAACGTGACGGGCCTCCAGCGCGCCTGGCTCAAGCACCGCCGTCAGCGTGTCGTGGTGCTCGCCAAGGATGGCTGCCAGTTCGGCGAATGGCACGGCGCCGTCGCCGATCGCGCAGCGGACCAGACGGTAGCCCTCATCCGTGAACTGAATGCGATAATCCTTGAGGTGAACATGGCGGACATGGGGCGCGATCCGGCGCGTGAAGGCAAGCGGCGCCTCGCCGACAGGAAAGGTGTTGCCGGTGTCGTAGGTGATGCCGACACCCGGCCCGCCGAGTTCGCAGAACGCAACCAGTTCGTCGCTGCCGAAGTCCTGATGGTTCTCGATGCCGAGCATCCAGCCCTCGGCCGCCGCACGCGGCCCCCATTCCGTCAAGGCAGCGCGAATCGTTGCGTTGAACTCACTCCATTTCGGTCCCCACGCATTGCGGTCGCCGCACAGGACAGGCGTCAGTGCGATACGGATCGTCGTCGCCTCGAGCAGGCGCGCAGCCCGAAAGGCGTTGTCCAGCGGACCTGCCACTAGAAGTCCGCCGCTCACCACCGGGACGATGCCCAGCGCGGCAAGACGCCTGCGCAGGGCGACGATTTCGGCGTCAGTCAAGTCGGTCAACCAGGGTTCGTAGATCTCGAGCGTGCGTGCGCCTAGTTCCTGCGCCAGCGTAATGAAGCCCTCCAGCCCCACCCCGTCCGGATTGTGCCGCGGCGTGCCGCGGCCCTGCAGTCCGAGATGATAGGTCAGTCCGTAGGGGTTGAGGCCGAGACGAAGCATCAGCTTGGCGGTTCCAATGGAGAGCGGAGAAGCGTCACTAGCGCAGACCAGCATCGACGGTAATGGACTGTTTGGTGATCATGCGGCTGTCGTCGGCTGCCAGGAAGAGCACTGTGCGTGCAATCTCCTCGCCCAGCAGGACGCGGCGGATCAATTGCCGCTGCACCGTCTGGTCGACTGCCTCCTGCGTCTTGAACCACAGCTCGCGCTGCCGCTCGGTCATGACGGCGCCGGGTTCGATCGCATTGACGCGGATGTTATCCGGTCCGAACGAGCGCGCCAAAGCACGCGTCAGCGCCACCACAGCCCCCTTGGCGGTGGCATAGGCCACCATCTGGTCCGCTCCGAAACGCCAGGCAATGGAGGAAAAGTTTATGATCGACCCGAAGCCGAGTTCCTTCATATGCGGATGCACAGCCTGCGCGGCGAAGAAGTGATGCCTCAGATTGACGTCGAAACTGCGGTCCCAATAGTCAGCCGTTACCGCGTCGATGGGATGGCGTTGATCATTGGCGGCGTTGTTCACTAGGACGGCGACCGGACCAAGCCGCGCGCGCACGCCTTCTACCGCCGCCTTTAGCGCATCGACGTCGGTAACATCGCAATGGAGATATAAGGGAGCCTGCCCGGCGGCACCAGCGAGCTCGCGCACCAACGCCTCCGCTGGCTCGTCTTGCACATCGAGAAAGGCTACCCGGGCGCCATTCGAGGCGAAGGCACGGACCATGTCGGCGCCGATGCCGGAGGCGCCGCCGGAGATCAGCACGACCCGATCGGTCAAGCTCGGATAAGTCGCGAATTGTACGGACATCGATTACAGAAGCGCCTTGGTTGTTGGATCGAACAGACAGGCGCGCGACATATCGATGCCCAGCGTTATCGTCTCGCCCATGACGGGAGCGTCGTCCGGCTCGAAACGGCCGGTGATCTCCAGGTCACCCAGCCTTAGCACGGCAAGCGTCTCGGCCCCGGTCGGCTCGACCAGTTCGACCGGCGCCTGCATGGACGCCACAGCAGGTTTGCGCGACTTCAGGTCGGTCGTGAAACGGTAGATGTGTTCCGGCCGGATACCGAGCACGACGTCCTTTGGCGCACCGGCGGGCATCGGCGCGGCAAGAGCAAGGCTGGCGTCGCTGCCGTCAGCGGCGCGTACCGAGATGCTGGTCGAGCCCGTAAGCCGGGCGGGGATGAAATTCATCGCCGGCGATCCCATGAAACCGGCAACGAACATGTTGGTCGGCCGGTCGTAGATCCGCTTCGGCGTGTCGAACTGCTGTACCGAGCCCTGGTTCATCACCGCAATGCGGGATGCAAGCGTCATCGCCTCGACCTGATCATGGGTGACGTACACCGTGGTCTTGCCGACGCGATGGTGAAGCTTCTTGATTTCGGTGCGCATATCGACGCGCAGCTTGGCGTCTAGGTTGGACAGGGGCTCGTCGAACAGAAACAGCTTCGGGTCGCGTACGAGGGCGCGCCCCATCGCGACGCGCTGCCGCTGGCCGCCCGAGAGCTGGCCGGGCTTGCGTTTAAGCAGCTGTTCGATCTGAAGGAGCGCGGCAACCCGCTGGACAGCTTCCGCCTGCGCCGCTTTTGGCACGCCGCGGCTTTCCATGCCGAAGGTGATGTTCTGGCGCACCGTCATGGTGGGATAGAGGGCGTATGACTGGAACACCATCGCAATGTCGCGGTCCTTGGGTTGCACGGAGTTAACCAGCCGGTCGCCGATCCATATCTCGCCCGACGTGACGGTTTCGAGGCCGGCGATCATGGCGAGCAAGGTTGACTTGCCGCAACCCGACGGGCCGACAAGGGCGACGAATTCTCCGGTCTTAGCCTCGAGATTGATGCCGGCAAGAATCTCGAGCGAGCCGTAGCTCTTGTGAAGGTTGCGGATCATCAACGCGGACATGGGCGACGCCTCATTTGATGGCGCCCTGGGTGAGGCCGCGCACGAAGTATTTTCCACCGAACAGATAGATCAGCAGCGGTGGCAACGCGCCGATCAGCACGGCTGCGCTCATCACATCGTAAGCACGCGCGGTCGTGCCGCCGGCCGTGAGCGCGACCAGTGCCGCGGTAATCGGCTGCTGCTGGCCTGATGTGAAGACGACGCCGAACAAATACTCGTTCCAGATGCCGGTGAACTGCCAGATGACGGTGACAATCAGAATGGGCGGCGACAGGGGCAGGATGATCTTGCGGAAGATCCGCCAGAAGCCGGCGCCGTCGATGCGTGCCGCCTTGATCAGGTCGTCCGGTATGCTGACGTAGAAATTGCGGCAGAACAGGGTGGTGAACGAGATGCCCTGGACGACGTGGATAAGCACCAGCCCGTATGTGGAATTGGTCAGGCCGAGCTTGCCGAGCAGGAACGCCCACGGCATCAGCGAAATCTGGCCGGGCATGAATACGCCAAGCAGCATCAGATTGAAGATCAGTTCGGAACCCCTGAAGCGCCATTTGGAGAGGATGTAGCCGTTCATGGCTCCGAGAATGGTCGAGATGATGGTGGCGGGGATCGTCATCGCCAGCGAGTTGAAGAAATTGCGCTTCATGCCCTCGCAGGTACCGCTGACGCAGTAGGATCCCCAGGCCTGCGCCCATGCATCGAACCGGAAGCTGCGCGGTACGGAGATGAGGCCGTTGCGGGCAATCTCCGACTGCTCGCGCAACGAGTTGAAGATCACCACCAGCAATGGCACGAGATAGACGACCGCGAAAAGCGTCAGCACGGCATAGACAAGGAAGCGGCTCCAGAAATGCCGGCGCGTGGCAGCGGCTTCCTCCGGATCAAAACGGGCATTGGGGGCAATTTCAGCCATTGCGGCCCTCCGCCCGCCGGCGCCAGACGATCCACAAGGAGTACGGCACCAGCACCACCGCGACCGCCGCGAGCATCATCATCGCCGCGGCGGCACCCTCGCCGATTTGGCCGCGCTGGAACATCAGGTCGTAGACATAGAGGGCGGGGAAGGTCGTGGACACACCTGGCCCGCCACGCGTCAACGGCGCCACCAGGTCGAAGGTCTTGATGGCGAATTGTATCTGAATGACCGCGACCGCCAGGAATATCGGAGCGATGGTTGGCAGGATGACCCTCCGATAGGTCCGGAAAACCGACGCGCCGTCGATTTGCGCGGCTTTGACGAGGTCCGGATCGACGGACCGCAGACCAGCCAGGAAAAGTGCCATTGCGAAGCCGGACGACTGCCAGATACCGGTTATGATCACCGCATAGATCGCGGTGTTGCGGTTGGCCGTCAGGGCGAAGCTGAAGTCGGTCCAGCCAAGCCCTCGAACGAAGGCCTGGATACCGTCGACAGGGTTATACAGCCAGCTCCACACCGTACCGGTGACGATGAAGGACACCGCCAACGGGTACAGAAAGATGGTGCGCCAAACCGCCTCGCCGCGGACGCGCTGGTCGATCGCGATCGCGAGCAGCAGGCCAACCGCCATCGAGCCTACGATATAGAAGCCGCTGAACAGGAAGAGATTCGTATAGGCGATGTTCCAGCGCCGGTTTGCCCAAAGCGAAGCGTAGTTGTCCAGGCCAACGAACCCATAGGTCGGCAACAGCGACGAATTGGACAGGGAGATGTAGAGCGTCCAGAGTGTGAAGACGAAAACATAGATGAAACTCGCCGCTATCGATGGCGCCAGCACCAGAATGGGCACCATCGTGCCCAGGCGCTCGCGCCACGGACGGGCCGCGGCAGCTGCGGCTGGTACAATCAGATCATGGGTGGACATCGGGCTGCTCCGGCGAGGTCTGGCCAGGCGCTTCGCCCCGGCCATCATCGGCAGCGTCACTCCTGCGCTTCGGCCGCATCCGCCATCGCATTGGCCGCGTCCTGCGCACTCATATCCGGCGTTGCTACAAACTCGGTGATGCTGTCCATTATTGCGCCGCGGACCTTTTGTGGCACCGTCATGTTGTGCGCCATCGAACGGACGAGCGTGCCGGCGGCGATCGAGGCTTGCAGATCCTTTTGCGAGAGTTGCTGGCAAGGATTGAAGCCGTTCGAAAGATCGACGTCGAGGCGGGCCGGGATGGACCCTTTGGTCTGATTGAAAATGGTCTGAAATTCGGGCGACAGGATGATGCTGGCAAGCAGCTTCTGTCCCTCGATATAGTCCGGGTCCTTCTGCTTGAAGAACACGACCGAGTCCGAATTCAAGATGAAGCCGGGCTTGCCCCAATCGGTCGGCGCCTGGGCGCAGACATAGTCGGTTCCCTCCTTGAAGCCGCCGGCCGTCAGCAGGCCGATCGTCCAGTCGCCCATGATGTGGAAGGCGGCCTCGCCGCGGCCGACGAGATGCGACATGGTATCCCAGTCACGTCCATTCATGCCGGGGTCCATGTACTTCGAGGTCATGGTGCGAAACTGCTCGAAGGCCTTGACCATGCCGTCGCTACGCATGGCATCGACGTCGCCCTCGACGAAAGCTTTCCTGTAGAGATCTAGGTCCTGACCGTACACGACCACTTCGAAGACCGTCGAGTCGGTCCAGTCCGCGGTCGAGTGTGAAATGCAGATCTTGCCGCTGGCCACGATCTTGTCGCAGGCGGCGTTGAACTCCGCCCATGTCTTCGGCATCTCGTTGACGCCGGCATCCTTCATGACCTTCGGCGATGCCCACAGCCAGTTGATGCGGTGGATGTTCATCGGCGCTGCCACCCAATTCCCGGTCGGCTTCATCACCGGCAGCAATTCGGGAGCGACGACCTTCTCCCAATTTTCCGCCTTCGCTAGGTAGTCGAGATTGGCTGTCATGCCCGTCTCGTTCCATTCGGCGATCTCGGGGCCCTTTAGCTGCACAGCGGGAGGTGCGTTGCCGGCGATCACATCGGCACGCAGTTTGGCCAATGTATTGGCCGTATGGCCTGCGATGGAGGTCTGCTGCCAGGTGCCACCCTTGGCGGTAAACATCTCGCCGAGCTTGGCGATAGCCTGGGCGTCCGATCCGGTGGCCCATTGATGCAAGAGGTTGGTCTTCGGCTCCGCGAGCGCTGTTCCGGTAATCAAGGTGAAGGCGGTAGCGGCCGCAAAGGCCGTCCTCAGGTATTTCATCGTTTCACTCCCATATGTGATGCACGGTTCGTATCGACCGCTTGTGGCCTGCGATTTGAGGTCGTGGCCGGCGAGATGCAGTAATCTCCGTTCTTTCCAAGATGACATATTTGAGCTATCAGTCAACATGCTTTGTGCTCATCATGAACAAACCTTCGCTTAGAAATTGGCTGATCGACAGGCCGTCCGCGTCGCCGGAGAGCCTGATCGTCCGATGCTTGCGCGAGCGCGGCGTGCTTTCCGCGTCGCAAATTACCCGCATTACCGGTTTGGCGCGGTCGACGGTTTCAACCGCGCTCAACGGCTTGAGAAAGTCAGGGATGGTGATCGAATCCTCGGCCCATCATGACGCGGCCAGGGGCATTGGCAGGCCGGCCACGGCATTGACGCTCAATCCCGCTGCGGGCACCTGCGTCGGTATCCACCTGGGCCTCGACGAGATGCGGTGCGTCGTCGCCGACGTCTCGCATTCTTTCGTTGCTGAACAAACTATCCCCATGGGTCTGGACTACCAACCGCAACAGGCGGCCCAGCTTGCCAAGTCAGTAATTGCCCGATGCTACGAAGAGAACGGTCTGCCGATGGCGGGGCTCCTGGGGGTTGGGGTCTCCGTCTCGGGCCCAGTCAGCCGCGAAGGAGTGGTGCTGCGCGCGAGTATTGTTCCGACCTGGGCCGGGGTCAACATCCGCGATGTGTTCGGGCCGGTCCTCGAACAGCCGATCTTCGCCGACAATGAGAGCAACTGCTCGGCAATTGCCGAGCTGATGTGGGGTGCGGCCGTCGGCCACGACGATTTCGTGCTGTTCAAGGTCGATCTGGGCGTGGGCGGGGCCATTGTCCAGCACGGCCGGCTGGTGAGCGGCATCGCCGGCGGCGCCGGCGAATTCGGGCACATCAGCATCGATCCCGGCGGCGACCTTTGCCGGTGCGGCAATCGCGGATGCCTGGAGCTCTATGCCAGCTTTGCCCGGCCGCTCGAGCAGATTTCGCGCATCGTGCGGCGGCCGGTCACGATGGACGATGTGATCATGATGGCCGAGCAGGGCGACGTGAGGGCGCTGCGGATGATCGAGGACACCGCAGAGTTCGCCGGCCGTGGCCTTGGCCTGATCGGTTCGGTGCTCAATCCGCCGCTCATCATAATCGGCGGCCGCATGGCCTTGGCGGGCGACATTCTCCTGGCGCCACTGATCGCGTCATATGAACGCCATACGCTCATCAAGTCCCGCGATGTGGCGCCTGCGCTGCGCACGCGGATAATCGTTGGCAAGCACACGGAGAACGACGCACTGCTCGGCGCGGTCGGCCTCGTGCTGCGCCACAACAGCCGGCTTCAATGACCTGACTCCGCTCCGGGTGGTACTCTGAGGCTCGTTGTTCCAAATCGGTGCGCACCCGCATCGCAGCCAAGTCCCTCCGGCCTTTGGACTGGTTCACTCTGGCGCGTTAGAGCGTGGCCGATGATGAGCGTGCCGAGAGGTGTCACAAGAATCGCGTAGGTTTATGGTGTTAACGGGCAAAGCTTGGGGAGCAGTCGTCAATGCCGTATTGCTGCAGCAGGCCGAGCCCTACCTCTCGCCCGGCCGGGAAAACTGTAAGATGAAGCAAAGCGGAGTTGTCTTGCCGCACGGCGGTGGGCGGGTGGTGCCGGCTCTCGGGATCGACGTCCATGTGTGGCGGGTTGCTCTCGATGCTCCCCTTTCGCAGTCGGACATGGCCGTGCTCAATCCAGCCGAATTGACCAGGGGCGGACGGTTTGTTTTCGAGCAGGATCAGCGGCGCCATCTGGCAGCTCATGCCGGCTTACGCCGGGTGCTGTCCATGTACACCGGCCGAGCGCCGGGAGAACTCGATCTGCGGGAGACCCCACAGGGAAAGCCGTTCCTTGCGGACGGGCGCCTCGCCTTCAACCTTTCGCATTCGGGGGATCTTGCCCTTGTGGCCGTGGCTGCCGCCGGGCAAGTCGGCGTCGATGTCGAGCGCGTCGCCCCGCGGAGCGGCGAGATGTCCATGGCCCGTTCTCTGTTCACGCCCGGCGAGATCGCACAACTTGAGTCACTGGCGCCAGAGGCCCGCCGCCTCATGTTCTGCCGGCTTTGGACTTGTCGCGAAGCCGTGCTCAAGGCTGCCGGCGTCGGCCTCTCCGGGGTGGGACTCGAGATTGGGATGGACGGGAGCGGCGAGGCCTATATCCTCTCGCCGCCACTGGAATTGGTTGAACCCCTCAGGCTCATTGAGTTCCGCCCAAGCGCGCACCACGTGGCCGCCGTCGCCTGGAGTGCACGCAGTCCTCAGGTCGTCGCACGCCGCTTCGATTTCGACTTGGGATTGCGTTGACGCTCCGGAACGGGCCTCGGGGACGCCTGTTTTTGGCGACGAGGATCGAGCGGACGGGTTTCTCTTCAAAAGCAGCCACATCGGCCTAAAAACTAATCAAATTGGCCTAAAAAGTAATCAAATCGGCTTAAAAGACACATTTTGCGATAAAATGCTAACCTGGCGAGTTTTGCTCTTGGAGCTTCCGTTAGGACATGCACTTAAATACGCCGTGACTGTAAGTGCGCCGTGGGTTGGGCAACCCACGGTGTATACTAGGCGGGGGTCTGGGCATGAACATTCATCGTGGGGGCGATGCCCCTCAGCAGGTCATTGAGTCAACACAGCCAATCGCAGTTATCGGAATTGGTTGCCGGTTTCCTGGAGGAATCCAGGACGCGGACTCGTACTGGAACTTTCTCTTGGAGAAGAACTGCGGCATCGTCGATATCCCGGCGGATCGATGGAATGTCGATGCATTCTATGATCCGGAGCCCGATGCCCGGGGAAAGATGCGGACGCGCTGGGGTGGGTTTCTTGCCAGCGACGTTTTCGGCTTCGACCCGAGTTTCTTCGACATGTCGCCCCGCGAGGTGACAACGATGGACCCGCAGCAGCGCCTGGCGTTGCAAGTGGCCTTCGAGGCCGTCCAGGATTCGGAGCGCACATTGGCCGACCTGCGCCGCGGGCGCACCGGCGTGTTCATCGGAATCTCGACCAACGATTTCGCGCAGAACCTGCGCCGCGGACGTGTCGGTGGTGGGGATATTTTTGCCGGCACCGGTTCGGCGTTCTCGATCGCGGCCAACCGAATATCCCACCGTTTCGATCTGAAAGGGCCGAGTATCGCCGTCGACACGGCATGCTCGTCGGCGCTCGTTGCCATCGACCAAGCGGTGCGCCACCTGAGCACCGGCACCTGTGAGACGGCGCTCGCCGGCGGCGTCAACTGCATGCTCGATCCAGGCCCGTTTATCGCATTCTCCAGCGCCAACATGCTTTCGCCGACCGGCGGTATCTACACCTTCGACGAAAGGGCGGACGGGTTCGTGCGCGGCGAAGGCTGCGGTTTCGTTTTGCTGAAGCTTCTCGACCGGGCAATTGCCGACGGCGACCGGATCTATGGCGTGATCCGTCATTCGATGGTCAATCAGGACGGGTATACGCCGACCCTGACGTCTCCGAGCGGGGAAGCACAGCAAGCGATGCTGGAGGCGCTGGTGGAAGGCGCCTCCATCGATCCGGCCGATGTCGACTATGTCGAGGCCCATGGAACCGGCACGCCGGTCGGCGATCCAATCGAGGCGGCTGCTATCGGCCGCGTATTCGGTGTGAATTCACGCCCAAAACCGGCCTATGTCGGATCGTTCAAGCCCAATCTCGGCCACCTCGAATCGGCGTCCGGCATTGCGGGTTTCATCAAGACGGTGCTGACGGCGGGAAAGGGCATCGTGCTGCCGAACCGGAATTTCGAGCGCCCGAATCCGAGCATTCCGTTCGACGCGCTCAACATCGCTGTGGCAACGAAGCCGACGCCGATCGACCACAACGGCCGGCCGATCCTGGCCGTCGTCAACTCCTTCGGCTTTGGCGGTACCAATGCCTCCATCGCCGTGGAAGGATGGCGGGGGTTGTCCGCCAGCGCCAACCGTGCGCCAAGGCCGGTGATAGCCGGCCATCCGATAGCCGTCCCGATCTCGGCCGGCAGCACGGCGGGACTGGAACTGTGGGCCGGCCGTCTAGCCGATGCGCTGGAGCAGGGAGGCTCCCTTGCGGAGACGCCGGTCGAAGACATCACCGCCCATTTGAGCAGCGCGCGCGATAACTTCGCCCAACGGGCTGCGCTCATCGTCGAGCCGGAGCGTGCCGCGCTCCAGACCCAACTGCGCGCATTGGCTAAGGGAGCCATCGAGCAAAGCGCGGAAGGGCCAACCATCATCACCGGCAGGGCATCCAACCGTCGGCTCGCCATCGCCTTCTCGGGCCAGGGCGGCCAGTGGTGGGCCATGGCGCGCCGCCTGTTGAAGGAAGACCGTGCGTTTCGCCGAACCGCCGAGATGTTCGACGAAGTGCTGCGTCCGATGGTCGGCTGGTCGACCGTCGAGGAGATGCTGCGGGACGAGACGAAGACCCGCATCAACGATGCCGACGTTACCCAGGCATCCATCTTCACCACGCAGATATCCCTCTACGAGCGCTGGACAAAGGCCGGCGTGCGGCCTGAGCTTCTGATCGGCCACAGCTTCGGCGAGGTCGCGGCCACCTACGTTTCAGGTATCATCGATATCGAGACGGCGGCTCGCATCATTGCCAAACGCGGCCTCATCCCGCTGAAGAGCGAGCGGCGCGGTGCAATGGCCACGATAGGGCTGACGGTCCATCAACTCGAACCTTTGCTGCCCGGTGACGAAAGCGTTGTCATTGCCGCCTACAACGGCCCGATCGCGCAAACGATTTCCGGCATGGAGGACGCGGTGCTTGGCGTGCTGGCCAAGGTCGCGGAAGCCTATCCCGATGCGACGGCCCGCCGGATGACCATGGATTTCGGATGGCACAGCGCGCATCTGGAAGACTGCAAGGAATGGTTCCTCGGCGAACTGGGTCCGGTCGCCTGGAAAGAAGGCCGTCTGCCGATCATCTCGACGGTCACCGGCATATTCGAGACGAAGTTCGACGCCGACTACTGGTGGGCCAATTTGCGCCAACCCGTCAGCTTTACCAAGGCCTTGGATTTCACCCTCGATTTCGGCATCAATACTTTCCTGGAAATAGGTCCGCACCGCACGCTGACGCCGCTCATCCGAGGCATCTCGCAGGAGCGCGGGGTAGACGCCGCCGCGGTGAACTCGCTCGATCGCAAAACTGACGATTTCTGGACGCTGGCGCGGGCCGAGGGCAGCCTTCATGTTGCCGGCGTCGAATTCGACCGGCCGAAATCGTTGAGTGGCCACGTGGCCGTTCCCAAGTTACCCTGGAACAACCAGCGCCTGCTGAATACATCCGAGGAAACCAAGAACTTCCTGTTCGAGGCACCCCGGCACGCACTGCTTGGATGGCGCGACTTCACTGCGGCGCCGTCCTGGACGAACGAAATCACGCTCAGAGGCTTCAAATTCCTGGCTGACCATCGGGTCAGCGGCGATTGCCTCTTCCCGGCCGTCGGTTACATCGAAATCATGGGGGCCGCACTGCGCGACCATTTCGGCTCTGAGTCCGTGGAACTGCGTGATTTCAAACTGTACGAAGCGCTTTCCATCGCGGAGGACGACGTCGTACTGTTTACGACGACGTTCGATCCGGTCGGTAGCAGGCTGCGCATCGCCACGTTCCATCGAGGTTCGGAGGATGGCTGGAGGACGCGTGCCGAAGCTTATGGCTTCAGCCACAAATATGAACTTGCACCAGCTCCTGCCGACCTGCTGCTGGATCGCCCGAACCTAGTCGAAAAGACGGAATTCTACCGTCTCGCCGAACGGCACGGGCTTGAATACGGTCCCTATTTCCAGTCGGTGAACGCACTCGACATTGTCGGCGACCGCCTGGTTGCCAAGCTGTCAAGCAAGGATCCCAACTTGGCGAAGCAGTATTTCGCCTTCCCCGGATTGCTGGACGCGGTGCTCCAGGCCGGCATCGGCCTGGCTTCACATCGAGACGGCGTGTGGGTTCCAGGTGAATCGCTGCCGCCGGCTAATGAAGACAAGGCCCAGTATCAGTTGCGCCTGCCGACCGGCGCCCGCAAGATCCTGCTGGGCGCTCCTTTGACGCCCGAGGTGATCGTCGACATCCAGCCGGGTCTCGACCCGTACTCGATGCGGTTCAGCGTGTTCTCGCCGGAAGGGCAGCCGCTCATCGTTCTCGACAACCTTCAGACCAAGGCGCTGGGCAAGGTCAGGAGCAGCAGGGCCAAGCAAGGTGCCGGCTCGGGCTCCAGTGTTTTCGAGGAGCATTTCGAGAAGCAGGAAGCCAAACCGGCAGCGCCCTCATTGCGTTGCGCCCACTGGTTGGTGGTGGGTGATGGAACGCAGCGCCTCGAAGCGACATTGGCTGAGCTGGTTAGCCGCGGAGCGACGGTCGAGGTCGCAAACCCCGCGCCGTTCCTGAACCTCGATGCGGATGAAGCGCTCGCCACGATCCGGGCATTCATGACCAAATCGGGTGGGACAGGTGGCATCCTGTTCAGCGCCGCCACCCCCGAAAAACTCGACGACAAAGCAGGCGGGGACGAGCTTCTCGCCAGGATCACGCCTATCGTGCACCAATTGATCACGCTTGGAAAAGTCATCGACCGGCTGCACAGTTCGTCCGAACAGCGGCCCGAACTGGTTGTCGTCACGTCCGGCAGCCGGCTTGTGCAAGGTGACCAGCCGATGAGCCTTTCAGGCCTGAGTGAGAGCGCCTTAATCGGCATTGCTCGCACAATGGCAAACGAGTTCAAAGGTTTGGGCATCCGCCTTATCGATGCGGATCCCACATCGCTGCAGTCGGGGGTGAGCATTTCGGGCGCCGTGCTGGAGGAAACCGCAGAGACGGAATTCATCCTGCGTGGCGCCGAACGCTATGTCCCGCGGCTGGAGCAACTGGCTTTGCACGAAGTGGCGCCGTTGCGGCGGACGCTGGAGACCGCGCGGGATTCTTCCAACTTCGCCGTCACCATGACGGGGCCTGGCACCATCGACAACATCGTACTACGCGAAATCGCCGATCCCGAATTGGCGCCAGACGAGGTCATGGTCGAGGTCGCCGCGGTCGGATTGAACTTCCGCGACATCATGGCGGCCACCAGCATCTTGCCGGACGAGTTGGAGAATGACGAGGCATACTGGCGCAATCTCGGGCTGGAGTTCGCCGGCACCGTCCGCAGGGTCGGCGAACGGGTGACCAATCTCAAGCCCGGCGATCGCATCATGGGTATGGGCAAGGGCTACCTCAGACGCTTCGCCAAGCTCCGGGCGGATCTCGCCATGCGCGTACCCGATGGTATTGATCTGATCCAGGCCGCGACCCTCCCGACAGCCTTCCTTACCGCTCACTACGCTCTCAAACATATCGGCCGATTGGCACAGGACGAAACCGCGCTGATCCATCTGGCTTCGGGTGGTGTCGGGCTCGCCGCCATCCAGGTCGCGCATGATGTGGGGGCTCGAGTCTTCGGCACTGCAGGCAGCGACACAAAACGCGCCTTCCTGAAGACATGGGGCGTGGATGAGGTCATGAACTCGCGCGCTCTCGATTTCGCCGACGAGGTGCGTTCCCTTACGCGTGGCCGCGGCGTCGACGTGGTGCTGAACGCGCTGTCTGGCAACGGCATCGACAAGAGTCTGGAGTGCCTGGCGCCCTTCGGCAGGATGGTCGAAATCGGCAAGCGCGATCTCGCCGACGACAAGCCGATCGGGCTTCGCTCGCTTTATCGCAACAACGCCTATTCGGTCATCGATCTCTCGACGCTCCCCGTCGAGAAGGAGAGCCTCTTCAGGCAATTGCTGGTGGAGGTGGAGGCTAAGGTTGCCGCCGGCGTCTATAAGCCGCTGGAGGCGACCCGCTTCCCGGCATCGCGCGCGGCAGAAGCCATGCGCATGCTTTCGCGAGCGCTGCACATCGGTAAGGTGATCGTCACTTTCGACGAACCTTCCGTGGACATCGAACTTGACCTCGGCGCACAGTTCGCCGTCTCCGCTCAGGCTTCCTACCTCGTCACTGGTGGGCTCAAGGGATTTGGCGTTGCGATCGCCGAGTGGCTCAGTCAGAAAGGCGCGGGAACCATCATCCTTGCCAATCGAAGCGGTGTTCCAGTTGCCGAAGCGGCTGTGGCCATCGAGATCATGGAGCAACGTGGCACGCGCATCGTTCGCGCCGCTCTGGACGTGACCGATGCTACTGCCGTCGGCAGGCTGATCGGCGAATATGCTGGGGGTGACGCTCCTCTGCGCGGCATCGTGCACGGCGCCGCGGTGATCGAGGACGCTTTCGTCTCGCAGCTCGATGCAGGCAAGATCGACCGCGTGCTGAGGCCGAAGATAGCCGGCGGGTGGAACTTGCATGTCGCCGTTGTCGAACACGATATTCCGCTGGATTTCTTCGTGAATTTCTCGTCGATCGCGCAGCTTATCGGTTCGTCTGGGCAGGCCAACTACACAGCGGCCAACTCTGTTTTGGACGCAATCGCCACGTACCGCAGGGGTCGCAACCTGGCCGGCTCGTCCACCGCCTGGGGCATGATCGCCGGCAGTGGATTCGTTGCCAGGTCGGAAGCAATGACCAACTATCTCGATAGCGTAGGCATCAAGCCGGTTCAGGATTCTGAAGCGGCGGCGGCCCTGTCCTATCTTGTGCGCGCCAGATCGGAGAATCTCGGCTTTGCCAATATCGACTGGGCTGCGATCGCACGCACGAACCCCGGCGCAGCGACGAATCCGAGGATTTCGCCGCTGCTTGGAGACAGAACCGGAGGGCGGTCTCGCATTCAGGCCGAGCTTGCAGCCGCGCCGCGCGAGGCGTGGGACGACCTGCTCGCCGACATGATCCGGCGCGAAGTGGCGAAAGTCCTCAAGGTCGAGGCAAGCGCCTTGGCGGATGACCGCAAGCTCAGTGAGCTCGGTCTCGACTCCCTCTCATCGTTCGAACTGAAAAACCGCGTCGAGGCTCAGGTCGAAGTCGACATCCCTGTCGCCAAGTTCCTGCAAGCGCCGACGATCGCGGGACTGTCGCGCCTCGTTGCTTCCGCTTTTGAGGCGAAACTGAAGGCGTCCGCCTTGCAGGTCCTGGCCGCACAAGCGAGTTCCGATGGCGTTGCAGCGCAGGAAGCCTTCCGACCTCTTGGCCGCCAGGTCAATGCGATGATGCTGGATGGACTGCCGATGTCGTCGGCGGTCGCAAAGGCGGACAATCAGATCCTGGTCGAGACGAGTATTGAGCCTGGCGTGTCGCTGGCCGCGCTTGCGACAAGATTGGCGCGACTGGTCGAGCGACACGACGCGCTCCGGATGACCGGTGCGATATCGGCGTCCGGCGCCGTGGAGATCGGCTTCGAGGCTCAACCGATTGTTGAAGTGCTTTCGCCGGGCGGTCGTTTGGGCGATGTGGCGCTGCCTGGTCCGCTATGGCGGATCGGCGCGTGGCAGCGGCAGGATGGCGGTCACGATCTACAAATCCGGGCTCATCGCGCGGCTGCCGACACGTTGTCGGTTCATCTTTTGCTTGCGCAGCTTGTGCAAGACGAAGCAGAAGCGGTCGAAGCAGGGCCTAGTTTTACCGACTACGCGCGCGCAGCTCATCCGATGCCCGGATCGAGCGAGTATCGTCGCGACCTCGCCTATTGGAAGGAGATACTTCACCACGCGCCTGCGATCGCACCGATCCCCGGCCGCAGTCGTGCCGCGTCTCCCGTCGGTATGGGAACCAACAGGGGCCGTATCGGGTTGCTGGAGATCACGCTTCCAGCAGCAGCATTCGCGTCGGGATCGGAGTTGCCGGCCGCGCGCTTTCTGGCCGCCTATGCCAAGGCCTTGGCAAGCCGCCTCTCGCTCCAATCAATCGTCGTCGACCGCTGGTATAGCGAGCGCGGGCAGGGAGCACCAAGCGGATTGATAGGCCCCTTGGATGGGTCCTATCCGATTGTCCTGCGAGCCATGAATGAACTCGGTTACGATCTGCTGAGGAAGGTCGAGCGTGCCGACGCAAACGGCCACGCGCATCGGTCAATGGATACGTCGTCTCTGGAACTGGCGCTCGAAGAAGATCTGCGCATTCGCCATGTTTCGCTGCGCCAATTCGGCTTCGCTTTTCTCGACCGTAGCCAAGTTACGGCGCTCGCCGCCTTGGACCATCCTCTCGATGCGATCCCCGCATCCGCGCACGAGATACAATTGTCCGTAGCGACCAGCGAAGCCGGCGTTGTCTGCCGGCTGACCGTGGATCTCGACGTTGTCGAAGAAGCAGCAGCGCGGTTGCTACTCGATCAGTTTCTCGACGAGCTTTCCTCCGAGCTCGAAACGTCAGGCCGCCTGGTGCCCATCGCAATGGGCTGGAGTCTGCGCGAGTGGTCCGGTCAGCCGAGTGGAGGCCAGGATGTCGAGCGCTCACCGCTCAACGGCGTGCCCAACGTCGAAAGAGAGATAGCAGTAACTAGCACGCAATTGGGATTACTGCGTTTCCAGGAACATCCAGACGCGACTTCGCATGCGCGTGCCGCATTCATTGTAAGCAAGGAGTTCAAGATCCGGCCGCAAATGGACGCCGATCGTCTCAGACGGGCGATCGAAACGGTCATGGCGCGACACGAGGTGATGCGTACCCGGTTCTTCCGCAAGGGGGCTAGATACGGCGCGTATCTGGAAAGGACCCCGACCGATTTCTTCAGGGTCGAGCAAGTCGCCGACGAATCCGAAGCGTTAGAGCGCGCAACCGAACTCGCGCAGGAAGGCATAGATATCCAGGCGCCGATGTTCCGTGTCACCGTCATCCGGTTCGGCTCCGAGAGCGACCTTATCGTCGCCAAGGCACATCATCTCGTTGTTGACGGCTATTCCCTCGGCCTCATCGTCGAGGAAACAGTCAAGGCTTATCTCGGCCTGCCTCTTGATCCGGTGGAAATGAGTATCGACCGATTCATCCGGGATTTCGACCATGTCGGAAAGCCTGGTTCGTTCGAACGGCGCGACGCATTCCTGCGCAAGGTATTCGCCGAGCCCTTGCCGCAAATTCCCAATCTCGGGCGCAAGGCGAAAGGCCGCCGGACGAATGTCAACCTGATCGATTGCAGCCTTAGCGAGGACGTGACGCTCTCGATAGCCAGCGACCAGCAGGATGCGCTGCGCAAGCGTGCCAGGGCAGCCGGCACGACGGAAACGGCCATGATCATCGCGGCCTTTGCGCAGACCATCGGGTCGCGCGGCGGCGTGGACGATATGGTGATGCAGGTTCCAGCAGCGTTGCGCCACGACCGGCGGCTGGAGAACTATGTCAATTTCGTCGCCTCGGACGTCCCTGTGCGTGCGCGGCTGTCTCGGTTCGAGACAATCGAAGCGTTAGCCGGTTCGCTCGGAGAAGGGATCGAAGAGGCTATCCAGTTCGCGCCCTTCATGGATTCGAACTACTTCGGAGACGTGCATGACGAAGTCGTGGCCAAGGGCTCCTATACCTCCCTCTTCGTCGCCGGCACCCAAACAGTCGACAGATGGACACGCGCCACGCAGTCGGCCCCCCTTCAAAGGGCCCATGCCGGTGGCGAACTTGATCTCGGCATGTTCAAAGTGACGCCCCTGCCTGACATGCGACGAGAAAAACCACGTACCAGCGAGATGGATCTGCGTACCTTTCCGACCGCGAACGGTCTTGGTCTGACCTTGATATTCGACCAATTGGGCTATGACCGTGCAGAAGCAGAAGATATCCTGAGGGAAGTCATCGAACGACTGTTGGCTGGGCAACCGGCGGTCGATGCAGCCGAGCAGGCGGCGATATAGTGATGCGTCGATTCAGGGGTCAGCGGGGCCGGTGGAAGCCGGTGCAGGTAAAAGGCACGTGATTCGCTTCATCTTAATCTTGTTTGCCGTTCTGGCGGCAGTCGGGCTCTTTTCTGGTTGGTATATCTGGCCTGCTCAGGTGGAGTCCTATGTCGCCCAGCGAAGGCTGATCGCGCGTGAAATCGCCGGACCCGGCCTCCTTGGTGCAACCAACCAGGTCGTCGTGACGGCAAGGATCCAGGCATTCCTGGCCGACGTTCGCGTCGACCGGAATGACGAGGTAAAGACCGGCGATATCCTCGCCACGCTAAACGCGACTGAAATCGAGTATCAGCTTGCCGCAGCGGTCGCCAACGACCGGGCCGCGGCGGAGAGCGTGCGCGAGGCCGAATTGGAGCGTGACCGGCTGGTTATCGCCGCCCGTACTGCAAAGGCAGATCTGGATCGCAGGAAGAGCCTGCTCGCCAGCAAATCGATTTCTCAGGCCGAGTTCGACCTCTTCGAAGGCACCCAGAAGCAAGCCGAGGCCGCATTGGCGCGAGCGACCGCTAGCATCGAGCGCGCAAAGGCCCAGGCCGCGGCCGCCTCCGCCGAGGTCGAGCAGATAAGGAGCCGTTTCGGCGAAACCTCGATACGCTCGCCTGTCAATGGGGTGGTGGTTTCCCGCAGCCGCACGGTGGGAGACCTGCTTTCTCCGGGCGTCGAACTGATGCAGATCGTCGACCCGACGTCATTGCTGGTCATGGCGCGCTTCGACGAATCCGCGATGGGGTCGCTTCGGCCGGGGCAAGTAGCCAAAGTCACCTTCTCATCGGATCCGCAACGGCCCTACGCTGCTTCCATTGCGCGGATCGGCCGGCAGGTCGATCAAGAGACGCGCGAGTTCACGGTCGATCTTAAATTGCGCGAGGTGCCGGCGAACTGGGCTGTGGGTCAGCGTGCAAGCGTCACCATCCAAGCGGAATCGCCGTCACCGGGCATCGCGGTGCCACAGCGATTCCTGGCGAGAAACCAGGGACGGGTGGGTCTTTGGATTGCACATGACGGGCGGGCCTATTGGGCTCCTGTTTCGCTGGGCTACTCCAGCGGCACCGATATCGAGATCACGCGCGGCCTAAAGGTCGGTGATGTCGTGCTCAGTCCGACAGGCCGCTTCCAGTACCAAGCGGTTAACCTCCAGGCATTGAGCAGGTGAATCTCGCGGTCAAAGATATCAGGCATAACCTGCTGAGGTTCATCCTGACCGTTTTCGGCGTCGGCCTGCTGATGGCGGCGACGATCGGCATGCTGGGCATGTATCGCGGCATCGTCTACGAAGCCTTGATCGTGATCGACGGCATTGGTGCCGACCTCTGGGTCGTCGAAGGGGGAAAGTCCGGACCGTTCGCCGAATCCTCCGCCGTACCGGCGAATCTCGATCGCCGCGTGGCCGGTGTGGCCGGTGTGGCGGCAACGCGGCGGTTCATCCAATACAACCAGCAGTTCGAAATTGACGGGCTTCCGCTGCGAATGTCCGTCACTGGTGTGGACTATCCAAGCGACAGTGGCAGCTGGATACCGTTGATCGCCGGCCGGTACTTCCAATCAAATCGCTACGAGGCCATAGCCGACAAGACTTTAGGCCTGGTTGTGGGTGACGAGATCCGGCTTGGACGAGATAGCTATACGATTGTCGGCGTGTCGGCCGGGCAGGTCGACATGGGTGGCGACGGATTGTTGTTCGTCACCATCCCGGACGCGCAGGTCATCAACCGACTGCTGCCCAGCGAGGCGATCCTCCTCAACCGTGCGGCCAAGGGCAAGACGCGCATGGGTCTCGGCGACGAGACCGGAAGTGTCGCTGCGGTCATCGTCGAAACTCTCCCGGGCGCTGACAAGGAGGTCGTGCGTGACTCGATCAAACGCTGGGGCGACGTCGAGGTCCTCACGCAGCAGGACCAGGAAACGCTTCTACTGGACGGCCGCCTCGGCAAGCTCCGCGTCCAGATCCTGGCTTTCACGACGATGACGCTGCTGATCTGCTGCGCCGTCATAGCACTGACCATCTATACGATGACAATCGAGAAGGTCGCGCAGATAGCACTTCTGAAGCTGATCGGCGCCCGTGACCGGGTGATCATCGGCATGATTGCGCAGCAGGCGGGGCTGATCGGCTTTTGCAGCCTCGTTCTGGCCATAGCCATCTCGTTTACGATCTATCCGAGATTTCCGAGAACTGTGCTGATGACCGAATCCGATCTTGGCGTGTTGTCGTTCGTGCTGATGGCACTCAGCCTTGCGGCCAGCTGGTTTGCGATTCGTCGCGCGCTCGCGGTCCGTGCCCAGGAAGTGTTGGCCTGATGTCGAAGCGCCGCCTCGCCACGCTGGAGGTTCGGAATGCCAGCAAGGTCTACGAGAGCGGCGGCTCGCCGGTCACCGCGTTGGCGGCAGGTTCGCTGACCTTGAGCCCCGGCAGTGTTACCGGCATCGTCGGGCCCAGCGGCTCTGGCAAGACGACGCTGCTGATGATCGCCGGTCTGCTGGAGACACCGACAACGGGAGAGGTCCTGTTCGACGGCAAGGTGATTTCGCGTCCCGGTGCGAAGCTCAACGAGCTACGGGCCTTCAGGCGGACCCATCTTGGGTTTGTGTTCCAGAAAGCGAACCTGATCCCCTTTCTCACGGCCGCCGAAAACATTGCCATCGCCATGCAGGTCAATGATGTCGGTCGCCAGCAGGCGCAGGCGCGAGCCAGCCGGCTTCTCGCCGCGTTGGGCATCGAACATCGCGGCTCCAATTATCCTTCCCAACTTTCCGGCGGCGAACAGCAGCGCGTTTCAATCGCCAGGGCCTTGGCAAACGATCCCACCGTTATTCTAGCCGACGAACCTACCGCCGCATTGGATGGTACACGGGCGGAGATGGTGATGAAGGTGTTCAGGCATCTGGCGGACAGCCGCAATGTCGCGATCTGCGTTGTGACCCACGATACGCGCTGGAAGACTTATTTCGATTCGATGCTCGAGCTCGAGGATGGGCGGGCACGAGAGCCGTCTCCCTTTGGCATGATGGCTGAACGGCATTGATCACCGCTCGACGCGGCCATGGCGGTATTTCCGCAGAGAAGATGTTATCGCGATCCAACACGCGCCGCCTTCAATGTCATGGGCTGCACCGGCCGAAAGGACTGTCAAAGACTTACGAGTTGCTGGCCGAAGCGGCGGTGCTGAGGTTCACCACGCGACACGCACCGTGCGCTGCCTCGGCTTGATCGCGGTGGCGAGCAGCAGGCCGGCGATGATGAGGGCGGCGCCGGCGAGATCGTAGTCGTGCAAGCTTTCGCCGAGGAACAGATAAGCGAGAACGGCGACGAAGGCGGTCTGCAGATAGAGCAGCATGCTGGCGCGCCCGGCGCCAAGCGTCTCGACGCTACGGTTGTAGAGATAGTACATCAGGGCGCCGCCCGGGCCAGCAACATAGGCGAGGGCCAGCAGGCCGTTCGCATGCAGCGCCGAACGATCCCCGGAAAACAGTTCCCAGAGATAAAGGGGCAGTGCGGCCAGCGCGCCGGCTCCCAGCAGCAGGACCACCATCGGCAGAAGCTCGATAGCGAATTTGGCGCGACGCAGCAGCACGGTGTAGAGGCCCCAGCAAAAGGCGCTGCCGACGATCCACAACTCGCCGGGATTGAATTGCAGTTGCATCAGCGCGGCAAGGTCGCCGCGCGCCACGATCACCACCATCCCGGCCAGAGCGACCAGCGCTCCAAGCGCTTTCCAGACACCGAGGGGCTCGCCGAGCACGAAGCGGGCAAGCACCATGGTCATGATCGGCGACAGCGCCATGATGATGCCGGCGGTTGTCGCGTTGGTGTAGTTGAGGCCCGTGTAGATCATGCCCTGACACAAGGTCAGCCCGATGGCGCCGATGACCAGCACCTCGATCACCCGGGATTGGATCAGCTCGAGCATCGCCCCGTGATGACGATGGACGATAGGCAGCAGGATCGCGCAGGCAAGCGTCAGCCGCCAGAAGCAGAGTGCCCAAGGCGGCATCTCGGGGGCAACCCACTTGGCTGCGATATAGACGCCGGCCGACAGGAGCCAGCAGAGCGTCGCGAGAGAATAGGCGAGCGGGAGTGATGCGTCGGGTCTCGCCTTCGCTACACTTGGATGTGCTATCGGCAGCGATTGGATATCCGTCTCCTCCCACCGCGGACTTTAGCAGATTTGCAGCGCCTTGCTAAGCAGCGACAACAGCTGTTTCACCAGCCAGTGCAATCGGTGGGTCATTGTGGGTCCCGCCGTTCACGGTCTCGCTCCATTCCAACGCATGTTGGCCCATTGAGCAACTCGATACCGAAAAGCGCAAGCCGTATCGATTTCGCGCGATACGAATGTGAGATTCATATCGCGCGACAGATATTCGGGCGGTTGCCACAATCTCCTCGCGCCATATTTCTACCGAGAGCAGATCTGTCGCGAATTCCTGGTCCGCGGATCACGAGCGCCGCTGTTTCGAAGCAATTGGAAGAATAAGCCACTGACTTCCGTTTGCACAAAGAGCGCGACACAGATCCATGCGGAGGACGTCCGATGCATGCCGGCTTCCGAGGAAGCGTACTCGTGGCGGTATTGGGAGCCGTCATGGCGAGCTGCGTCGGTATTCCGGCGCAAAAAACCGGGCCGGCGCAAAAAACCGGGGCAATAACCGGCTATGGCCCCAACCCCACCTTACCGAAACCAAGGCCGACGCTGATCCCGACTGTTAACATCGCCGAGGCGAAAGGCTGGCAGAAAGGAGGTATGCCGACCCCGGCGAAGGGGCTGACAGTGAACGCCTTCGCCACCGGCCTCGACCATCCGCGCTGGCTGCATGTGCTTCCGAACGGCGACGTGCTGGTTGCTGAGACCAATGCCCCTGCCAAGCATGACGAAGGCTTTAGTCTCAGAAAGGTCTTCATGGACCTGGCTATGAAGCGGGCCGGCGCCGCGACCAAAAGTGCTAACCGCATCACGCTCCTGCGCGACACAGATGGCGATGGCATTGCGGATGTGCGCACGACGTTCGCGGAAGGCCTCAATTCGCCGTTCGGCATGACGCTGTCCAAAGGCAAGCTCTTTGTCGCGAATACCGACGCACTCGTCGCTTTCCCCTACTCCAACGGCCAGACCCGAGTCAGCGCGTCGCCGGAAAAGATCATCGACTTGCCGGCCGGGGACCTCAACCATCATTGGACCAAGGACGTGATCGCAAGTCCGGATGGACGCAAGCTCTATGTCACCGTTGGTTCCAACAGCAACGTTGGAGAAAACGGCATAGCCGCGGAGAAGAACCGCGCCGCCGTTCTTGAAGTGGATCGGTCTACCCGCCGCACTCGGGTCTTCGCCTCGGGCCTGCGCAACCCAAACGGGCTCTCCTGGAATCCTGAAACTGGCGAGCTTTGGGTCGCCGTGAACGAGCGTGACGAAATCGGCGACGACCTTGTGCCGGATTACATGACCTCGGTTCGTGACGGCGCTTTCTACGGATGGCCCTACAGCTACTACGGACAGAACGTCGACGAACGCGTCAAGCCGCAGCGCCCCGATCTCGTGGCGACGGCGATCAAGCCCGATTACGCCCTGGGCTCTCATACCGCCTCGCTGGGACTGACCTTCTCCAAAGGCGCCCGGCTCGGTCCGGCCTACGGCAACGGCGCCTTCGTCGGCCAGCACGGCTCGTGGAATAGAAGCGTGCATAGCGGCTACAAGGTGATCTTCGTGCCGTTCCGTGGTGGCAAACCGAGCGGCCCTCCGAAAGATGTGCTCACTGGCTTCATCGGGCGTAATGGCGAGGCGATGGGCCGTCCGGTCGGCGTAGCTATCGATCAGACTGGCGCACTGCTCGTCGCCGACGACGTCGGTAATGTCATCTGGCGGGTCCGCCGGGCGAATGGCCGTTGAGCGCAGGTGCCTTTCTGATTCCGACCTCAGCCTTCGGCTACAGCGCCACGCCCGATATGACTTCATTCGGCTGCGACTCGATGCAAATGCCAGTTGACGACACCGCGCCTGCCGCATGTCGGCCGCTACGGCGAGGTCTATTTTGCGCATGGCTATTCGGGCCAGGGGTGATCCTGTCGACGCTGCCGTTCCTCGGCGGCACGGCGCTGAGCGGCCCGCTCCACGTGCTCGGCATGCTTTGGTACGCACTGCGCGACCGCATCAAACATTGAGCGCAGGCAGTGGCAACTTCTGTCCCGCAGGATCAAGCCTGCGTAGACGTGCCTGCTTTTCCGCAGCTAATAGATAGATATGATTGCAGGATTAACCATTTCATAGCCCAGGCGCGGCTCCGATTTGTCTTTCGAAATCCCGCTGGAGACAGTTCCGGTTGAACTGCGATCCAGCTTTGTTTCCCTGGTTTTCTTGATCGTGCTGCGCGACAGGTCGGCGCAGGCCGACGCTGTGTTGACCACCCTCTTTTTCTCGTGCGCAACGGCGGCGGTGGATACGGCAATCACCATTGCCGCACAAATAATCACCAATCTCATTGATTTCCCCCTTAGAGCACCGAAAACGTGTGGTCGACTGCCTTGAGACGCCGGCGAAGAGGTTACTCGCGCCTGGCCGATCCATGCGGCTTCCGACTGCCCAAGAATGTGACTACATTAGCTGAAGCGCAAGTAACCATTTCGGACTAGGCAGCGGGTTCACCCTTCGACGGAAAGCGGCTGAGCTGCCGGCGAAAAGGCAGGCGTTTTAGCCGTTTCCGCCGCCGGGCGCCTTCTGAGAGCGACGCAGTCGATCGCGACGGAATGCGGCTATGCAGGAGGCTGGCAGAATAGACCGACAGCTCTGCTTCGAGCGCAACGCTCGCCGGCCAGAGGCTCGGAATCACCAAAGTCGACGACGGGATTTGGCTCGTCTCCGTCATGGACATACGTGCTCAAGGCTCACTCGGCGCAGCTTCGTTGCGGCACCGGCGGGCGCGTACAGCGGAGTGCTGGAATGGCAGCTATTCACCTCCCGCCAGTCCGCTTCCGGCGGACTGCAGCAACGCGGCATTTTCCACTTTGAGGCGAAGTAATTCTCAACTATGCTTGAGCTAGGCTTTTGGCATGGGGGATATTGCCGATGGTTTCGTCACGCAGGGGTGTCGTGCTCGGCGGCCTGGCGCTGGTCGCGGTGGGTGCAACCAGCAATATTGCTCAAGCCGCGGCGGCAAAATCCTTTTTCGCGGGTACCGCCAGCGACAACAATTTTGTCTATCGCAAGACCAACTTCGCCAAGATCGACAAGAGATGGCATCGCCAGATCGTCAAGTATTTCAGCAGCGAGCCGGTCGGCACCGTCGTGGTCGATACCCGCCACCATTTCCTCTACGTCATCATGGAAAACAAGACCGCCATCCGCTACGGCGTCGGCGTCGGCAAGGACGGCTTCAAATGGTACGGCCGCGCGACGATCGACCGCCGCGCGCTGTGGCCGGATTGGGTCCCGCCCCCCGAAATGCGTAAGCGCAGGCCGGAACTACCGCCCATGATCGCAGGCGGCGCGTCCAACAATCCGCTCGGGCCGCGCGCGCTCTATCTGCACCGCGACGGCGCTGACACCGGCTACCGCCTGCATGGCACGCTGGAGCCATGGAGCATCGGCACCGACGCTTCCAGCGGCTGCATCCGCATGTTCCCGGAAGACATCATCGACCTCTACCAGCGCTGCCCGATCGGCACCGCGGTGCAGGTCCTGCCGCATATCGCCGACCAGGCGCCCGCTTCCACCACTGTCGAATGATTGGCGCCTCATGAACCGCATGATTGAAAACACGCGCCGGCTGCTCGCTGCCGGCCTGCTGATGCTGGTCGCATCCTGCTCGACCAGCAACACGCTCGCCCCTTCCACGCCTGACATCACCAACACCGAGGTTGCCGGCTTCCAGAACGTGCAGCCGGGCAGCGAGGAGGATTTTATCCTCAATGTCGGCCGCCGCACCTATTTCACGCAAGGTTCGGCCGCGCTCGATTCTGTCGCCAAGGCCACCCTCGACACCCAGATCGCCTGGTTAGCAAAGCATCCGCGCTGGCTGCTCAAGCTGCAGGGGTTCGCCGACGATCCCGGCGCAAGTGAAATGGCGCTGTCGCAGCAGCGCGCCGATGCGGTGATGGACTACCTCGCCGCCGGCGGTATAGACCGCAATCGCATGTGGGCCAAGGGCTACGGCAAGGACAGGCTCGTCCGCGACTGCCCCGACACCGCCTGCAGGTCGCAGAACCGCCGCGTTGTGTCTAATTTGCGCGATGAGAGGGACTCAATGCCGACACTTTGAAGCGGACGTTGAAGGGAGCGCCCTGTGTGCGGCGATAACGCTGTTCCGGATCGCTGGGATACGCCCGCAGCCTCGGTGGCAAGCATAACGAAAGGAACCAAGCTGCCAGGGCCAGTTTCGAAGCCGGTTCCTGAAAAGGTCAATCCATGTCGCGCGCGTGTCGCGTGGATTTGCCGAGTGTCGCAGGAAATCCTTGCAAATCACCGGTAGCTGCTTGCAACATGGCGCGAAACACAATCGGCCAGCTTTAAGGGCTAGCCGATTGTCAAGTTTACTTGAGAAATTCTTGGTAGTGGGAGACCGCTACATCGCGACACCCACTATTGAGGCGGCGCTTTTTTGCTATCGTTGGCAAGCGGCCTGACAGCAAATCGAGATCGAGCAACCACGAACTCGACGATGATGGATGGGACGAACTGCGCCGAAAAAGCTGACAAATTCGGATACTTAACGTAAAACCTTGGGTCATGCGGTACCGAATGCAGTACCGTTCGGGCGATCAACCAACGATTGGCGAAATTTTGAACGGGCTACCATTACCGATGGCCTAAACACCATCTTCGTCCTTCGTTGCCGCAAGAAAGGTTCCCCAACCGCCGGATCAATCCGATCAGCCTGTGCCAACGCGCAACGGCTCCAATACTCAAACGTTTCGGGCGGGACTGAAGAGGTTGATGACTGCCGCACCCGGAGCAGTTCGACGTATTTCCTTATTTCGCTTGGCCTGCTGAAATGCAGCCGCGTTTTTAGAAGGAACGACCGTCTGGCAGGACGACGCAAGCACTTGATGGCAAGGCCGTCGAGCGGATGGAGAAAGTCAGCGACGAACAATACCGCCGCTGAACCTTACCGGGCCGCAACGTCTCGCACTTGGCGAAGTCTTGCGCTGCCGAGTCCTGCAATAGTGACAGGCACGCTGCCAACTCACCCCAGCCAATACCTCGGCCCCGGCCCCTTGCGTCCTGCCATATCGGCAGGGTTCGCAAGGCTACACCGGTCGATCGACAGACAGCCGCAACCGATGCACTCGGTAAGCCCGGACCTCAGGCGCTGCAACTCGGCGATGCGCTGGTCGATGCGCTTAGTCCACTGGCCCGACAACCGCGACCAATCCCGACGCGACGGCACGCGATCGGCTGGCAACTTGGCGAGCTCGGCGCCGATCTCCTCAAGCGTCAGCCCAATTCGCTGCGCGAAGACGATGAAGGCGATCCGGCGCAGCACGGATCGCGGATAGCGTCTGTGTCCCGAGCCGGCCCGCTCGGACGCGATTAGGCCGCGCTCCTCGTAGAAGCGCAGGGCCGATGAGGCGACGCCGCTGCGCCGCGACACGTCGGTGATGGTCAGCATGGAATCCATGCATGAACGAAAGCACGATTCCCGCTTGACTTCAAGTTAACTTGAACTTGTAGCAAGGGCCATAAAGCTTGAAGGAGCACCGGTAATGCAGTCGAATATTGATCTTCAAGGACTTCGCGTGGCGGTCACGGGCGGCACCTCCGGGCTCGGAATGGCGCTTGTGCGGCAGCTGACCGCGCAGGGTGCGTGCGTGGCCTTCGTCGCTCGCACCGCCGCGAATGTCGAACGCATCGCTGACGAGACGGGCGCGCACGGCATTGTCGGCGACGTCGGCAAGAAGGAGGACACCTACTCGATCGCGCTACAGGTCACTGCCAGCCTCGGCGGGCTCGACGTCCTGATCAACAATGCCTCGAGCCTCGGCCCTGTCCCTCTGGCGCTCCTCGCCGATACTGAGTGCGAGGAGCTGGAAGTGGCGCTCGCGGTCAACCTGGTCGGCGCGTTCCGGCTGACGAAGGCCCTGTTCGGTGCGCTTGCCGCGTCCGCACGCGAGGGCCGTGGCGCGATGGTGATCAACATCTCCAGCGACGCGGCGGTGAACGCCTATCCCGGCTGGGGCGCGTATGGGGCGAGCAAGGCCGCTCTTGCCCATCTGACGGCGATTTGGGAGGAGGAGGCGAAAGCCGACGGCATACAGCTCCTCGCACCCGACCCTGGCGACATGGACACCCCGCTGCACGCGCTAGCGCTTCCTGACGCCGATCCGTCTACATTGAAACGCCCCGAGCTGGCTGCTGCCGAGATCATCGAAAAGATGATCGACGCGTTACAGGTCCGCGCTACGCTTCACGCCGGGGCATGCGCATGATTGCCGCCGATCGTTCCGATCGGCGCGCAGGCAGGCTGTTGGTCGTCGAGGCGGACGGCACGATACGCGACCTGCCGCGCGCTGGAATCGCAACGCTATTCGGTCCCGGCGATCAGGTCGTCGCCAATGACGCCGCGACCTTGCCTGCCAGCTTGCACGGCACGCATGTCCCAAGCGGTGAGGCGATCGAGATCCGCCTGGCGGGCTGGCTGTCACTTCCCGATCCAACCCGTTTCGTGGCGATTGCCTTCGGCTCGGGCGATCACCGCACGCGCACGGAAGACCGGCTGCCCCCACCTCCGCTGTCACCAGGCGATCGCCTCCGGCTCGGCTCGCTTGACGCCGTCGTCGAGCGCCTTCTCGACCATCCACGCCTTCTCGAGTTGCACTTCCCCGGCAACCGCGCAGCAGTGCTTGCAGGATTGGCGCAGCACGGCCGGCCGATCCAATACGCGCATGTTCCCGAGCCGTTGGCACTGTGGGATGTTTGGACGAAGATTGCCGCCGGGCCGGTCGCGTTCGAGGCGCCGTCGGCAGGCTTCGCGCTCGACTGGCGCACGCTCCAAGCCTGGCGTCGGCACGACGTTGGCTTTGCAACACTCACGCATGCTTCGGGCGTGTCTTCCACCGGCGATCCCGCGCTCGACTCGCGCCTTCCCTTCGACGAGCCATACCGCATCCCTGGGCGCACCGCGGCGCAGGTCGCGCGGGCGAAGCTGCGCGGCAGCCGCATCATTGCGATCGGCACGAGCGTAGTGCGCGCACTTGAGGCAGCCGCCAATCCCGGCGGCAATGTGCGTGCCGGAAATGGCATTGCGACAGGGTGCATCGCGCGGGGCACGCGGCTTCGCGTGGTCGATGCGATTCTCACAGGCGTCCACCAGCCCGGCGAAAGCCATTTCGAGCTCCTGCGCGCCTTTGCCGACGATGCTCTGCTCGCTAAGGCCTCCGCAGCCTTCACCGCGTATCGATACCGCGCGCATGAATTCGGCGATTCCATGCTGCTCAATCGCCAACCGCTGCTTCTATCGCGCGAACAGAACCGTGCCGAGGTGCTCGAGACGAAGCCTCTACTCGAGGCGTGGCTATGATGTCGGCAGGTTCGGTGGCATTCCGGGCCGCACCGCGAACGTCAGCTTCGGAGAAGTGTAACAGACCGAAGGTTGATTGACGGTTCTCCCCAGGTCCACCCGGTTCCGAACCGGCACAACGCGCCAATTGCCGACCTTTCCGGCGAGTGTACCACTACCCACCGCCGCCCCGAGCATTCCCGACACCGAGCCGTCGGCATGACGTCGACCGATCGCTCCGCGGCGGCCTGGATCGACCAACCGCTGGCCCACGTCGCTGAAGCCATCGGCCGCATGGACGACGATCGGTTCCTGGCCGAGCACCAGTCCGCCCACGATGAACCGCGCTCGCCGTCTGTGGACATGGTTGCCGCGGTGCTTGAGTGGTGGCGCCGGTGGCCGGTGGGGCGCGACGAATGAAGCGCCGGCCCAGTTCAACCTGGGCGACGCCGTTCAAAGCTGGGGGGATCGATCTTCACCAAGCGGTCTGCGGCCTCGACCGCAGCTCGTATCCTGCTGCGCAGCGCGAGATTCTTGGCCAGCATTTCTTCAGTGCGTTGAAGCGCGAGCTCGGTCCGATGGATGCGCTGCCTGGCAATGGCAACTTCCGATGTCAAAATATCGGCCGCTATCCCGTGGCCGTGGGGTTCCATAGTGTCCATCAGTTTCTAATACATGGGGGGCGATATCGTTCCCTGATATCGGGCGAGCGGGGTGCCGCCGTTCCTCTATCAGGTGATGAGCGCTGCCAATATGGTCCGGCCGTCTTTGCAGCCGCGACAGGCGCGATGGGCCGAATGACCAACGCGCTCCCTGTCAAAACAGCGCCAGAAACAAGGCGCCCCCCTCGATCCATCCTGATGCGGCCCGATGAAGTGCGGGATATCAAATCAGCCGCCGACTATGCTGGCCGCGATGACAGGACCATTCGTCGTTGGGCAACGCGATATGGGATCGGGCGCCAGAGTGGACGAGGTGCGCCCCATCGAAATTAGCCTGCCAGCCTTGGAAATGGTTGCACGGCAAATTGGAGGCGCTGGAGAGGCTGCGCGCCGGCGACAGATCAAATCGATGCTGCGGCCGCGCTCGAGTTTCAAACGGGCAACCGGCGTTGGAGACGGTCGCCCGGCCGCTTCACATAACGGCGCGGCGGGCGAACGCCGCCCCGTCAACCCAGGGGTAGCACATCGCCGTTCCGATCAAGTTCCTCCGCGACGACACGTCGGCCCGGTTCCTCGACAACCGCATATCCTCGTCGGGCGCCTCCATAGATTCGTTGAACCAACGACTGGAAAGGATCGGTGTTTCGCGTTCCGTCAGAGTCGCAAGAGCGCGGGGTGAGCGGTACTACATCCACCCGGCCAGACGCCATTCCAACCGCTGATCCGTCTCGACGCTTTCGGCCGCCTCGGCCGTTTCGCTAGGTCGCTTCGCCCCGCTTATGGAAGTTCGATCTCGCCGTCCACCACGTGGTTGAGGCCGGTGCCTTCCGCCGTCAGCGTCATGCGGACCTTCAGCTTCTTGCCTCCGATTTGCCCTTCGCGCACCGTCTCCTCGATCTTGCGCTGGGAGGTGACGCCGACTTCCTTCAGGAACTTGCGGATCGACATGTTGACGGCGTCTTCGCTCATGGCGGAACTCCTCTGTATCCGGAAGGGATTGTAAGGGAAGGCAAGGGATCAAGGAAGCAGGACGGTGTGACGCACGGTTTTATAGAAATAGACCTGGAGCCGGGAGGAGACGTCGGGTCCTTAAACTTGATCGACCCCTGGCAGGAGGAGTGGAACCGATCGACGTCTTGCGCAGAAGGAGCACTATGACGGCCATCTCGGCCTTGCTCTGACCGACCAGGAAAAGAGTGATCTGATCGAGTACCTCAAATCGATCTGATCAGCACTCGGCGCTTCTTTGGGTACGATTGGGAGGAAAGATCATCAAAGAAGATCGTGGTGAGATAAATTGCGGGTCGGCACAACGTGAGCCAGGCCAAGCGCTGTCTCGCCGGAAATTCTTAAGGTGTCGATGACCGGCGCGGCGACTGCCGGTGCAGGTGGGCTTGCTTCCTGCATGACAGGTCAGCCTGCGGCGCGGCGCCGAAACAACCCCAAAAGCCTGTGGCGCTTTATTAGGATGTTCCAAAGAAAGGTCGCCGCTGCGCCGGGTGCTCCCATTTCCTGAAGCCGAATGCATCCGAGATTGTCGCCGGTGAAATTAGCCCCGATGGTTGGTGCCGCTTTTACAAAGCACGGCCTGCCTGATCGGCAGAGCCCAGCGGAGAATTTCGTTGTCTGCTGCGCTGGCGGGTGATGGTCTGCAGGCCTCGCGTCGAGGATGTCGGGTCACATTAGGCATTCAACAAGTCCGGAGTCAGAGCCGAAATGATCGACGACCTTTCCAACATTTGCCTTCGCCATTGACCCCTCCCGGTCAAGCAACCCAAATATCAGCGTTCCTCTGGCGGCTTGACGTTCTGGAACTGCATCAGCAGCAGCAGATCATAAATGATTTTGAGTGTGCCGCAGATCAGGAGGGGCCATGCCCGGAACGAGGCAGCGAACAGAGCGCCCGCCAGGGCGGGACTGGCTGCGGCAGCCAAACTGCGCGGTACCGATGTGAAGCTCGCGGCGGCTGCCCGCTCCGCCTCCGTGACGACTGCCATGACGTAAGATGAGCGCGTCGGGACGTCCATCTGCGAAAGCGCGGCACGGATCAGCAGCAGGGCGAGCGCCAGAGGGAGCGTCGGCGCAAGCGCCGCCAGCATCAGGGCGATGCTGGACGGAATGTGTGTGAACACCATCGTGTCGATGAGTCCGATGTGCCGCGACAGCCAGGCGGCAACGGGGGATGAGAACGCCGAAAGGACGCCGGACCAGAAGAAGAAAAAGCCCGCTTCCGAAAGCGACAGGTCGAATTTTTCGAAAAGCCACAGGGCAAGCAACGACTGGACGAGGAAGCCGCCGGCAAAGGCATCAAGGCTAAAAAGGGCCGCAAGCCTGAAAACGATATTCCGCGAGGGGCCAAGCGCGGACGTGCTGCCGGAGTCCGACGTTGGACGGCGCTGCGGGACCTGCGCGTAAAGGAGACCGCCGAGCAGGCCCAGCAACGCATAGAGCACGAACATCGCCTTGATGCCGGTGAGTTGATCGAGGCCGGCTGGAGCCAGAAGATCAGGTGTCGCCGAAGCGAGCGCGCCAACCGCGGCTGCGAGCGCACCCACAAGGCTGTAGCGCGCGAACATCTTGGTCCGCGCGGCGTCGGTGACTTCGCGTGTTAGCACGGCATGCTCTAAGGGCACGAATACGCTGACGCTGCCGGCCGACGGGTTGATGGTGCCTGCGAAGGCGATCACCAAAAGCAGCGCGTAGTCGTGGACGACAGCAAAGGCCACACCCGTGGCGACCATCAGACTGGCGGCGGTAAGCAGGAGTTGGCGGTGATCGTGTCGGGCACCAAGGAGTCCGACGGCGATGGTCAAGAGCGCTGAACCGAGCAGCGATGCGGTTGCAATGATGCCGACCTGCAGAGGCGCGAAGCCTAATGCGAGGAGATAGACCGGCAACAGAACGGCCACGAAGCCGTCGCCCATGTCCCGCAGGGCTCGGGCCGCAAAAAGAAAAGTCGCCGGGCGGATCTGCTGCACTGATCTAGCCTGACCTCGTCACCTGCATTGGCGTCACCGGCTTTGGCAGCGTCGCTCGACAGGGCCGGAAAGATCATGACGGAGTCGCATTAGACATTCCAGCAAGGCGAATATCGGATTCAATCCTCGGGCTACCGCCCAACAATGCTGAATCATATCGTGTCAACGGCTTGCAACGACCGAAGACGCAACTGGCGCATATTGCACTTGGCTGTCAAGGTCGGGAAGAAGGGTCGGATCGCGAAGTTCCCCGCCGCATTGAACGTCCCAAGATGGCGCATAGTGCCGTTTCGGAACCGGGTGGACCGGGGGCAGGATCGCCAATCAACCTGGGATCATGTTGCAACCAAGTTCGAATGTCGCGTTGCTGGCAAGTAGAAATGTCGCATTGGGACGTTTCAGGGGTAGGCGCCAAGTCAGGATTGCGGGGTGACGTGCATCCTGGCTTCGCCGTGAGCGCCCGATCGGGGGCGATCAAGTATGGCACTTCGGCTTTACTAGCTTTGAGAGCGGCCACTTACGCGCGAGCTTCGTTGGCCGGTGTCGGTTGCGGGTGATCCGATATTCGTCCAGCATCGCGACGACATCTGCAATGCGAAGCTTGGCGAAGAGTTTGACAGCGCAGATCAGCGCAAGATGTCCGACAGGCTCTCGGGCTTCTTCTCGCCAAGCGACAGATCAAGGCCGGACAGAAGTTCGACGAGATGGCTTCGCATCAGGTCGGACGCGTTTTGTGCGTCGTGCTTTTCGATGGCATCGACGAGGGCGTGATGGGCGTGGCTTTCGCAGGTGGTGTCGCGGCGGCGCCAGTAGAGCGCGATGATCAGCGACGACCGCGACAGCAGGTCTTTGACGAAACCGGTCAGGATAGAATGGCCGGCGATTTCGGCTATGCCGACATGGAATTTTGCCGACAGCATGATGGCGTCGCTGTCGCGGCCGGCATGCAGGGCCTCGTGCTCTTTTTCGAGATGAAGCCGCAGTTGCGCGATCTCGGCCGGCTTTGCCACTTCGGCGGCAAGCGCCGCGACCTTGGGCTCGATCAGCGCCCGCGCCTCGAAGACCTCGCGCGCTTCCTGCTTGGTCGGCTGGGCGACGAACGCGCCGCGGTTCGGCTCGAGCCGAGCCAAGCGGTCATGCGACAGCGCCTGCAGCGCCGCGCGTATCACCGCGCGGCTCACCGAATAGATCGAGGCGAGTTCGTCCTCGGGTAGTTTTGTGCCCGGTGCGAGGCGGTGGCTGACGATGGCGTCGCGCAGGCCGGCATAGACCGGAAACCAGCGCATCGTCGGCTTGTCGCCATCCCGTGGCTTTGGCCCAAGCAGGTCCATCGTCTCATTGTCCCGGCGGCCGGATCGCATAGCGGCACGAACACCGCGTTTCCGGCCGCACATCGAACATCCTGTGTGGGAATGTCAACAATTTTGCACGCATCAGGATACACGGCCGGAGGGCGAAAAGGGCGCAAAGATTCCGGCGAAGGATTTTTCGAGTGGAACCTGGTAGCCGCCGCGCTTTGAGGTCGACAGGCCAAGGCCGACGAGGCTCTCGCAGAGTTTTACTGCGCAGGCGACGCCGTCGAGCACGGGAAGGCTATGTTCGCGGCTGAGCGCGGCGGCGAGGTCGGCCATGCCGGCGCATCCCAGCACAATCGCTTCGGCCCGGTCGTCGCGGATGGCGCGCTCGATCTCCTCCGAAATTCGATGGCGGGCGTTGGAGCCGGGCACTTCGAGCTCCAGAACGGGAACGTCGCTTGCCCGCACCCTGGCGCAGCGGCTGGCGAGGCCGTAGCGCACCAGATTGTGCTCGATCGCCGGCACCGAACGCGACAGCGTCGTCACCACGCTGAACTTGCCGGCAATCAGGCTCGCCATGTGAAACGCCGCTTCGCCGATGCCGACCACCGGCATCTCGCCGACGCAGCGTACTGCGTCGAGGCCGGTGTCGTCGAAGCAGGCGATGACGCAGGCGCTCGCCGCCGGATGTCTCAGGATCTCGCCGATCATTCCCGGGATGGCGAAGACCTCGTCGAAATAGCCTTCGACGCTCGGCGGCCCGTCCTTCGGATTGACGGCGATGATCCTGGTGCCGGCCGAAGCCGCAAGGCGCGCCGCCTCGCCGATCTTTTCGGTCATGGACGCGGTGGTGTTGGGATTGACGACGAGTACGTCCATTTGCGCTTTCATATTTCGCCGCCGAGATAGAGTTTCTTGACCCGGTCGTCGCCAAGCAGCTCAGCCGAATGTCCGGCCAGCGCGATCTTTCCGGTCGTCAGTGCGTAGGCGCGCTGCGAGATGCGCAGCGCCATGCGCGAATTCTGCTCGACCAAGAGAACACTGACCTTTTCGTCGCGATTGATCGCCACGATGGAGCGGGCGATGTCCTGAACGAGCTTCGGCGCGACGCCGAGCGAGGGTTCATCGAGCAGCAGAAGCTTCGGTTTGGCCATCAGCGCCCGCCCGATCACCAGCATCTGCTGTTCGCCGCCGCTCATCGTACCCGCCGTCTGGGAATAGCGTTCCTTCAGGCGCGGGAAGCGCCCGAGCACCATGTCCAGCGTCCTTGCGATTTCGGCCTTGTCGATGCGGGTGAAGGCGCCCATCATCAGATTGTCGCGCACCGTCATGTAGGAAAAGACGCGCCGACCCTCCGGCACCATGGCGATGCCCATCCTGACCAGCTCGTCAGGGCGCGTTCCGTCGATGCGGTGGCCCTGGAAATGAATCTCGCCGCTGCGGACCTTCTTCAGGCCGGTGATGGCGCGCAGGATCGAAGATTTGCCCGCGCCGTTCGCGCCGATTAGCGCGACGGTCTCGCCCTCGTTGACGTTGAGCGACACACCCTTCAGTGCATAGACATGGTCGTAGTAGAGTTCGACGTCGGAGACTTTCAGCAGTTCGCTCATGGCTAAAATCCGATCGTCTCATCTTCGGCGCCGAGGTAGGCCTCGATGACCTTTTCGTTCTCCTGGATTTCCTTCGGCGTTCCCTCGGCGATTTTCACACCGAAGTTCAGGACGACGATTCGGTCGGAAATGTTCATGACGGCGGGCATATCGTGCTCGACCAGCAGGACAGTCACGCCGCGCTTCCGCACGCCGCGCACCATCTCCACCGCGCGCACGGTTTCGTCATGGTTCATGCCAGCGAAGGGCTCGTCGAGCAGAAGGACGGTCGGGTTCGTGGCGAGCCCGATGGCAATCCCGAGCGCGCGCAGATGGCCGTGCGGCAGCGTGCTGGCGATCTCATGCCGTTGCGCGCCGAGACCGAGGAAGTCGATGATCTCGTCGGCCGAGCGGCCGAATTCATCTTCGTCGCGCCGTGCGGTATTCGTGCCGAGATAGAAGCCGGCAAGGCTGGCATTGGAACGCAGGTGATGCGCGATTATGACATTGTCGCGCACCGTCATGCCCTTGAAGATCGTCGTCTCCTGGAACGTGCGCACGACGCCCTTCCGGGCGACGATATGCGGCGCCAGGCCTGAAATCCGCTCTCCCCGGAACAGCACTTCGCCCGAGGTCGGATTGAGAAAAGAGGAAATCAGCTTGAACAGCGTCGATTTGCCGGCGCCGTTGGGGCCGATGACGGAAAGGATCTCGCGTTCGCGGACCGCGAAGGAAACATTGTTGACCGCGACCAGCCCGCCGAAGCGTTTGGTCACTGCCTTGATCTGGAGAAGGTCAGTCATGGTCCTAGCCCTGCTTCTTGCCGAACAGCCGGAGGCTGAGCAGGCCGTTGGGAAGGAACAGCATCAGCGCGATCAGCACCGACGAGAAGATCAGCAACTGGAACTCGCCGGTCTCGAACAGGAAATCCCAGCCGAAATAGAGCACGAAGGTGCCGATCATCGGCCCGAAGACGTAGCTGAGCCCGCCGAGGAAGCAGTTCAGCATGAAGTTCACCGAGTCGGTGACGGTGAAGCTGGACGGATAGATCGACTGAGAGATGGCGACGAACATCGCGCCGCCGAGACCGCCGAGGAACGAGGAGATGGCGTAGGCGATGACGCGCAGATAGGCGATATTGACGCCGATCGAGGAGGCCAGTTCCTCGTTCTGCTGCAACGACTGGCAGAGTTTGCCGATGCGCGAATGGACTAGGCGGTAGAGCGCTGCAAAGCACAGCACCATCAGCACAACCGACACCAGATAGAAGGCGGGACGCGGATTGGCGAGCGTCGCGAAATCCGGAAGGATGGTCAGCCCGAATATCGAGATGCCGCCGGGGAGCGGAATGCTGACCATGCCCTTGGCTCCGTTGGTGATCGGCAGTGCCAGTGCGAGCAGCCGCGCCACTTCGGTCAAAACCAGCGTGACCATGGCGAAATAGACGCCGCGAAGCCTGAGGATGGGCAGCCCGATCAGCACGCTTGCAGCGGCGCAGAATAGCCCAGCCAGCGGCAGTGTCAGCCAGAACGACACACCATACTGGACGACAAGGATGGCCGAAACATAGCCGCCCATAAGCGCGAAGGCACCCTGGCCGATATTGATGCGGCCGATGTAGAAAGTCACCCACACCCCGGCGCTGGCGATGCTGAGCAGCGCGACCGAAGTCAGCGTGTAGTAGAGGTCGAGCCGACCCGTCGCCTCGATCAGCCAGGGCACGCCGATGAGTACGACCAGCAGGAAGACAGCGACGCCGAGGATGTTGCGTGTACGCTTCATGTCGATCACCCCCACGGCTTGCCCATGAGCCCGTTCGGGCGGATGCTCAGGAACACCATCAGCGCGGCGAAGATGACGAGATAAGTGACGTCGCCATATTGGCGTAGCACCGTCAGGCCGACCGATTCCATCATGCCGAGGATGAAGCCGCCGGCGATCGCTCCGCTGACCACGCCGGCGCCGCCGATCATCACCATCAAGAACGCCTTGATCGAGATCGGCCCGCCGATGCCCGAATTGACGCCGGTGATGGCGACCAGCAGCCCGCCGACTATGCCGGCAAGCATCGCGCCGAGCGCAAAGCCGATCATCGAATAGCGGTCGACCTCGACGCCCATAAGCTGTGCCGCGACCCGGTCCTGCGCCAGCGCCCGCATGGCGCGTCCCGGCTTGCTGTACTGCATGAAAAGCACGAAGGAGGCGATGAACAGTATGGCGAGTGCGCCGACCAGCAGCCGGTCGTAAGGCATTATGAGGCTGTCGGAGACGAAGACGCCGTTGACGATCTTCGGCACGCCGCGCTGCTTTTCGCCGAACAGGAGGAGGATCACGGCGTCGAGGAAGAATGCGACCGCCGCCGCGAGAAGCATCGTACTTTCCTCCCGCACGCTTCGCCTAATCACCGTTCTGAAAAGGAATTTCTCGACCAGCGCTCCAATGACCAGCAGCGTGATCCCGGACGCGACGAGCGCGACGACGAAAGGCATGCCGAGCTGGCCATAGACGGTGTAGGTGATGAAGCCACCGAGAACGTACATCTGCCCATGGGCAAAGTTTAGCACGTTCATCAGAGCGAAGATCAGGGTCAGACCGAGCGCGATCAAGGCGTATTGCGCACCAAGATAAAGCCCGTTGGCGATGACTTGTTCCATCAGGATGGTTCCCGGCCATTCAGAGGCTCAAGGCGAATGCACGAGCCTCTGCGGCAATCCGCTTCAGTGCAATTGCGTCAATCGACTTGAGCGACGAAGAGCGTCTCGAACTTGCCGTCGCGGTATTCCGTGACCACCATCGGGACCGAAAGCTGGCGCTTCTGGCCAAACGACGTCATTCCGACATAGGTCAGCTTGGCATCGCCCTTCAGATAGGGATTGGGCGCCGAGAAAGTGTCGATCGTCTTCTTGAACTCCTCGACATTGTCGATCGCGGCCGGATTCGCCTTCAGCGTCTCGATGATGTATTCGAGCGCGTAGACCTTGGTGTTGGACTCGTCATTGTATTCGCCGAACATTTTCGTATAGCGGTCGACGAACTCCTTCATCATGTCGGACGCGATTTCGGGCGTCGATGCGCCGCCGACTGAGATGAAGCCGTTGGCCAACTCGCCCGCGCCCTCTTCCAGCACCTTGGCATCCTGCGCCGTTTCGGTGGAGATCAGACCTTCGTAGCCGAGCTCGCGCGCGGCGCGGATCAGCAGCGGAGCATTGCCGGGCGCGACACCCGAAAGCACCAGCAGGTCCGGTTTTTGCAAAACGATCGGCGTCAGTACCGGCGTGAAGTCGCGGGTATCGTTTTGGTAGACGTCCGTGGCAGCCACAACCTCAAGCCCGAGCGCCTTTGCCGCGGCAACACCGCCATCTCGCTGGCTCAGCGGATCGGATTCGTTGGCGGCGACAAAGGCAACTTTTTTCACGCCCCTGTTTTCCATGAGATATTTGTAGATCGCCGGAGCTGACTGGTAGTTGGCGATCATGCCGAGCACGGCGTTGGACGCCGGCGGGGTGTAGAGTTCCTTCGGGAATGCGTAGGGAAAATAGATGATGCCCTTGGATTCAGCCACAGGACGCACCGCCGCCGCGCCGTCGTCGACATTCGGACCGACGACATAGTGGATGCCCTCCTGGGCCATCTTCTCCATGCCGGCGATCGCCCGCTTCGGGTCCTTCTGATCGTCAAAGGTGACGATTTTGATGTCATAGGTCTCGTCACCAATCTTCACACCTCCGGTTTCGTTGATCCAGGCGGCGCGCGTCTGCATCGAGCGGACGTTGGATGTGCCCCACGCAGCGGCCGCGCCACTCGTCACGCCGACAAAGCCGATCTTGAGTTCCTTGTTGGCGGCTTGCACTGTGATTGTGCCGCCGGCCATGATTGCCAGCGCAGAGACGGCGCCGAGTGCGGCGAATGTGATTATTGAACGTCTGTTGATCATTGTTCTTTCCCCTTTGGAGGCCGCGCATTGTTGCGACAGAACTCGACCGATACGCGGACTTTTGTGAGTCAAGGCTCAAATCAATTATCTGTCAACAAAACTTTTACAGATTGTTGACAATCTTATGCGGTCGTAGATGAAGGTCGTAGGACCGAAACGGCTTCGTGTCGGCGAGGGTGCGGCATCCACAAAATAGGATTATATTCCGCCGTCAAGGCACATAGACTTCGTCCCGCCCTCAGCGCATGCTCGTATCGGGGAGCTGAAGGGCAACATGGACGCGATCAACGCACACCGACGAAAGGGCGGCTGTGTTGCCGGCACATTGTAAGCCGTTCCAACGTTAAAATTGTCGGCTTGATTCCCGCCCCTCGCGACTGCGGGGTGGTCGTTTAATCGATTGACTCGCGTAATGCACCGGCAGTTAATCTCCCCGCCAGGGCAAAAAGAGGGGCTATGAAACTGGGAGCAAACGATGACTGTCCAAAAAGAAGACTATCGAACCAACAGAGCCGACTACGCCACAGCTGCGATGCATAGCCGAGCGACCGCTGAGGGCGATCGTGACGATTTGGTGGCGAGGAAAAAGTCCCTGTGGGTAACAGATCGGCGATCTGCAAAATTGGCTGCAAACCCGTCAGAAAGCTCGCCAGAACCCAAGGCAAAAGCGCGCGGTAAGTGAATCGTGCCAGCCACTTTCTTACCGCCGCGTACTTCGTTCGCATGGTTCAAGTACATTAGATTTGTCTAATGTACTAACCAGTCAGTCGAGCATTCCCGAACGCTCGCTGGTCAGGCCAAGCGGCCCCCTAACCCAAGCTGCTGGGCCGCCCCCTAAGGAAGTGCGTGTATCCCTGAGGCGGTCGTCGGTGACCCGCCTCCGTACCGCGGCCAGGATCGCAACCACGTCATCGACCCAACGCCCCGCATCGGTACCGCTCAAACGAATGGCAATTTTCTGTCTAGATGCGTTTAGTATCCATTCTCGGGAGACCCACGCGTGGTCGCGTGGGAGACAAGTGACTCCCCTTTAAAGGCATCGAGATGCTCCGAGCACTGAAAAGTCAGTTCCCTAGACCTAAAGATCGGGCGATTTGCCAGCGGGTTGTCGACCAGATAACCGCCGACGCTAAATGGTACAGCACTTCGATAGACGGTCAGATTCTGGTCTCGACCACGCTGAATCTCTTTCAATCAGGGGTCGTAAACGAAACGAATTTGCTGGCACATGTTCGCGCGCGGCGCCACGACTTCACTAAACTGACAGCCTAGCTCCACCCGGGCGGAAACAGCGCGCTAAGCTGACGATGGGCTGGTCTACCTTATAGTCACTGCGGCCCCGGCCTTCGGACTGTCAGTCGCGTTCGACCTCCACGAATAGTCCTCCCGGCAGCCCATTGGTTCGACCTCAGGTGTACGTCGGGACGACCGATCCGGGGTTGTGGGACCAAAGGCGGATCGAGGCGCGCTCTATAGGGTCGAGAGGGCAGGGGGTCCTCGCGCGAGCCAGTAATCCGATCCCCTGCTGAGAAATTTCTACCAAACATTCCGCCCATCATTCAAAGGAACAAATCCGCTCGCGGTGCAGTTCGGTCCTTTTAAGCATGCAGGCCCGAACATGGCTGAAATCGATAAAGCCAAACAGAAGGTTATTGCCGAAGTTGTGCGGCGGTGGATCACTTCAGAGGTAATCCGCAATCACCTTCGCAACCTGCTAAATCTGCCTGTAGAACGGGAGCTGCCGGCTGAGCAAAAGCATTTGCTGCAGGAACTTGATAGGGCCGACAAAGAGTGACTGTATGGCACTCCATTGGTTCTCCCCTCCGGTCCCCGTCAAGACCGAGCGTCCCGGGACCCTTCGCAACGTCAACAACGCCGAGACAGCCGGCGAGGAGCTGCTGAAGTGGACGAAGCGTGGCCCTTGCTGGGACCTCGCGGTGAGCGTTTGCATGGCCGTGATATTCGACGAGATGGAAGCTGAGGAGGCCCGTAAGGCATTCCTGGCTGCCGCTAAGGAGGAGGGTAGGCTTTTTCCTGATTAGCAGGTCGCGTCGCTCTTCGCGCGAGCCAAATTCGATCACCGGCCCAGACATCTCTACCAAACATTCCCACCCCCTCTAATTATCCCTCAATGGCAACCCATTGGTTCGTCCCTCCGGTGTTCGTGAAGACTGAAACCGGCGACAGGCAGGCTGCAACAATGCGAGGGCAGCCCTTGAGCAACTCAAGAGGTGGACCCGCAGAGGACCCCGCTGGCACAAGGCGGTGAACCTTTGCCTGTCAGATCTAGAGGGCGATCCGATTGACCCTCAGGTGGTACGAAAGGCCTTTGAGGCTGCCGCCAAGGAAGCCAAGGTGTATCTCTCACGAGAGTAGGAACCCTCCACTCGTGTTCATCGACCCGGTTCGCGATCCGGTCCAGCAGCTTACGGGATGCCGCAATTACGCGGCGGGTTTCATCAAGGGAGAGCCGAAGGTCATCGATGTCTGCGCGCGCGCGACGCTCATTCAACCGAGAACTGTCCATTTGTAAGCGAGAGCTGTCTATTAAGTGATACCAATCGGAAACCATCTTTGCAGAGCTAGACTAGCGCGCCCGCATCTCAAACTTGATCATAGCCTCTAAGAACGTTTCGTTGGACTCGTCGCGAACGGTCATCACAAATTCTCGAGAGGGGCCATCCGGCAGCTTATCCTTAGTAATCTCAACCAAGGCCTTTACCGCCTCCGCCTTTGCAGCTTCGAGGTCCGGGAGATCGGTACCCACAACGTCAAGGAAGACTTTGCCAGTGTCGGTGAAGTCGAAGAAATAGCGCGGCGTCCCTACAAACACAGTAACGCGAGAATGGTTCACGCTTGCGTTGCGATTGGCTGTGCAGCGGGCCCTTGCCGCTCTAATGTGCGCAACGCTAACGAGCGTGACCTGACGTCCAATGATGTCCGCGACATTGGTTAAAAACGTACGCGCCAAGACTCATCGCCCCGATCGGCTTAGAGTTACTTCCGAAAGGAAGCGCTCTCATGCTGCCATTGCCCCACGCCGTCGATCCAAAAGTAGTTGCCGAGATCAACAATCTTCTAGACCAGTACGCAGGGGCGGTACCGGTGCCCGTTCACAAGCTCGCCGCGGTTGTCCGGCTGCGCCTCAGAAGCCATCTTTCCATTGCGACTATTGAGGCGCTGATCGTGGACGAAGCCGAGTGTCGCCACCTGCCCATGCTGTTCGAACTGCCGGCAACACATGCGGCTGTAGTTTCATCTGCTCTGGGCCGTGCGATTTGAAGTTTAGGCGCTCTGCCCGTCTGGCAACGAAAGCGGACCTCTGGCTCGCGAAGCGGTATGCCCACGGCCTTCGATGATGAGCGCAGAGCGGCCCCCTCATGGCAACCCATTGGTTCTCCCCTCCGGTGTACGTCAAGACCGACCGACCTGGGATCACCTACGGCTGCAACAATGTCGAGGGTGCCGCCGAGGAACTCATGAAGTGGACCGAGAGGGGACCGAAGTGGAATCTGGCGGTGCAAGCCTGCAGCGACGCCTTTGAGGGCCGGGTCTCGCCCAACGATGTCCGTAAAGCCTTCGAGGAAGCTGCCGAGGAGGAGGGGGTGCTACGCTAAATCTAGCTAGGTCTCCATTCCGCTTTCCACCGCGTCCCACGTCTGATTACTGGTCGTTCTCAAACATTGGGAGAGAATTTATGTCTGATTTCAAAGTTGGCGATGTGGTGGAGCTAAAGTCTGGCGGTCCTAACATGACGATCAACGAGGCGCAGAGTGCCGGCGGGTTTATGTGTCAATGGTTCAACAACGACGGCGGGGCGTACAAGCTTGAGACCGTCAGGATTAAAGGTGAAATGCTCAAAGCCGTGCCGAAGTAGTCGCCGCGCCTTCCTGACAGGGGGTCCCACGTTGCCTTTGATTGTTACGAACGGAGCATTGCTTGATGGCGCTGATCTTGGAGAACGTTACCAAAGCCCAGAACCTCATGAGCAAGATCGGCCCACCCATCTGCCGATGTGGGCTTATCACGGCAGCAACTTCGCGGGCATGTGCCTAGAGTTCGATACTGCTGACCTCATGATCAGTGACTTCCATGCAGAGAAACTGCGCCCGGTGACCTATGCGTGCGCAACGCTCTGCCATCGCTCACGCTCGCCGACATGGGGGCGCAGCATCTCGAAGAGGCGGTGATCGCTCGCATCACGCGCAAGCGCGGTGAATGGGCTCACGAGAAGGAATGGCGCTTCGTTACTGGCCAAGCCGGGCCTAAGCACTTTCTCGACGATGCGCTTCGTCGCGTGTGCCTGGGTCCCCGTGTCAAACCTGAACACGCCGCGCGGGTATGCGAGGTGATGGACCGGCGACCGGTGGAGGGGGGAAATCAGGGGTTTTGAACTAGCGTTTCGCAGCATTAAGCCAGCTAGGCCGCTGGGCGAATGCGAGCGGGTCGGCATCGGCAAGTTCGATCCCGTGGAGGACCTGTTCGCGGAAGCGGAACTGAAGCAGTTTCTGACGGTGCCATTCGAGGCACTTCTTGAGGAATGCCGCCGAACCGCTTCGAGGCCGAACATGGAGGCAATGGCCGGGATTGATCTCGCCGGCAGCAACAGAAACGCCATTTACTTCTGGACGACCTATAAGCTCCGGAGCGGCCGTGAGGTCTTTCACAAGCGTTACTTCGACCGACGATTGCGCCTTGTCCTCGGGAAGGACTAAGTGGGGCCAGAAGACGGGATCGGGAGCATTGCCGTGGAAGGTTTGGACGAAGACACTCGGAAACGGCGGGAGACGCTGACTGCAGTTCAGTATGGCGGGATTTATCCCCCTCACGAAGCGTTCTACATCCAGTCGATCATCTACGCCGAGCCGGCTTTCGCCCTAATGGCCGAGCGTGGCACAGGACGCTATGTCGGGAGCGCCTTTATCACCTTGAACCGGGAGATGCGGGAACGCTTCACTTGCGGCCGAGGAGTATGAAACGTGCGGTGCCCCCCGCCGCAGCGACAGCCTTCGCTATTCCTTCTTGTCGACCAGCGCCCGTAGTGCCGAGACGTCATGCAGCAATAACCTGCTGCCGCGCTTTTCGATCAGGCCTCTCTTGGCGAGGTCGCTCATTTCGCGCGAGACCGCTTCCCTGTGCGTGCTCATCGTTGCCGCCAGCTCGGAATGCGTCGGTGCCGGGCTTATGGACACCTCGCCGTCCACGAGTGCGGCTTTCTCCGCCCGATGCAGGATCTCGACGATCAGCCGTTTTCGCACGACCAGAGTGCTGTATTCGAATACCCGCTCGGTCATGCGCCGGAGCTGGGCAGACAGATGCTCAAGCAGCACCCAGGCAAAAGTCGGGTGGGTCATCACGATATCCCGGAATGCTGTGCCGGACAGCCGTGCAGCGCGGGTTGCCTCCAGCGCGACTACGCTGGCGGAGCGTGCAATCCCGTCAATGCCTCCGAGCTCCCCGAAAATGTCACCCGGTTCGACATCGCGATACGCTATCTCCCTGCCGTCCGCTGAAACCAGTGTCACGCGAGCACGTCCTTCCAGCAGGAAGAAGACATCGCGACCAGTGTCGCCGTGGGAAATGATTAGCTCGTTGTGTCGATAGCTGCGCTCGTGCCACCGTTTGGTCAGCGCGGCGAGGTCGGCATCGCAAAGTCTTGAGATGAAGGCCAGAGAGCCTGTCACAACGGTCTCTTGTTCAATCAAGTGTACTTCACCTTACTCCCTATCCAAGGAAATTTGATGGCCGCAGGCCCCGCTTTCCGGGATGCAAACTGGGAGCGGATTTCGCCAATCTTTTTCCCGGTGTGGGAATTCCCACAGCCGAGCCTGGTTCGACTGTCATATCCTTGTTGCAACGTCAGGCCCGCCGGCTCGTGTGCAAGCCGGCGAAGGGAAAGGGAACAGTCATGAAATTCTTGGCTCCCGTCACAAAACTTGCTGCGGGGTTTCGCAAATTCGTCGCGCCGCGCTACCGCCCGGAGCTTTATTACATGCGTGGCCCGGGGCCAGCCACCGCCCGCCGTATGGGCACGCCGCGGCAAAACCAATCCATCGACCACTACGCCTAATTTGCCTCGCGGACGGCTGACGCTCTCGCCCGGAGTGCCGTTCGCGCCGTTCCGTACCGGTCAATTCAGATCAATGAAGGGAGGATCTAATCATGGTTATAATTCATGCTGCCGCCATTGGTCCATTTCGCAGGTGGTTACGCCTCCGCGCCGAGCGAAAAGCTCTCTTGTCGGCAACGGACCAGTTGAGCCGTTTACCCGATGACGTCCTTGGCGACATCGGCATCTCACGTGACGAAATCATGTGCGATTTGCGAAGCCGCGCCATCCGTCATGCGGAGGCAGGCGCGGCCGGCACGACGATCGAGCGCACCAGGATCGCTTCGGCCTCGATCCCGAAACGGTTGGCCGCCGGCAGTGGCTACGCCTCGGCCGAGATCCCCTTTGGCTGGTCCACGAGCGCGCGATCGAGCCTTACATCGAGGTTTCGACAAGCAGCGGCGCGCGGACGGGACCTTCGAACGGCACTACACCTGCGACCCCAAGGACTGGATGTTGACCGACGGGAGCTGGGGAGGATCTCAAAATGATCATGTCAGTTGTTAAGTCCCTCGCGCCTGTGACGCTCGGCACCGTGCTGATCGCAATCAGTCCGGCTTCATTGTCGGCTTCTGACGCCCAGGACCTCGCGTTCGCTCACGCTGACATGCCAATCAAACAGCTGAAAGACGTCTATTTGGATTGCGAGCGGGGAGGCCGCCGGTGCGCTGGGGACGGACGATGTGATGTACTGTTCGATGCGCGAGTTCCGACTAGGCGCGCGATAGCAGTTTGCGCATAATCAACGATGCATGGCCTTCTGCACCGTGCGACGCGGCCCTGCGATCGGCCACTTCGAACCATGTTTGGACCGCGCACTTCGCCGATCAGCGCAGTAACCAACCCGCGGAGTTCCGCGAGCGACAGCCTTCAAACGAATCAGTCGGTGGTAGCGTCACGCATAGGGTGAATCACGAACGCGCTCGCCTGCAAACCCCTTCGCCCGGAAATCTGCCCCGGTTACGCGGTTCGCCAGCAGACTGAGAAGGAGCGGCTTCAGCCGATCGCCGATGCTATTTGTTATCTTTGTGCCGAATGGCAGCTTTGCGCCCCGATTTCGCCCGTTCGACTATATCGTTCGAACTCCCGAAAGCTGTCGGGGCTCCGGCCCTCTCAAACCCTCCACCGCCGTTGTCGCGCATGTGCCGCGTGCCACCTGCCGCGCTTTCAGCGAGCCGACCTTACCTCCAGTCTGGAACCTAGCAGTCGCCCAACTGGTTCAACCTTCCGCCACGGCCGGGCAGGGGAGGGCGTGCAAAACGGTAGGCGCGACCTAAGAAACGGTCGCGGTTCGAGTCGGTAGAGGGATACCGCCAATACAGTGCTGTGACCGAGTTCGTTTGCTGACGGGGCCTCTTAATCAGTGCAAATAAGTCCGACTCCGGACTCCGCAACCAGTTTCAGCATAAATCACTAATAGTCGCGATCTGACCAAAGCCCCGCCGGAAAAAAACGGCAGGGCCTTTTCCACGGCAGGTTTGGCGAAGCGCGGAAGGGCACTCGGCCGCCCACGTAACCGGCATGCACGGTGAAGACGAGAAGGACGCTCTTCCAAGCGCGGAGTTCGAATCCTCCCTCACCGAAAACGGCGTATTCGCGGCACGTCAGCTTACGACACAAATATGCGGGGTTGATGGTTCGACCTGGTAGATGGCAGAGATCAACTTCGGCCTCGCTAAGCGAAGTCGTGGGGTTTATCCGACAGCGGAATCAGGATACGCGACGAGCACCCCGTGCCGGGTCAACCTCGCCGTCGGCAAGTACCGATCGGTGCGGAACCAAGCGGAATCACGCTTGTCGGCAGCGGACGCCGGCGGTGGCGATCAGCACCCGAGCAGGCTCCTCATTAGCAAGACAAACGTCCAGAGCGGAGGCCAATCTTGGCACGCGACTGCGCCATCCTGAACGACCGCTCTCCTCGGCTTAGTCAAACATACCTGCGGAATGATGCGCCTGGCCGGTGACAAATGAATCTCTGCTGGACCGCGGATGATATGGGGAGGCGCTCGCAAATCGCGCCCTACGCGCGGGTTGATCGGTTGATTAACATCAAAGCTTGAATATCAGAAATGCGCCAACTGTGACGGCGGTGGTCACCGTGGCTCGTGTGTCAGCAGATGTGGTAAGGTTGAGTGTCGGCGAGTGGCAGAGGTCCAGCAACAATGACTTTGAGACGAACCAGAGCTTACGGCGCATCCGGCTTGGTTCTAGCGGTTTGCACTGTGTTTGCTTGGCAGAACGCCACTGCCGCTCAAAATTGCGACGCAGCCGCGACGCCTGGCGTCAATTGGCAGGAGTGTGACAAGAAGCTTCTCATCCTAGATGGACAGGACCTGAGCGGGGCGAACCTGTTCGGTGTTGATTTCACTTCGACCGACCTCAGGAACACCAATCTCCGTGCGGCAAATCTTGAGAAGGCAACTCTTGTGCGTGCTTCCCTGGCCGACTCGACCGCCAAAGGCGCCCGGTTCGACAGAATCGAGGGCTACAGGACCGACTTCAGCCGTATGGACGCGCAGGGCGCTGTGTTTGCGAGCGCGGAAATACAGCGCTCGAATTTCCAGGACGCCAATCTGACCAATGTTGATTTCACAAAGGCAGAATTGGGGCGTGCGCAGTTCCATGACGCCGATATCAGCGGCAGCCGCTTCTCGTTTGCCAATCTCGCACGGGCGGACTTCCGAGGAGCGAGGTTCACCGCGCCGATAGACTTTGACCGCGCCTTTTTCTTTCTGACCCGTATCGAGGGCGTCGACCTTTCCAATTCGGTGGGTCTGTCCCAGTGGCAGCTCAACATGGCTTGCGGAGACGCCCGGACCGAGTTGCCTTCTGGCCTGACGAGGCCTGAAGATTGGCCCTGTCAATTCCAGCAGGAATAGTTGTCGGCAAGCGAACCGCGGCAATGCTGCGCCCGACAGGATGAAACTGAGAACCCCTATGTCATCGTTTGCGCTATATAACTTTTGCGACAGCCGGGGGCGGATGAATGGAATCGGGCGTATTTCTCCACTACCCACGCGGTCCGAGGCGGCAGAAATGGGGCCGAGCAGACCGTCCGCTGCTAGGGTACCCAGCACGCGAGCGGACATGTGAGACCTCGGTGCGAAGGTCCGGGATCAGGCCCATTGCGGACGTACGTGTTGGTTCGCCTGTTGGCGCCGAAGCGCCTTATCGTTCAGTCTCGCGGCACACATAGATCAAATGAACCGTATCGTCATCGATCAATGTGCTCGACACCAGTTGCAGCGGAGGCCTTGCTTGCCCCTGCCGAGCACGAACGGCCTCACGTGCAGGTGATATTCCTCTATCAGGCCGGACTGGAGGGCATGGTATCGAAGCGCATCGGCAGCGCCTAGCTGAACTGGATACGGATGTCCAGCGGGATGACGCCCAGGAACTCGCGGCGCTCCTCGACGGCCATCTCGCGCAGATCGTGACCGTTGACCGTTGAGGTGCAGGCGCTGCTCGCCGGCCTTCTGCGCGTCGGCGCCGATCCCGATATTGAGGCGCTGGAGCGAACATGCCAGTTCGTCGCCGAGAACGCCGACGGCTGCGCAACAAGAACCTCGCCTGCTGGCGCCTTGGAGTGAAAGAAACGAACCCCCTCCCTCGCTCTTGGCCCGTAGTTCCAAGCAGGCACTTGCTGGCGGACCTATTGAACCAAAAGACCTAGCAACGAACTGAAATCGACAGGGTCCCTTCATAGCGGAATTAGTCGCGCTAGGGGCCCGTAAGTCACCGTGTCGGGCCTTGGCGCACAATGGCATGTGGATAGCTAAGTTTGACCCGCGGCAAGCGTCGCTGGATGGTCACGAGAGGGCGCCACTCGCACAGTCCTAAGCGACAGCGCACACTAGGCGCGCTGCCACCGCTATCGAGACATCGCCGTCACAGCTACCGCACCGATTTTGCAGCGTCGATGATCACGTCTGCGACCGAACGAGGTTTGGTCAACATGATCAAGTGATTGCCCTCGAGCTCGGTGATATGCGCTTTGATGGCCTTGGCCATCGACTCTTCGAACGCCGGCGGGATCGCACCGTCAGCCTTCGCAACCACGAACCAACTGGGCTTGGTCTCGGACGCCGCCCGGGTCAGCCGTTCGTCGAAGAGACGGGCCGCCGATGGCTGCTGCGTCGCCGCGAGAACCGCAACCTCCTCGGGCGTCGCGTCCTGAGCGAAATACTTGCCCAGCCCCTCCTGGGGTACGGTCAGGAAGTCGCCGCTGTCCTTCTGCAGGGTCGACGTCCAAGGCGCCGGCGGACTTCCCGCCGTAGCGCTGGTGACTGACTGGCCCTTCGGCAGGGCGAAGGCGGCAACGTAGACCAAGGCTTTGACCTTGTCCGCCGTTCCGCCCTCGGTGATCACCATTCCGCCCCAGGAGTGGCCAACGAGGATCACATCTCCCGGCGCGGCCTCGATGGCCCGTTCAGTGGCAGCGACGTCGTCTGCAAGCGAGGTCAGTGGGTTCTGGACGGCAACGACGCGAAGTCCGGCGCTCTGCAGCAATGGAAATGACCTTGCTCCAGCTGGAGCCGTCTGGGGGCGCTACCACATATGCATGATTTACTAGTTATTTCAGTAACTTATTTGAGCGGCCCGAGACATAGGTGACGATTTGTACCGGACACATAGGTAACACTTTTCGGTTTTTGCCGGGAGGTGTTGATGCCGTG
>NZ_JAMYOC010000005.1:0-240173 GCF_040319475.1 Mesorhizobium sp. M0904 | reverse complement strand
CGCCGTCGCGCCTTGCTCGACCTTGGCCGTGTTGATCACAGCGCCGATGCCGGTGGTGACGCCGCAGCCGATGTAGCAGATCTTGTCGAAGGGCGCGTCGGCATCGACCTTGGCCACCGCGATCTCGGGCAGCACGGTGAAGTTGGAAAAGGTCGAGCAGCCCATATAGTGGAACAGCCTGTCCTTGCCGATCGAGAAGCGCGAGGTGCCGTCGGGCATCAGGCCCTGTCCCTGCGTGGCACGGATGGCGGTGCACAGGTTGGTCTTGCGCGACAGGCAGGACGGGCACTGCCGGCATTCCGGCGTATAGAGCGGGATGACATGGTCGCCCTTCCTGACCGAGGTGACGCCCTTGCCGACGTCGACGACGATGCCGGCGCCCTCATGGCCGAGGATCGCCGGAAACAGGCCTTCCGGGTCGGCGCCCGACAGCGTGAACTCGTCGGTGTGGCAGATGCCGGTTGCCTTGATCTCGATCAGCACCTCGCCATCGCGAGGACCCTCGAGGTCGACCTCCATGATCTCCAGCGGCTTTCCGGCGGCGACGGCAACAGCGGCGCGCGTTTTCATCAGGCAATCCTCCCAAGACAACCCATAGAGTTTCACATTCGGCATTGCTGCGGATCATCTCGGAGTCGAAGACCGCAACACGCTCATTCACCGCCGTATTCCCACGAAAAGGCATAGGACTAAAGCAGACACGCAAGTCCACTTGCAGGGCTTTGATAAATCTTGTGGGGTCCGCTAAGCTCATTGCGGGCACCTTGAATTCGCGCTGGTCCGGGAACAATCGGACTTTAGTGCAAGAACAGGCAGTTTTATCGATGACGAGCGCGGTGCTAGGCACACTCGCGGCCTTTTTGTACCTATTTTTCCAGACCGCCGACATTGCGGACGTGATGGCCCAGGAAGTGATGGGCAAGCAACCGGTCGCAACCGACAGGCCGGAAAGAAAGATAACCGAAATCAGAATAGGTTATTTGCGGGCCTACGCGCCGCAACTGGCGCTTTCCCTGCTGGACCTGCCGCCACGCGACCAAGGTGTTGCCGGCGCCAATGTGGCGATCGGCGACAACAATACGACAGGAAAGTTCCTCAGCCAGAAATTCAGCCTCGACATAACCGAGATCAAGCCGGACGCCGACGCGGTACAAGCCTTCAACGATCTGATTGCCAAAGGTGACCGCTATGTTGTCGCGGACCTCTCGGCTAGGCAATTGCTGTCGATCGCAGACATCGCCCGCGACAAGGGCGTTCTGGTCTTCAATGTCGGTGCCACCGACGACAGCCTGCGCGAGGAAGACTGCCGCATAAATATTTTCCATATCGCGCCGACGCGAAGCATGCTGGCTGACGCGCTGGCCCAGTATCTCGTGGTAAAGAAATGGCCGAATTGGGTGCTGCTCTACGGTTCGCATGAGCAGGATCATCTCTACGCGGACGCGTTGCGCCGCGCGGCGGCCCGCTTCGGCGGTCAGATCGTCGCCGAGAAGGAGTTCAAAGACACCGGCACGGCGCGCCGCACCGACACCGGCGCCACGCAGATACAGCAGCAGATTTCCGTGTTCACGCAGGATCTGCCGGAGCATGACGTGGTGCTTGTCGCCGATGAGAGCGAGGTGTTCGGAACTTATGTGCCCTACCGCACCTGGACACCGCGGCTGGTCGCCGGCACGGCGGGCCTTGTCGCGTCGTCCTGGCATCCCGCGAGCGAGCAATGGGGCGGCATCCAGATGCAGAGCCGTTTCCTGAGGACGACCGGTCGGCGAATGCTGTCCAAGGACATGTCGGCCTGGACGGCGGTGCGGGTGGTGGGCGAAGCCAGCACGCGGACCAATGGCGACGATCCGAAGAAGATCGGCGACTACATCCGCTCGGACGATTTCTCGGTCGCCGCCTTCAAGGGACAGAAGCTGACCTTCCGCAAGTGGAACCATCAGCTTCGCCAGCCAATCCTGCTCGGCGACACCAAATCCGTCATCTCGACATCGCCACAGGAGGGTTATCTCCACCAAATCTCCGAGCTCGATACGCTCGGTATCGATCAGCCGGAAACGAAATGCGTACTTAAGTAGAACCAATCGGGAGGAATCTTCGTGCAGAGACGAGCTTGCGCACTCGCCATTCTCGCAACCGGCGTCATGGCCAATCCGGCGTGGGCTTACACCGTTTATGTCTCCAACGAGAAAGACAATACGATAACGGTCGTCGACACGGCGACGATGCAAGTGGTGAAGACCGTCGAAGTCGGCCAGAGGCCGCGCGGTATCACCATCTCGCATGACGGCAAGTTCATCTATTTGTGCGCCAGCGATGACGATACGATCGAAATCATCGATAGCGAGACGCTGCAAATTGTGGGCACGCTGCCATCCGGCCCGGATCCCGAACTGTTCGTGCTTTCGCCCGACGGGACCACGCTCTACGTCGCCAACGAGGACGACAATCTCGTCACCGCGATCAACATCGAGAGCAAGCAGGTCATGACCGAGATTCCCGTTGGGGTGGAGCCTGAAGGCATGGCTATCAGTCCCGATGGCAAAACCATGGTCAACACCTCCGAAACCACCAGCATGGCGCATTTTATCGACACCGACAGCCATGAGGTGACCGACAATGTCCTGGTCGACACGCGTCCGCGCTTTGCGCAATTCAAGCCCGACGGATCACAGATCTGGGTCAGCGCCGAAATCGGCGGCACCGTCAGCGTCATCGATAGTCTCAAGCGCGAGGTGGTGAAGAAGATCCAGTTCGCGATTGCGGGACTGCGGCCCGAAACCATCCAGCCGGTGGGCATCGCGATCAGCGCCGACGGCAAGAAAGCCTATGTCGCGCTCGGCCCGGCGAATCATGTCGCCGTCATCAATACCGAAACCTACGAGGTGGAAAGATACATCCTGGTCGGCCAGCGCGTCTGGCATCTCGACTTCACCCCCGATCAGAAGACGCTGATCACCACCAACGGCAATTCCAATGACATCACCTTCATCGACACGGCGACGGACGAGCCGGTTCAATCGGTTACGGTGGGCCAGCAGCCTTGGGGCGTGGCCATATCGCCCCACTAGACCGCAGCAATGATCAGGGAGGCCGACGTGATGAATATTTGCCGCGGGGATGTTGCACGTGCACTAGATAACCAGCGCGCCCCGAAGGAGCCAGCGGCATGCAGCATGTGAGGACAAGCGGAGCTGGAGACGAGGTGGCGGCGCTCGATGTTGCCGGCGTCAGCCATTCCTATGGTCCGAAGCGGGCGCTCAACGATGTCTCATTCTCGATCGCGCCGGGAACTTTCACCGTTCTGCTCGGCCTCAACGGCGCCGGCAAGACAACTTTGTTTTCACTGATCAGCCATCTTTACGGCACCCGCCGCGGATCGATCCGCATCTTCGGCCATGACGTCAGCCGCGCTTCGGGCGAAGCGCTCAGGCGTGTCGGCATCGTGTTCCAGGCACGCACGCTCGACCTCGACCTCAGCGTCCACCAGAACCTCTCCTACCACGCCTCATTGCATGGCATCGGCGGACACCATGCCCGGCAGCGCATTGCCGCGCTGCTGGATACAGTCAACATGCAGGGCCGTCAGCATGACAAGGCACGCAGTCTTTCCGGCGGCCAAATGCGGCGCATCGAGATCGCGCGGGCGCTGCTCCACCGCCCTTCCCTGCTGCTGCTCGACGAGGCGACGGTCGGTCTCGACATCCAGTCGCGTGCGGGCATTCTGGGCACCATCCGCAAGCTCGTCGAAACCGAGGGCATCGGCGTGCTGTGGGCGACGCATCTGATCGATGAGGTCGACGACGGCGACCATGTCGTCGTGCTGCGGCAGGGCGACCTGGTGGCCAAGGGTAAGGTGGCCGACGTCGTTGCGACGAGCGGTGCCAGTTCGATCCGCGACGCCTTTTCCAAGCTCAACCGCATCGAAACAAGCGGCATCGCGGAGATGTCGCCGTGAGCGCTCCCGCAATGCCCGCAAAAGTCGCGACCCTCACGCCGGTGAGTTTCGAACAATTTGGGCTCCGTCACTACCTCATTTGCCTCAAAGGGATCGTCGTGCGGGAGTGCCTGCGCTTCCTGCATCAGCGCGAGCGCTTCATTTCCTCGCTGGTTCGGCCGCTCGTCTGGCTGTTCATCTTTGCCGCCGGATTCCGGCAGGTGCTCGGCGTATCGATCATCCCGCCCTACAAGACCTACGTGCTCTACGAGGTCTACATCACGCCGGGCCTGTGCGGCATGATTCTGCTGTTTTCGGGCATGCAGTCTTCGCTGTCGATGGTCTATGACCGCGAAATGGGCAACATGCGCACCCTGCTGGTCAGCCCCTTCCCGCGTTGGTTTTTACTGATCTCGAAGATGCTCGCCGGTGTCGCCGTGTCGATCGCGCAGGTTTACGCGTTCCTTATCGTTGCCTGGTTCTGGGGCGTCAAGGCGCCGCCGCTTGGCTATCTCACCGTACTGCCTGCGCTGTTCCTGTCAGGCATGATGCTGTGCGCGCTCGGCATGCTTTTGTCCTCGATGATCAAGCAGCTCGAAAACTTCGCTGGCATCATGAACTTCGTCATCTTTCCCGGCTATTTCGCTTCTCCGGCACTCTATCCCTTGTGGCGTATCCAGGAGGCTAGCCCCCTGCTCTACAAGATCTGCCTCGCCAATCCTTTTACTTACGCCGTCGAACTGATCCGCTTCGCCTTCTACGGCCAGGTTGAGTGGCTGTCGCTAGCCGTCGTTGCCAGCTGCACGCTGCTGTTCCTTGCCGCCGCCATCATCGCCTACGACCCTTCGCGCGGCCTGATGACCCGCAAACAGGACACGGGAGGAAATACCTGATGGCACGAATGAGCCTTGTTCGCGGCCTGGCTCTGGTTGCCATGCTCGCGCCGGGCATCAACGCCATGGCGGCGAACCCCGATCCGGACTGGCCCTGCATGCAGCGCAAGGTGCCGCAACTCTCGCTCGGCCAGATCTGGAACGGACGGGACCTTCCTTCAGCGGCGAAGGACTGGTCGAAGGACCCCACCATCTCCGCCCTGATCGAGGAAGTGGCAGCTCGCCGGATGCCGATTGCGGAAGCTCAAAAGAAGATCAGGGATTTCGCGGCTTCCTTGCCGGCAGAACAGCTTGCACCCAAAATGGCGATGCTGGTGCAAGGCATGTTCGATCACCTGGACGCCGAGCGCTCGCAGGTGATTTCGGGCATTTCCCGCTACGCCCACAAGCAGCTCGAAATGGCCGCCGCGTTGCGCAAGGAAGGGTCCGATGTCGATGCGTTGCGGGCCAAGCCGGATGCAGATCCCGAAGAGATCGATCGGCGAACCGAAGAGCTGAAATTCGCAACGCGAATTTTCAATGAACGCGTCCAATCACTGACTTACGTCTGTGAAGTGCCGACGATAATCGAGCAGCGGCTTTATCAATTGTCCAAGGTCGTCTCGGAAGCGCTCGGCGCGAAGAAATAGAACCCCATTCGATCGTCGCGGCGGATATCACGAACCCCGGCCGGGCAGCACGCGCCAGCGCTGCACGAAATAACCGGGATGCGTCTCGATCCACTGAGCGACCAGCGGCTGCGCCTGCATGAACGCGGTCCCGGGATTCATCGCCAGGCCGTCCACCATCTGTTCGCGTTGTTCACAGGTCTGCGGCACAGCCGTCAGGCAGACCATCATAACGAGCGTGTAAAGCATTGGCCCTTGTCCCCATCGAATCCCGAACTCCATGCCGGGAGGTTTCCGTGATACCGACCCGTCTGCAGAGGTCGCACATACAGATCGCTTACGGGTGTGAAAGGACGTGGCCCCCGCTCTTTCGCGCCGCAACATAACATACCGCTAATCTAACGCCAACGACCGCAGGGCGTTCTCCAGAGCAATCGCGTCAGGTTGCGCCGCGCCAATGTGGTGACGATGGTCCAACGTCGATGATTCCGAGCTTCACGGGATTTCGTCGAGGTCATCAAACCGGCAGCCCGAGTTGCTTTCGCAGGCTGTTGTCGAATGCGGATGCGGGGACGAAACGGCGCAGGAAACTGACCTGGCGCGCCATTGTTCCAGCCGCATAGCGCCTCTTCGGAGCGGGATCGGTCGCAGCCGCCAAAACGGTCCTGGCCACCACTTCCGGCGCATCGCCTTTTTCCATCGCTTTGCGCACAGCTGCATTCATGCCGGCGCGCGCAGAGTCATAGATATCAAGCAACTGATCCGGCCTGGCGAGATTTTCTTCAAATGAGGTGCGGGTATAGGCGGGCTCCACCAAGACGACGCGAATACCGAAAGGACGCAGTTCGTGGTCGAGCGATTCGGAATAGCCTTCAACGGCATGCTTGGTCGACGAATAAAGCGCGAAATAGGGAGCTGGGATGAACCCCTGCACCGAGCTCAAATTGACGATTCTGCCCTTGCCTTGACGGCGCATTGTCGGCAGGACCGCTTTGGTTACTCGCATAATGCCAAAGACGTTCACGTCAAACAGCGACTTGGCCTGGGCCATCGAAGACTCCTCCGCGCCACCAAGCAGGCCAACGCCGGCATTGTTGACGAGCAGGTCGATGCGCCCGGTCTCGGCCAGCACGTCCTGTACAAGTTTCGCCACGGACGCGTCATCGGTCACGTCGCCGGTCAGCATGGTAATGCCGTCGGATCGTTCGGCGACTGCGCGACGGCTGGTTCCGAACACGCGAAAACCCGCGTTCTTCAGGGCTTTGGCCGTTGTGTGCCCGATGCCGCTGGATGCCCCGGTCACCAGGGCGACGCCTAGATTGGTCTTGTTCATGGAGGTCACATCCTTCTTCGTGTTTGGACCGGCGGGGGAGAAGCGCGAAAGGTCGGAGCGGAAGGCGTCAATCATGAGCGCCTCCGGTGCTCGCGCCGGCCAGATCATCCGTCCAGCGCCGGAACAGCGCACTGGCATTAACGCCTCCGAAGCCGAAGCCATTGGAGATTGCGTAGTCCATCGCCATCGGCCGGGCCTGGTTTGCGACGAAGTCGATCCCGTCGCCGGCCGGATCGGGAGCGCTCAGATTGAGGCTCGGCGGTGCCATCTGATCCCTGAGCGCCAGAATTGCGAAGATAGCTCCGAGCCCGCCAGCGGCTCCGAGCAGGTGTCCGGTCGCCGATTTCGTTGCACTGACAGCTATCGCGAAATCGCGCCCGAACACGCTCTTGATCGCTTCGATCTCACCCAGGTCGCCCACCGGCGTGGAGGTCGCATGGGCATTGAGATGACGAACCTCGCGGGGCGAAATCCCTGCTTGGGCGATTGCGATCTCCATGGCCCGGCGCGCACCGTCGCCGTCCTCGGGACCGGAGGTGACGTGATGAGCATCGGCCGTCGTGCCGTAGCCGACAAGCTCGGCCAGCGGTCTTGCGCCGCGCGCCAGGGCGTGGCTCAATTCTTCGATGACCAGCATGCCGGCTCCTTCGCCCATGACGAAGCCGTCCCGCGACTTGTCGAACGGTCGGGAGGCCTCATCCGGACGGTGATTAAAGGAGGTCGAAAGAGAGCGTGCCGCGGCAAACCCACCGAGGCTCACGATATTCATGCATGCTTCCGTCCCGCCGCACACGGCAATATCGGCTTCGTTGGCGCGAATTAGGCGAGCCGCATCGCCGATCGCCTGAATGGCGGCCGCGCACGCCGTCACCGGTGCACCGAGCGGACCTTTGAAGCCATAGCGGATCGAGATGTGGCCTGCCGCGAGGTTCACCAGGAACGACGGCACCGTAAAAGGTGATAGACGGCGGACGCCGCGTCGGTCGACCGTGCGCACCGCCTCGGTTATGGCCGGGAATCCGCCGACGCCCGAGGCGATGATCGTGGCCGTGCGCAAGCGACCTGCTTCCGAGACGGGTGCCCATCTTGCTTGGGCGAGTGCCTCTTGTGCAGCCGCCAGCGCAAAGAGAATGAACCGATCTACCTTGCGCTGATCCTTCGGCGGAAAGACGGCACCCGGATCGAAACCAGCATCCGAATCCTCGTCCAGCGAGGGAACCACCCCTCCGATCTTCGCCGGCAGGTCTCCCACCACATCATCCGGAAGCCTCCGGAGGCCCGAGCGGCCGGCCAGGAGACGCGACCAGGACGCTTCGACATCGGCAGCAAGAGGCGTGACCGCGCCCATGCCTGTTACAACAATCCGTCGCATCTATTTTCCTATCAGTTTGGGTGCGCCGCCGGCGCTACCACGCCGTTCAAGCGCCGGCTGCTTCGCGAACCTGATCGGTCGCCGCATCCAGAAAGGCCTGCGCGAGGTCGGGATCGTTGACGACGCGCGATAACATCAACGCACCGACCATCGTCGAGAGAATGGCCATGGCCTTGCCATCGGAATCCCCGCCACCGGTCCCAGCTATGAAACCGCCGAGGATCTTGAGATGCTCCTTGATCCCGGCTTCGAACGGCGCTTTCACGTCCTTGCCCTGTCTGCCGGCATCCGAACCCAGCGCTACGATCGGGCAGCCGTCCATCTTTTCTCCGCGATGGTCCATGCTGAGGTAGAACGCGATCACCGCGCCAAGCGGATCATCAGGGTTTGCCGCAGTCGCGGCCGACCATCGATGCGAGGCGCTCTCCATCGCCCGCCTGGACGCCTGCGCCGCCAGGTCGTCCTTGGATGCGAACTGCTTATAAAACGCGCCTTGGGTCAGTCCGGCACCCTTCATCAGATCCTTAAGGCCGATACCATCAAACCCGCGCTCCCGAAAAAGGCGGCTTGCCACGTTGATTACGGTTTCGCGGTTTTCCGCGGCCTGGGTACGACTTACGCGCATCGTTAGCTTCCTTTTTGGATTGCATTCGTAATCTATAAATCATATAGAGGTCGAACGCAATCTAAAAAAGGAGATATGAGATGATCCGCAATACCCTGAGCGCATCGCTCCTGGCCGCGCTGTTTCTCGCGACCCCGGCTTTTGCCGAGGAGGCCACCATCGGACGCCCGATCGAGGGCGGCAGCCTGCACGAGGGACACCTTGACATGGTGGTCTACTACGTCCCGGCCGACGGCGACCTCTTGGAGGTCACCGCCACCTTCGCGCCGAAGACCGAGGGCGATCCGCTGCGCATCGTAATGGGTCTCGCCGACGACGACTCCGTGGCCTTTTCCATGCCGGGTCACCAGGGCTCGCTCTACACGTTCTCAAGGTCCGGGGATGAGGTGACGGTCTCGACCGGGACCGACATGCATCTGCGAGCCGACGCGACAATGCGCTGAGCCGAAGTTCAGACCGCAACCTGCGTGCTGCTGGCCGTTGGCTCTCGCGTCCGCGCGAGTCGCCACACGGTGCCTCGATCACGCCATCTAATAAGTTTGGGGCAAGCGTTTTGCCTGCACCGCGCGCCCTAACTCGCGCGACCTCCAGTGTTCGGTTCCTCGTGCGGATAGAGCTTGCCGAACAGGGGCAGGTACATCGCGCCCTTGCGCATCAGAAAATCGTGGAAGGTCGCCATCGCCGGCGAGATCGCGTGATCGCTGCGCATCACCGAAAACCATTGCCGGCGGATCGGCATGCCGACAACGTCGAGGATAACCAGCCGGCCGGCTTCGGTTTCGGCAGCGATGGTGTGGGCAGAGATGAACGCGATGCCGAGCCCGGCCATCACCGCCTGCTTGATGGTCTCGTTCGAGTCCATCTCGACGCCGAGATCGTCGATGCGGCCGGGCACGTCGCTCAGGAATATTTCCAGTGAGATGCGCGTTCCGGAGCCGGGCTCGCGAATGAGGAAATGCTCCTCGGCGATCCGCTCCTTGGAAATGTCGCGTGCCGACGCCAGCGGGTGGTCGGGTGGTGCGATGATGACCAGCGGGTGATCGCCGAAGACCGAAGCACGCACCGGGACTTCCTTGGCCGGGCGTCCCATCAGCGCGATATCGATGTCGTGGTTCTTCAGATTGTCAATCGTCTCGGCGCGGTTGCCGATGGCAAGGTGCATGTCGATATCGGGATGTTCCTTCATGAAGGCGGCCATCAGCCGCGGCGCGAAATATTTGGCCGTGGAAACGACGCCGAGCCGCAAGCTGCCGGCGCGCACGCCCTTGATCGCATCCATCTTGTCTTCGAGCAGACGAAGCCGCTCCTCGATGGCCTGTGCCGTCTCGACGAAGGCCAGACCTGCGGCAGTGGGACGCATGCCATCCGACGTCCGGTCGAACAAGGCCAGTTGGAACTCCTCCTCCACCTGCCGCAACTGGATCGTCACCGCTGGAGGAGACAGGCCTAACGCCTTGGCCGCGCTGACGATTTTTCCGTGGCTGATGATTGCCTGAACGGTCTTGAATTGCTTAAGCGTGAGGTTTCTCATATGGCATACTAAAATTTTTTTACTGCCGGAGTAAAGTTATTGAATTTTACTTATCCAGCGTCGTTTGTTCTCCTTTCCCAATCCGGCCGACCCCAGGAGAGGCGGCTGGATCGGGAGGTTACGATGCCAGCGGCAACGCTCGACGCTTTTCTGAACTCCTATCTTGGCGAGCCGGACGAACCGCGCTCCGCGGTCGTAGCGACCATCCGTCAGCTGACGCAGGCGGCCACCACGATCCGCAACACCATCAATCAAGGGGTGCTCGGCACGGCCTTTGCCGGAACCCGCGGCGCCAATGCTGACGGCGACATCCAGAAGGATCTCGATGTCTTTGCCGATGACATCTTCCTCGACGCCATGCGCCACGCTCCGGTCGCGCTCTACGCTTCCGAGGAACTGGAGCAGCCGGTGCTGCTCGACAGGCAAGCGGCTCTTGCCATCGCCATCGACCCGCTCGATGGCTCATCCAACATCGACACCAACGTGTCGATCGGAACGGTCTTCTCGCTCCTCCCTGCAATTGGTGCGCCGGATAGGAATCCGGCCGCCTCGTTTTTGCAGGCAGGCGTGAACCAGCTGGGCGCCGGTTTCTTCATCTACGGGCCGCAGTTGGCGCTGGTTCTGTCGCTCGGCAGCGGCACCCATGTCTTCGTTCTCTCGACCCGGCTCGGCACCTTCGTCCAGGCCTACGAGAGCCGGATCATCCCACAGCGAACCCAGGAGTTCGCCATCAATGCCGCCAACTACCGGCATTGGGACGAGGCGGTGCGGCTCTACATCGACGACTGCCTTGAAGGCACCGAAGGCCCACGCGAGAAGGACTTCAACATGCGCTGGATCGCCTCCCTGGTCGCGGACTGCTACCGCATATTGATGCGCGGCGGCGTATTCCTGTATCCGGGCGACAAGCGCAAGACTTACCGCCAGGGGCGACTGCGCCTCGTCTATGAGGCAAACCCGATCGCCTATCTCGTCGAACAGGCGGGCGGTGCCGCCACCGATACGATCACCCGCATCCTCGAAATCGAACCAGAGAACCTTCACCAGCGCGTGCCCATGGTTTTCGGATCGGCGCGCGAAGTCGCGCGCGTCACCCGCTACCACACCGAACCGAGCGCCATCGGCGAACGCGCGCCGCTGTTCAGCCGCCGCGGCCTTTTCAGGGCCTGAACACCATGTCGGCAAAGCACCCCATCATTACCATCACCGGGTCGTCGGGCGCAGGCACCACCTCTGTCAAGCGCATCTTCGAACTGATCTTCCGGCGCGAGAACATCGGGGCCGCCTTCATCGAAGGCGATGCTTTCCATCGCTACGACCGCGCCACGATGAAGGCGAAGGTGGCCGAGGAGGAAAAGGCGGGCAATCCGAACTTCACCCACTTCCATGCCGAGGCCAATGAATTGGCAATCCTAGAAGAGGTGTTCGAGGAATATGGCCGCCGGGGAACCGGAAAGACCCGCACCTACATCCATGACGAGGATGAGGAGAAGCAGTACGGCACGCCGCCGGGACATTTCACCGAATGGCGCGAATTTCCGCCGAGCGACCTGCTCTTCTACGAGGGCCTGCATGGCTGCGTCGTCACCGACAAGATCAACCTGGCCAGGCACGCTGACCTTAGGATCGGCGTGGTGCCAGTCATAAATCTGGAATGGATCCAGAAGATCCACCGCGACCGCGCAACGCGCGGCTATTCCACAGAGGCGGTGATGGACGTGATCTTGCGGCGCATGCCGGACTATGTCCGCTACATCGTCCCGCAGTTTTCGCAGACCGCCATCAACTTCCAGCGCGTGCCGATCGTCGACACGTCTAATCCGTTCATCGCACGCTGGATTCCGACGCCCGACGAATCGATGCTGGTCATCCGCTTCGCCAATCCCCGCGGCATCGATTTCCCCTACCTGCTTTCGATGATCCACGACTCGTTCATGTCGCGGCCGAATTCCATAGTGGTGCCCGGCAACAAGCTCGACCTTGCCATGCAGCTGATCCTGACGCCGCTCATCCTGCAATTGATCGAACGCAAGAACCGTGTGTCGTGAGGAGGACGCCATGAACAGCCAGGCAGCAGCATTGAAGCCCGTCGCCGCCGTCTCGGAGCGCAACATGGCGAACGCCATTCGCGCATTGGCGATGGACAGCGTCCAAAAGGCCAATTCCGGTCATCCGGGCATGCCGATGGGCATGGCCGATGTCGCAACGGTGCTGTTCAGCCGCTTCATCAACATCGATCCGTCGGCGCCCAACTGGCCCGATCGCGACCGCTTCGTGCTGTCGGCCGGGCACGGCTCGATGCTGCAATATGCGCTGCATTACCTGCTCGGCTACGAGGACATGCCGATCGAGGAGCTGCAGCGGTTTCGCCAGCTGGGCAGCCGCACCGCCGGACATCCGGAATATGGCCATGCGCTCGGCATCGAGACGACGACCGGTCCGCTTGGACAAGGCATTTCGACCGCGGTCGGCATGGCGCTGGCGGAGCGCATGCTTGCTGCCCGCCACGGCGCCGATCTCGTCGACCATTTCACCTACGTGATCGCCGGCGACGGCTGCCTGCAGGAAGGCATCAGCCACGAGGCGATCGATCTTGCCGGTCACCTGAAGCTTTCGCGGCTGATCGTCTTCTGGGACGACAATGCGATCTCGATCGACGGACCGACTTCGCTGTCGACATCGATGGACCAGCCGGTACGGTTCAAAGCCGCTGGATGGCATGTCCAGTCGGTGAACGGCCACGACATCGAAACCGTTGCGGCGGCAATCGAAGCGGCGCAGCAATCGGACCAACCGTCTCTGATCGCCTGCCGCACGGTGATCGGCAAGGGGGCGCCCCACCTGGGCGGTTCGGAAAAGACGCATGGCGCGCCGCTTGGCGATGCGGAGATCGCCGCGACGCGCGAGAACATCGGCTGGGCCTACGCGCCGTTCGAGGTGCCGGACGATATCCTTTTCGCCTGGCGCGAGATCGCCAGCCGCGGTCAAGCGGTGCGGCGCGCCTGGGAGCAGCGGCTTGCCGCCTCGCCGCAGCGTGGGGCCTTCGAGATCGCGGTCGCCGGCGCCCTGCCCGAGGCGGTCTTCGAAGCGCTCGGTGTTTTCCGCAAGGAGCATGTCGAAAAGGCGACCAAGGTTGCGACGCGAAAAGCCTCGGAAATGGCGCTCGCTGCAATCAACTCCGCAACGGAACTGACCGTCGGCGGCTCCGCCGATCTGACGCATTCGAACCTGACGATCACCAAGGGGATGGATCGCATAGCGCCTAATGACTATGCCGGCCGCTACATTCACTACGGCATCCGTGAGCACGGCATGGCCGCGGCCATGAACGGCATCGCGCTGCATGGCGGCTTCGTGCCTTATGGCGGCACGTTCCTGTGCTTTGCCGACTATGCGCGCGGCGCGATGCGGCTCTCGGCGCTCATGGGCCAGCGCGTCATCTATGTGATGACGCACGATTCCATTGGTCTCGGCGAGGACGGCCCGACCCACCAGCCGGTCGAGCACCTGGCGATGCTGCGGGCGACGCCAAACCTCAACGTCTTCCGTCCGGCCGACATCATCGAAACGGCGGAATGCTGGGAACTGGCACTGAGAAGCGAGAACCGGCCAAGCGTGCTGGTGCTCTCGCGCCAGAACCTGCCGATGCTGCGCCAGGGGCACGGCGACGAGAACCGGTCGAGCCGTGGCGGCTACATCCTGCGCGAGCCAGCCCGGCACCGCGCCGTGACGCTGATCGCCACCGGCTCGGAGGTCGAGATTGCTATTGCCGCCGCCGAACGGCTGGAGACCGAGCACGGCATCGCCGCCGCGGTCGTCTCGATGCCGTGCTGGGAGCTCTTTGAGGAACAGGACGCGGACTACCGCAAGGCCGTCCTCGGCTCGGCGCCGCGCATCGCCATCGAAGCCGCAGCACGGCTCGGCTGGGACCGCTGGATCGGCGACACCGGCGCTTTCGTCGGCATGGCTGGTTTCGGCGCCAGCGCCCCTGCCCCGGATCTCTACCGGCATTTCGACATCACGCCCGAAGCCGTCGCGGCAGCGGCGCTGAAGCTCATCATCTAGGAGGACGACCCATGGCCCGCATCACCCTTCGCCAGCTTCTCGACCATGCCGCCGAGCACGGCTACGGGGTGCCGGCATTCAATATCAACAACATGGAACAGGGCCTCGCCATCATGGAGGCGGCCAGGGCCTGCGACGCGCCGGTCATCATCCAGGCCTCGCGCGGCGCCCGCTCCTATGCCAATGACATCATGCTGGCCAAGATGATGGAGGCTTTGACCGAAATCCATCCGGCCATTCCGCTCTGCATCCATCAGGATCACGGCAACAACGAAGCCACCTGCCTGTCGGCGATCCGCCACGGCTTCACCTCGGTGATGATGGACGGGTCATTGATGGCGGACGCCAAGACGCCGGCGAGCTACGAGTACAACGTCGCCATCACCGAACGTGTCGCACGCATGGCGCATTGGGTCGGCGCTTCAGTCGAAGGCGAGCTCGGCGTGCTCGGCTCGCTGGAAACCGGCCAGGGCGAGGCCGAGGACGGGCACGGCGCCGAAGGTGCGCTTTCCCATGACCAGCTTTTGACCGATCCCGATCAGGCGGTCGACTTCGTGACCGCCACCCGGGTCGACGCGCTGGCGATCGCCTGCGGTACCTCGCACGGTGCCTATAAATTCAGCCGCAAGCCTGACGGCGGCATCCTGGCCATGCAGGTGATCGAGGCGATCCACGAAAAGCTGCCCAACACGCATCTGGTCATGCATGGGTCTTCCTCCGTGCCGCAGGAACTGCAGGACATCATCAACAACTATGGCGGCGAGATGCCCCAGACCTTTGGCGTCCCGGTCGAGGAAATCGAGCGCGGCATCCGCTCCGGCGTGCGCAAGGTCAACATCGACACCGATTGCCGAATGGCCATGGCCGGGCAGTTCCGCCGCGTCGCGACGCAGGACCCGCGCGAATTCGATCCGCGTAAATTCCTGAAACCCGCCATGGACGCGCTGCGCGACCTTTGCCGCGATCGCTTCGAACGCTTCGGCACCGCAGGCCACGCGTCGAAGATCAGGGTGATCGCCATGGATGAGATGGCGAAACGTTACGCCGCAGGAAAGCTCGACCCGCATATCGCAACCGCGAAAGCCGCCTGAGCGGCAAACAGGAGACCTGCCATGAACAAGATCGACATGCCTTCAGCAGGCACGCTCAAGGAAGGCAAGGAACGCTACAGGTCGGGCGTCATCCCCTACAAGAAGATGGGCTACTGGGAGGCCGACTACCGACCCAAGGAGACCGACCTGATTGCCATGTTTCGGATCACGCCGCAGCCCGGCGTCGACCACGAGGAGGCGGCCGCCGCTATCGCCGGTGAATCCTCTACCGCGACATGGACCGTGGTGTGGACCGACAGGCTGACCGCCTGCGAGCTCTACCGCGCCAAGGCATTCAAATCCGAGCCGGTGCCGAACACAGGTCCAGGCACCAGGATCGAGCAACAGTACTTCGCCTATATCGCTTACGACCTCGACCTGTTCGAGCCCGGCTCCATCGCCAACCTGACTGCATCGATCATCGGCAACGTGTTCGGCTTCAAGGCCGTCAAGGCCCTGCGGCTCGAAGACATGCGCATTCCGGTGGCTTACCTCAAGACCTTCCAGGGCCCGGCGACCGGCATCGTGGTGGAACGCGAGCGGCTCGACAAGTTCGGCCGGCCGCTGCTCGGCGCGACGACGAAGCCGAAGCTTGGCCTGTCAGGCCGCAACTACGGCCGCGTCGTCTACGAGGCGCTGAAGGGTGGCCTCGACTTCGTCAAGGACGACGAGAACATCAACTCGCAGCCCTTCATGCATTGGCGCGACCGTTTCCTCTACTGCATCGAGGCTGTGAACAAGGCGTCGGCCGCCACCGGCGAAGTCAAGGGCCATTATCTCAACGTCACCGCCGGCACGATGGAGGAGATGTACGAGCGCGCCGAATTCGCAAAACAGCTTGGCTCCTGCATCGTCATGATCGACCTCGTCATTGGCTACACGGCGATCCAGTCGATGGCCAAGTGGGCACGCCGCAACGACATGATCCTGCACCTGCACCGGGCCGGCAACTCGACCTATTCGCGCCAGAAGAACCACGGCATGAATTTTCGCGTCATCTGCAAATGGATGCGCATGGCCGGCGTCGATCACATCCATGCCGGCACGGTAGTCGGCAAGCTGGAAGGCGACCCGCTGATGATCAAGGGGTTTTATGACACGCTGCGCGAGGAGCGCACGCCGCAGAACCTCGAAACCGGGCTGTTCTTCGATCAGGACTGGGCCTCGCTCAACAAGGTGATGCCCGTCGCCTCGGGCGGCATCCATGCCGGCCAGATGCACCAGTTGATCCACTATCTCGGCGAGGACGTCATCCTGCAGTTCGGCGGCGGCACGATCGGCCATCCGGACGGCATCCAGGCCGGCGCGACGGCCAATCGCGTCGCGCTGGAGGCGATGATCCTCGCCCGCAACGAGGGCCGCGACTATCTGCGCGAAGGCACCAAGATCCTCGAACAGGCGGCCAGATGGTGCACGCCGCTCAAGGCGGCCCTGGAGACGTGGAAGGACGTCACCTTCAACTACGAATCGACCGACACGGCCGATTTTGTGCCAACCGCAACGCCGAGCTTCTAGACGAAAGGAACCGTCGCCATGATGACCAATCCGGGAAACAAGGTCACGCAGGGACAGTTTTCGTTCCTGCCCGAGCTAACCGATGAGCAGATTTCGGCGCAGATCAAATACGCGCTGAAAAACCACTGGGCGGTCAGCGTCGAATACACGGACGATCCGCATCCGCGAAACACCTATTGGGAAATGTACGGCAACCCGATGTTCGACCTGAGGGACCCGGCGGGCATCCTGCTTGAAGTCAACAATTGCCGGAAAGCCATGCCCAACATGTATGTCAGGGTCACTGCCTTCGATTCGACCAAGGGCTGGGAAGCGCCGCGCATGTCATTCATCGTCAACCGGCCACCCAATGAACCCGGCTTCCGGCTGCTGCGCCAGGAGCGCGATGGCCGCAGCCAGGGCTATTCGATCGTCCCTTATGCGACCGACAGGCCCGAAGGCGAGCGGAGCTAGGCGAAACCATGCTGGACGCGATAGCAGAGCGCGCTGCCGCGCAGGGCGAATCGGTTGATCTGCAGGCCGAGTTCGAGGCATCCAACATCGACGAGGTGATGGATAAGCTCGACCGCGAACTCGTTGGTCTAAAACCCATCAAGACCCGTATCCGCGAGATCGCGGCGCTGCTTCTGGTCGACCGGCTTCGCCGCAAGTTCGGCCTGACCTCGGGCGCGCCGACGCTGCACATGAACTTTACGGGCAATCCCGGGACCGGAAAGACCACCTTGGCGCTCAGAATGGCAGAAATCCTGCATCGTCTCGGCTATGTCCGCGAAGGGCACATGGTCGCGGTGACGCGCGACGATCTCGTCGGCCAATATGTGGGCCACACCGCGCCCAAAACCCGCGAAGTGATCAAGCGCGCCATGGGCGGGGTGCTTTTCATCGACGAGGCTTATTATCTCTACAAGCCCGAGAACGAACGCGACTACGGTCAGGAATCGATCGAAATCCTGCTGCAGTGCATGGAAAACAACCGTGACGATCTGGTTGTGATTCTTGCCGGCTATAAGGACAAAATGGACCGCTTCTTCGACAGCAATCCCGGCATGCGCTCGCGCATCGCCCACCACCTCGACTTTCCCGACTACGGCGTCAGCGAACTTAAATCGATCGCCGAGATCATGCTGGCGGAACAGAATTACCGTCTCAGCGAAGCGGCGGCCAAGGCGCTCGAAGAGTATCTCCCGATCCGCATGCGGCTGCCGCATTTCTCCAACGCCCGCTCGGTCCGCAATGGGCTCGACCGTGCGCGGCTTCGCCAGGCCAACCGGCTTTTCACGTCGCGCGACCGGGCGTTGACGAAAACCGATCTTATCACCATCGAGGAATCCGATATTCGCGGCAGCCGCGTGTTCGCGGAAGGTAAGCTCGAAGGCGAACCAGAGACGAAGGCGCGCTGACAAGATGACGGCGGTTGGTGCGCAGCGACCGGAAACGGACGACAGAATGGGAGTCGACGATCATGGATACCAAGACAATCATCGCGCCCTCGGTGCTTTCTGCGGACTTCTCGCGGCTCGGCGACCAGGTCGAAGCAGTCGTCCGGGCGGGTGCCGACTGGATCCATCTCGACGTGATGGACGGCCATTTCGTGCCCAACATCACCTTCGGTCCGGCGGTGGTCAAGGCGATCCGTGATCGGACGGACAAGGTCTTCGATTGCCATCTGATGATCGCGCCGGCCGACGCCTATCTCGCCGCCTTCGCCGATGCCGGCTGCGACGTCATCACGGTGCACGCCGAGGCCGGGCCGCATCTCGACCGTTCGCTGCAGGCAATCAGGAATCTCGGCAGGAAGGCCGGCGTGTCGCTGAACCCGTCAACGCCGGAAAGCGTGATCGAATATGTGCTTGACCGGCTCGATCTTGTGCTTCTGATGACGGTCAATCCGGGCTTCGGCGGCCAGGCATTCATTTCGGCTGTCGTCGACAAGGTCAGGCGGGTCAAGGCGCTGGTTGGCCAACGTCCGATCGACATCGAGATCGACGGCGGCGTCACGCCCGAGACCGCTCCGCTGGTCACCGCGGCCGGCGCCAATGTGCTGGTCGCCGGCTCGGCCATTTTCAAGGGTGGCACCGAGGCTGCCTATCGGGCCAATATCGGCGCCATCAGGCAGGCGGCCGACGGGGCGCTCCAGAAAGCCGCGTAAAACCATCTCATCGGAGGGCAACATGGGGGCAATCCCACCTGTCTGTGATTTCGGCTGGCAAGCCGTCGATTTCGTTTTGCCCGGCGTCGACGGCAAATCGCATTCGATCTTCAGCCACGCCGGCCCGAACGGCTTGGTGGTGGCTTTCATCTGCAACCACTGCCCCTATGTGAAGGCGGTGATTCCGCGCATGGTGCGCGATGCCAACGACCTCAAGGCAGAAGGCGTCGGCTTTGTCGCCATCAACCCAAACGATGCCAACGCCTACCCTGATGATTCCTTCGACAACATGAAACTTTTCGCCAGGACGAACGGCTTCACTTTCCCCTACCTCCACGACGAGCACCAGACGGTGGCGCGTGCCTACGGCGCCGTTTGCACTCCGGATTTTTTCGGGCTCAACAACGAGTTGACGCTGCAATATCGCGGCCGGCTTGACGCGTCGCGACGCGACGCCGAATTGCCCGGCCTCAGGCGCGATCTGTTCGAGGCGATGAAGCAGGTTGCCCGAACCGGCGACGGACCGCTGGACCAGATCGCTTCGATCGGCTGTTCGATCAAATGGAAGGATGCTGCATGAACGTCGGCGCAGGCAGGCCGTTTCGATCGCCTAGGGCGATCCTGTTCGATCTCGACGGTACGCTGGTCGATTCGGCGCCTGATATAACGGCGGCCGTCAACGAATTGCTGGCCGGCCGCGATCTGCCGCCGCTGCGCCTGGATCAGGTCAAGGCCATGATCGGCGGCGGCATCAGGAAACTGGTCGAGCGAGCTTTCGCGGCTTCAGGCACGCCGCTCCTCGGCAGCGCGCTCGATGAGGCCAACCGCGTCATGGCGCCGATCTATCGCAGGCATCTGACCGGCCGCACAAGGCTGATGCCTGGCGTCAGGGAGGTTCTCACGCACTTGCATTTGAGCGGAATAGCCATGGGCGTGGTAACCAACAAGCCGCAGTTGGCGGCACGCGAAATCCTGCTGCATTTTGGGCTGACGGACTATCTCGGCGCGATCGTCGGCGGAGACGCGGTGACATACTTGAAGCCCGCGCCAGACGCGCTATTGCTGGCGCTCGACCAGCTTCAGGTCGAACCTCGTGATACGCTGATGGTCGGAGATAGCAGCGCCGACGTGGCCGCCGCCCGCGCGGCCAGCATGGCAGTCGTTCTGCTGCGTGGCGGATACAGCCAAATTCCCGTTGAAGAGCTTGGCGCCGACCTCGTTTGCGACAGCCTGTTCGATCTGCCGTCCGCGATGCAGACGCTGCAAGACGCTGCGTGACCCCCAAGCGCAAAGCCCAAGCCAACGCCGGCCGGGCGCACTCCAAATGGCCGGCGGTACCGCGTTATTTGGAGAATTGCTTCAGATAGGCAATGACATTGGCGATGTCCTCGTCCTTCTTGAGGCCGGGAAACGCCATCTTCGTTCCTTTGACCATCGCCTTGGGATCGCGAAGATAGTTCGTCAGCGTGGCTTCGTCCCATTTGACACCCGACTTGCCGGCCTCGGTCATGGCCTTGGAATAGCTGAACCCCGGATGCGTCCCGGCCGTTCGGCCGATGACGCCGTTCAACGACGGACCGACCTTGTTCTGGTCCTTGTCTGCGACGTGGCAGACCTTGCATTTGGCAAACACCTTCTCACCCGCCGCCGCATCCTGTGCCTGGGACTGGGTGGTGACAAAGGTAGCGACGGACACGGCGGCGAAAAATGCGACTGCGCGCATGGCATTTCCTCATTGATCGTGTGAGTGCCCTGGATAATTTACGCGTGTCGATGCCTAGACCGCCGGCATCCGTTTTTGTGCGGGAGAGCGAACTATTCGTCCTTTCCCCCGGGACCGGCAGCACCTACACGCCTCGAAAAGCTAGACTGCCGATGAAGGAAGTCAATCGTACAAAGGTCCTGCTTCGTTTCCCGACTGCGCGAAGGGTGTAGCGACAGGCGGTCCACATCATTGACGCCTATTGGCCGAACGCGTAGCCTCACTCCAACCGGTTTGCTGTTTGGGCACCTTCAGGAATCCGCGCAACTCCAAAGCACGAACTCTGGAGAGTTCGCCGCGCAGGCGACGATAAGTGCCAAATGGACATGGTCGATCTCATATTAACGGTGTGCCTTAGCGCCAATCCGGGCAATTGCCGAGATGAGCATCTCTATTTCGAGAGCCGCGGCTCTCTGTTCCAATGCATGTTCCTGGCGCCCGCCGAGATCGCAAAATGGTCGCAGGAAAATCCGAGGCTCAGGGTCGTGCGCTGGAAATGTGCCTTTCCGAGCAAGGAACGAGCGATTTGATAGGCATTCCTGGTTCGTCGACGGCCCTGAAAGGGGAGACGCCATGATGATTTCGCGGCGCGCGACACTGCGCTTGGCGGCTGTGGGGGCAGCCGCCATCCTCGCCTCAAAGCCGGTTGTGAGAGCGACCTTTTGCTGTCGTTCCACCAAAACCTTCCGGGCGTGACCTGATCGCTTTACGGCTCGAATGCGGATTGCAAGTTATTTCGCAGCCAATGGCCAATAGAAACGGCGAGACTGTGAGGCACCGCCACGCGTGCCTGTTCCGCCTGACTAAAAGCAACGTACGTCGGCTTCAGCCTGCGCGCGTTTCAGTTCCGTGCGCGCCGCCTTCGCTGGCGCGCTTTCGCGAAACAACCCTGCCGCCTCCCCTGTCGTCAGCGACATGCTTTTGAAGGTCTCCGCCCTCTCATAGTGATCGTAGGGAAGGATCGAGGCGATAACATCGATCGAGCAGGAACAGCTTTCAAGCGCCTGACGTGTCTGGCCATTTGTTTGCATGCAGCCGAGCACGTAATCGGCAATCGTTGCCGTCGGGTAGTCTCCCGCGGCGCTGGCCGGGTTCGCAAAGGCCAGTGTCGCCGAAAAGACCAGCGGTAGGATAAAAGACCCAACAGATCTGATCATGAGGGAACCTCCAGTTGGCCTGGACACGATGTATCCGGACAGGATTATCGCCCCAATTGGTGACGTACCGCAAAGCCAGTCAAGCTCCCATGGCCTGCTTATAGGACCAAAGGAGGAATGCCCTGTCGACCGGCAAAAGTTGGATTCACGGCCCGCTGCGCACCCCGCTTCCAGCGGTCATTTCATGCCTCGCCCACTATCGGCAACCAACCAGACGCACGCATACTTACCTCGAAGCGATCTTGTAAATTACATGGAAATAAATTCCAAAACGAATTACATCAACAATACAACAACGATATGGATATTATATATGTCGTCGCTGCCAGCCATTCTCTCAATAGTTCCGCGCAGGATACTTCTCTTGTTTGTGTCTTTATACTGCGACGCACCATAATAGATATTGCACCGCAATATCACCTCAGGGTTTTTCCTTGCTTGGCCTTTAGCGATGACATAGCTTTTTCCCTGTTCCCGGCTTCAAGAGCGCCATTGTCAGGGAGCGGTGGCAGTCTTTCGAAGGCCAAGTGGGGCGGGCAATAACGTGCCCTCTGCTTGTCGGGGTAGGTCGTGACAGCTGCCGGAAATTACTTCCCCACATGAATCGCTTGGGCAGGCCCCTTGTGGGCTTGACGGTCGATTCGTCACTGTGAACCTCGGGAGGATGTCGGATGCGTGTACTTGCGAAAACTACCTACATACTGACGACCGCGGCTTTTTTGTCGCTAGGCGCTGCCTATACGGCTTCGGCCAATGAAGACCTTGCAAAGCTCGCATCGGATGCGAAGAACTGGGCGATGCAGACGGGCGACTACGCCAACACCCGCTATTCCAAACTCAACCAGATCACTGCCGACAATGTAAAGAACCTGCAGGTCAAATGGAGCTTTTCCACCGGCGTGCTGCGCGGTCACGAAGGCGGGCCGCTGATCATCGGCGATGTGATGTATGTCCACACGCCTTTCCCAAACAACGTGTATGCTCTCGACCTCAAGAACGACGGCAAGATCCTGTGGAAATACGAGCCCAAGCAGGACTCGAACGTCATTCCGATCATGTGCTGCGACACGGTCAATCGCGGTGTCGCCTATGGCGACGGCAAGATCATTCTCAACCAGGCCGACACCACCGTCGTCGCGCTCGACGCCAAGACCGGCAAGGTCGTATGGTCTGTCAAGAACGGCGACCAGACCGACGGCGGAAAGGGCGAATCCGGCACGTCGGCACCCGTAGTCATCAAGGACAAGGTGCTCGTGGGCGTCTCCGGTGCTGAATTCGGTGTTCGCGGCTGGCTGGCCGCCTACAATCTGAAAGACGGCAAGCTTGCCTGGAAAGCCTATTCGGAAGGTCCTGATGCAGACACCCTTCTCGATCCCGAGAAGACGACCCATCTCGGCAAGCCCGTCGGAAAGGATTCCGGCACCAACACCTGGGAAGGCGAACAGTGGAAGACGGGCGGCGGCACGACATGGGGATGGTATTCCTATGATCCCAAGCTGAACCTGGTCTATTACGGCACCGGCAATCCCTCGACGTGGAACCCGGTCCAGCGCCCAGGCGACAATCGCTGGTCCATGACAATCATGGCTCGCGACGCCGATACCGGTGTTGCCAAATGGCTCTACCAGATGACCCCGCATGACGAGTGGGACTATGACGGCATCAACGAGATGATTCTCGTCGATGGCATGGAGGTCAACGGCGCCAAGCACGACGTGCTGGTGCATTTCGACCGCAACGGCTTTGCCTACACGATGGATCGCGCCACCGGCGAACTTCTCGTCGCCAAAAAATACGATCCGGCAGTGAACTGGGCGACGGAAGTCAACATGGATCCCAAGAGCGACCAGTACGGCCGCCCGCAGGTCGTCGCCAAGTATTCGACCCAGCAGAACGGCGAAGACACCAACTCGACCGGTATCTGCCCGGCCGCGCTTGGAACCAAGGACCAGCAGCCGGCCGCCTACTCGCCGAAGACCGGGTTGTTCTACGTGCCGACCAACCATGTCTGCATGGACTATGAGCCTTACAAAGTGAGCTATACCGCCGGTCAGCCCTATGTGGGCGCCACCGTGTCGATGTATGCGGCGCCGGGCGGTGACGGCAACATGGGCAACTTCATTGCCTGGGATGCAGCCAAGGGTGAGATCGTCTGGTCGAAGCCCGAGCAGTTCTCGGTGTGGTCGGGCGCATTGGCGACAGATGGCGACGTCGTCTTCTATGGTACCCTCGAAGGCTACATCAAGGCGGTCGATAAGGACGGCAAGGAACTCTACAAGTTCAAGACCCCGTCCGGCATCATCGGCAACATCACGACCTACGAGCATGACGGCAAGCAGTACATCGCCGTTCTGTCCGGCGTCGGTGGATGGGCCGGTATCGGTCTGGCAGGTGGCCTGCTTTCGCCCGATAACGCCGCCGCCTGGCACGGCGCCGTTGATCAGGGCCGTGAGCAGGGCGACCAGGCCGCGGTGGTTGGAACCGCCGGTCTGGGTGCCGTCGGCGGTTACGCGGCACTTGCCGACTATACGACGCTGGGCGGCCAGCTCACCGTCTTCGGCCTCCCGGACTGATAACCGGGAAGAGCCTTACGACTAGGTTCGAAAACGAGAGCCCGGGTCACCCGAAGCCGGGAACCGGGCTCTCGATTGCGCCGCGCACCCAGCACCGATCAATGCCGCTGCACGACGGCAGCCAGTGTCCCTGGCAAATGAAGGAAGAGTCTGAATGATCGTTCGCATTGCAGTTTCCGCTCTCGCCCTGGTCCTGCTGCCTGTGGCCAGCCCAACTCTGGCACGGGCCGAAGACAGTATGGAAAAAGCCAAGGCGGTGAAGCAAGAAGGAGGCAAATATTTAGATGCGGACGGAAATCCTACCTACAAGATCGAAAACGGAACCGTCGATTGGTACACCTTCAGCGGGTACCGCCGGTATCACTCCGATTGCCATGTCTGTCACGGGCAGGACGCAACAGGTTCGAGCTATGCGCCTGCCCTGGCCAATAGTCTGAAAACCATGGACTACGCCACGTTCCTCTCGATCGTCGCCGAGGGCCGCAAGAATGTCGGCGGCGGCAAGGAAAACGTCATGCCTGCCTTTGGCGACAACAAGAACGTCTATTGTTACCTGGACGATCTCTACGTCTATCTGCGCGCGCGCGCTGATGGCGCGGCACCCCGCGGCAGGCCGCCCAAGCACGAAAACAAGGCTCAGGCAGCCAAGGATGCCGAAGCGTCCTGCATGGGTGGATGATATGACCAGTACTGCATCGAAGCTGCGCGTCGTTCTGCCGATCCTCGGCGCGCTCGCCTTGCTGGCGTCGAACGTTCTGGCGCAAAATGCCGGGCTTGGCGCTGCGGGCGAACTGGTGGATCCCAACATTCTGCGCGTCTGCGCCGATCCCTCGAACATGCCTTTTACCGACAAGAACGGCCAAGGCTTCGAAAACAAGCTGGCTGAACTGGTTGCCAAGAAGACGGGGCGGAAATCAGTCGCCTACACATGGTTTCCGACTGTCGTCGGCTTTGTGCGCAACACGCTGGGGGCCAACCGATGCGACATCATCATGGGCTACGCCCAAGGCGACGAACTGGTGCAGAACACCAACGCCTACTATCGCTCCGCCTATGTGCTCGTATACCCCAAAGGCAACGGCATGGAAGGCATCGAGACGATCGAAGACCCGAAACTTTCCGGCAAGAGAATCGGCGTCGTCGAAAGCACGCCGCCAACCGCCAACATGGCCGCCAACAAGCTTCTGCGGACCGCCAAGATCTATCCACTCGCGGTGGATACGCGCGTCACTCCTTCGATGGGGGAGGTCATGATCAAGGACATGCTGGCCGGCAAGATTGACGCGGCGGTCCTGTGGGGGCCGATTGCAGGTTACTATGCCAGGGAACTCGGAGCCGATATCACCATTGTTCCGCTGCTGAAGGAAAAGAAAGGCTCGCGCATGTCCTACCGCATCACCATGGGCGTACGTCCGTCCGACCAGGAATGGAAGCGGACGCTCAACCGGGTGATCAGGGAGAACCAGGCGGAGATCACCAAGCTCCTGCTGGGTTATAATGTGCCGCTGATCGACGAGCATGATAATCCGATTACGCAATAGTCGGGATGTGTGAGGAGGAGGACAAACCTGCGCGATGAAAAATTGAAGAGAAAGACTAGGCTACTTTCGATAGTTTTGTTTTCGGCCTTTCAAAACCTTGTGTTTCATTTGTCCATTTGAGACGTGATGGACGAGCCATTGCTTCGGTGCGCTGCAATGGTTGGCTAACCACCGGATCGGCCCCTTCGGGCTGGTAGAAGAGGAGAAATGTTATGAAGAAGAGCTGGACAAAACCGACCATGTGCCAGGTTGCTGCGGGCTTTGAAATTTCGCGGTATCTGCCTGCTGAGATTACTCCCAAGAAGTAGGCCGTAGAGGTGCGTGTTCCTGGCAACAGGGGCACGCATCCCCTTGCCGCATGGTTTTTCGTGAAAGATCTTGAGGCAGGCAAAGCGAGCGGGACGTTTTTTGCGGCTGCAAATTGGCTGCTGGTGGTCAGAGAAGCCGCGGGGCGGGCGTTTTCATGCGCTTGAGAATCATCGGATCGGCGGCCGGCGGTGGCTTTCCGCAGTGGAACTGCAATTATCGTCTGAGCCGTGCGGCTCGCACCGGGATGGCTGGCGTGCATTCACGAACCCAATCAAGTGTCGCCGCGTCGGCGAATGGGCTCGGCTGGGTTCTGTTCAACGCGTCACCCGACATTCGCCAGCAGATCGCGGCAACGCCTGAATTGCACCCCGCGCACGATGCGCCGCTGCGCTCGACGCCCATTCGCGCGGTGGTACTGACCAATGCCGATGTCGATCATATCGCCGGCCTGCTCAGCCTGCGTGAGCGGCAGCCTTTCGCTATCTATGCAACGACACAGGTTCTGGCGACGCTGGAGGCGAATTCGATTTTCAATGTCCTCGATCCGGCGCTCGTGCCGCGGCGCATCTTGCCGCCGGCGCAAGAACTGGCGATCTGCGACGCAGACGGCCACGACACCGGCGTGGCTGTCGAGAGCTTTCCCGTGCCCGGGAAGATAGCCCTCTATCTCGAAGAAAGAAGTCAGCCGGATGCAAACTTCAGCTCTGACGCCGGCGACACAATCGGCGTCCGTATCGCCGGTGCCGGCAGTCGCCGCTCCGTCTTCTACATCCCCGGCTGCGCCCGCATTGATGCGACCCTGCGCACGCGTCTAGCCGATGCCGCATGCCTTCTGTTCGACGGCACGGTCTTCACCGACGACGAGATGATTGCTGCCGGCGTCGGCCAAAAGACCGGTGCGCGCATGGGGCATCTGGCAATGTCGGGAGACGCAGGGTCGATCGCCGGCTTGGCCGACGTGAGGATCGGCCGTCGTTTCTTCGTCCACATCAACAACACCAATCCTGTTCTGGACGAGAATTCTCCCGAGCATGCAGCAGTCGCAGCGGCCGGCTGGGAAGTGGCCCGCGACGGGATGGAGATGGAACTTTGAGTGATTTCCACGACGCAGCCAGCAACGGCCTGTCCTCCAGAGAGCTCGAAGCCGTGCTGCGGCAGGTCGGTGTCGAGCGCTATCACAACCGCCATCCTTTCCATCACAGGATGACCAGCGGTGCGTTGTCGAGGACCGAGATGCAGGCGTGGGCGCTGAACCGCTACTGCTATCAGGCTGTCATTCCGCGCAAGGATGCCATGATCCTCGCGCATGCCGAGGATCCGGCGTTTCGCGCCGCCTGGCGCAAACGCATCGAGGATCATGACGGCAAGGACGGCTGGAGCGGCGGTATTGCGCGCTGGTTGCACCTGGCGACCTCGCTCGGTCTGGATGCCGAAGCGGTGAAGAGCGAGAGGCTGGCCCTGCCGGCGACACGTTTTGCGGTTAGCGCTTACCTCTCTTTTTGCACGAACCGGACCCTGCTGGAGGCGGTCGCGTCGTCGCTGACCGAGATGTTCTCGCCGCTCATCATCGCCGAGCGGGTACCCGCGATGCTGGCCAGGTACGATTATATCACCGAGGACACGCTGGCCTATTTCAGCCGACGGCCCGAACAGGCCTCACGCGACGCCGACTTCGCTCTTGCCTATGTGCTCGAACATGCCGACACGGCGGAACGCCAGCAGCGGGCGATCGATGCACTGGTGTTCAAATGCGATATACTCTGGGCCATGCTCGACGCGCTTCAACACGCCTATGGCGAGCCGGGCAATATCCCGCCCGGCGCCTTCCGTGCGGAGGCCCCATGATGGCACTGCGCGAAAGAGCCATGGTGTCGCCGCAGTCGGTTCCATCGCCGCCGAAGCACGTGCGCATACAGTATGACCCCGTGCGTCAGGCGTTCGCCGTGCTTTCGCCTGAAAAGGTGTTCTGGCCAAACGACATCAGCCTCGACATATTGCGCCGCTGCGATGGGCGGTCCACGGTCGGCCACATCATTGCCGGCCTTGCCGCAGATTATGATGCCAAACAGGAGGCTGTGGCGGCCGATGTCATTGCCTTCCTGCAGGAATGGTCGGACAAGCTGCTGGTGAAGCTATGAGCGAGCCCCCTCTCCCCCCGATCGGCATGCTGGCGGAACTGACGCATCGCTGCCCGCTGCAATGCCCCTATTGCTCCAACCCGCTCGAATTGCTGAAGGCCAATCGCGAACTCGACACGCAGAGCTGGCTCGACTTGTTCTCGCAGGCGGCCGATCTTGGCGTTCTCCAGGTGCATCTGTCTGGCGGTGAACCGACGCTGCGTCGCGATCTTGAGCAATTGATCGCCGGGCTTTCGGCGCGTGGCGTCTACACCAACCTGATCACCGCCGGCGTCGGCATTGCGGATGGCCGTATCGAGGCATTTGCCGAAGCCGGGCTCGACCATCTGCAACTGAGCTTTCAAGGCGCACGGCCGGCGACCACCGAGCGCATCGGCAATCACAGGGGCAGCCACGAAAAGAAGCTGGAAACGGCACGCCGCGCCCGCGCGGCCGGCTTGCCGCTTACCATCAACGCGCCGATCCATCGCCACAATATCGAGGAGGTACCGGAATTCATCGATCTGGCCCTTTCGCTGGATGCGGAGCGTCTCGAGATAGCCAACGTGCAGTACGCCGGCTGGGCGCTGACCAATCGCGATCAACTGATGCCCGAGCGTGCTGCCGTCGATCGGCAGGCGGAGATCGTCGCGGAGGCGCGCGAACGGCTCACCGGCATCATGAACATCGATTTCGTCACGCCGGATTATTTCGCCATCTATCCCAAGCCATGCATGGGCGGCTGGGCGCGCGACGCCTTCATGGTGACGCCAGACGGCACCGTACTGCCATGCCATGCCGCCCAGACCATCCCGTCGCTCAGCTTCGAGCGTTTTGGACCTCGCAGCCTGGCCGCGATCTGGACCGATTCCCCGGCATTTAATGCCTTTCGAGGCACGGACTGGATGCAGGAGCCCTGCCGCAACTGTGAGCGGCGCGAGATCGACTGGGGCGGCTGCCGCTGCCAGGCGATGGCAATCGCCGGCGACGCCGCCGTGACGGACCCGGCTTGCGCGAAATCGCCGATCCATGCGCGCATGGCAATGCTGATCGACGAAGCCCAGCGCGCTGCGACGGTTCCTTCGAAGGACGAACTGTTCGTCTACCGGCGTATCGGCGTCGTCACCGAGCCGGCCTGACTGCCGACCTATTCCTACGGACTTAGCCTCGTGAAAGCCGTTCGGCATGCCACGTCATATGGTCCTGCATGAATGTCGAAATGAAAAAATAGGAGTGATCGTAGTCATCCTGCATCCGCAATTTCAACGGAATGCCTGCTTTGGAGCACGCGTCTTCGAGCAGCCAAGGCCTGAGGCCCTCCTTGAGGAAACCGTCTGACGTCCCCTGATCGACGAGGAATTCCGGGAAACGGTATCCGTCCTCGATGAGCGAAGTGGCATCGTAGCGCCGCCACGAGGCCTCATCCAGGCCGAGATATTTTTGGAAAGCCGGCTTCGACCAGCCGGCTGTAAACGTGCTGGGCACCGCCATGCGACTTGGCAGTCGAGACGAGTTTCAGGTGCTCTGGCATATATTCTTCTCCACCAATTTTTGACCGCCGACCATAGCCTCTACGACGTCGTGGGCGGTCGCGGCAACCTTGGTGGGCTGGCTGGCGCGCAGGGCTCTTGATCGGAGCCGGGATGGCCAACACTGCCCAGTACCTCAGCAATGATTCCGGGACGACGAGCTCTGCGCAAATGCACCGTGCCTTTTCAGCGGCGACAGCAGGTTCGACGCGGCTATGGCGGACGAGCACGCACGGGTCATCGCGTGGGTTCGCAGCATGCGTGACCAGGGACCGAGCAAGAAAGTGTTGCGGGTGATAGTTACCTCCTCATAGGAGGGCTCCTAAGCACGACACCAACTTTCCGACTCTTAGCCACCCTGTGAGCCGACGCTATTTCCGACCGTCGAAAGCCACGGACAGGCCCAGGGCAGTTGCTGCCTCGACGATCGCCTCGGTCAGCTCTTCGTCGGATGCGACCAGATAAGGGGCGGCTTGCCGTGCTGCGTTTAATGTCGCCGTGACCGAGATGGTGTCACCACGATCCTCCCTATTGAGGACTGCGGCGATTGCCTGCTCTACTACCGGACTGACCCTCTGCACCTTACTCATCCAACCCTCCCCATAGCTGCCCATAGTGATGGTACTCTATCCATGGTTGTGTTCCAATTCGATGTACGAAAACGTACACACTCGATCGGCTGAACCGCTACGGCCAGACATCTCTAATTTCGACGGCATTTGGGATCGACCAAGCCTGGCTAGCGGCCTCGACCGGTTTCTCAGATGGCTAGCGCTGCAGAGCCATGTCAAATTGCCAGGTACGTACGCGAGCCGGTCCAGGAGCTCGGCTCGGCCCACGGGCGCCCCTGCGTTGGGCGAAGATGTCGCCTAGAAATAGCCGAGGATGGATTTTACCTCGAGATACTCCAACATGCCCTCGATCCCATATTCACGTCCGTTTCCGGACCGCTTGAAACCGCCAAACGGGGCGTGCGGATCCCAGGCCGGGTAGTTGAGATGTACCTGGCCGGAGCGGATCCGCGAGGCCACGTCCCTGACGGCGTCCACATCCTGGCCCTGCACATGAGCCCCCAGACCGTAGACCGTGTCGTTGGCGATGGTGACGGCTTCCTCGATTGTGTCGTAAGGGATGATGCAGAGAACTGGCCCGAAGACCTCGTCCTGGGCAATGCGCATGGTCGTGCGCACGTCGGAAAAGATGGTCGGCCTCACATAGAACCCGACGTTCAGATCGTGCGCACGGCCCGGTCCACCGGTGAGGAGCCTGGCGCCCTCAGAAATGCCGACGCCGATCATGGTTTGGATGCGGTCGAATTGGGCACGGTTTGCGATTGCACCATGAGTAGTGGCTTCGCAAAGAGGATCGCCAATGACAATCTGGGCTGCGGCCCTTTTGGCGATTGCCTCGATCTCGGAGAGCCGCGGGCGTGGCACGATCATGCGCGTCGGGGCGCTGCATGACTGGCCGAGATTGCGGAAGGCGGCGGATACGCCCAGAGAAACGGCGCGATCGAGATCTGCGTCCGGCAGGATCACGTTGGGCGACTTGCCGCCCAGCTCCTGCGCGACGCGCTTGACAGTCGTCGCTGCCGCCTGGGCCACCGCAATGCCCGCTTGGGTGGACCCGGTAATGGAGATCATGTCGACATCCGGATGGGAGGCGAGACCCATACCCACGCCTGGACCATCACCTTGCACGAGGTTGAAAACCCCGGCAGGGAAGCCGGCTTCCTCGATTGCCTCGGCGAATAGCAGGGCGTCCAAGGGAGAAAGCTCACTCGGCTTCAGCACGATCGTGCAGCCTGCAGCGAGCGCCGGCGAAACCTTGGCGGTGATCTGGTAAAGTGGCCAGTTCCACGGAGTGATCAGGGCGCAGACACCGATCGGTTCGTGGGTGACGGCGGTTTGCCCCCGTTGCTTGACGAAGCAAAAGTCTGTCAGCACATCGCGAGCGACCTTAACATGCGTGATCGCCAGCGGCACCTGGGCGCTGCGCGCATAGCCGATCGCCGCGCCCATTTCGAGGCTCAGGCATTGAGCCAGCAGTTCGCCGCGCGCCTCGAGCAGCGCTTGCAGGCGACCGAGCAGACCCGCGCGGTCTTCTGGCGTGGTCCGACTCCAGGTGGCGAATGCCCGGCGGGCCGCTGCAACGGCCGCGTCAACGTCCTTGCCATTTCCAAGCGGAAACTGGCTCACAACCTCTTCTGTGGCGGGATTGACGACGACGCCCGTCGCGGTGCCGCTCGGCTCAACCCATTGACCGTCGATGAAGAACTTCTCCAGGTGGCCGTTGCGGGCCAGGTGTTCGAGAGGCGTCATCACCCTACAAGGTCCTTCATGCGGTAATAGGCGCCAACAATCGGCAGGAACCAGGGGCGCCCGAAATAACCGGGGATCGCTGGCCAGTCGAAATCCTTCCAGGGATTGAGCTCGGGGCGCCCGTCCATGACGTCGGCCATGATGGTGCCCATCAACGTCGACATCTGGGTCCCGTGTCCGCTATAGCCCATCGAGTAATAGATGCCATCGCGCTCTCCGGCGCGCGGCAGACGATCGCGGGTCATATCGACCATGCCGCCCCAGCAGTAGTCGATGCGGGTGCCGGCCAGTTCCGGAAAGACCTCGACCATCGCCGCCTTGAGTATCCGGCCGCTTTTTTCGTCGGATTGAGGGTTGGACACGGCAAAGCGCGCCCTCCCGCCGAACAGAAGGCGATTGTCCGGCGTGAGCCGCCAGTAGACAACGAGATTGCGCGTGTCGACGACATTGCGACGGGTCGGCATGAGGCGCTCGAGTTGCGAAGGCGACAGCGGCTCGGTCACGATCAGAAATGCGCCGACCGGGATCATGCGCCGGCGGATCCAGCCGAGCGGGCCAACCTGGGAAATGCCGCTTGCCAACAGGACCTGCCGCGCGACGATCTTGCCCTTTGGCGTCGTTACCTCATGCCCGCCTGAAACCTTTCGCATCGCAGTGACGGGCGAGCGTTCATGGACCTCTGCGCCACGCCGGGCAGCGGCGGTCGCGAGGCCCCGGACGAACCGGCCGACATGCATGGCCGCGCTCTTGGGAAAGAGCAGCCCGCCATGGTAGCGGTTGGTGCTGACTTCGGTTCGCAGGTCCTCGCGCGCGATCATCCTGGTGTCGGGATCGACATTGGCAGCCAGTAGTTCCTGGCTGCGCGCCAGCATGTCGTAGTGCTCGGGCTTGGCGGCAAGCTTGAGCTTGCCGACGCGGGAGAAGCTGCAGTCGATCTTCTCTTCCTGCACCAACCGCTCGACCATATCGACGCCGGCGTCGAAAGCCTTGTAGAGCGCATTTGCGGCAGGCTTGCCGTGCTTGCCAGCCATGATTGCATAGTTCTGCGCAAAGCCGTTGTTGCACATGCCGCCATTGCGGCCGGACGCGGCATTGCCGATCGTTTCGGCCTCCAACAGGGCAACCCGGGCGCCCTTTTTGGCAAGGGCCAGCGCGGCGGAGGAGCCGGTCAAGCCGCCGCCCACAATGGCCACGTCGTAGTGGCCTTCGAGCGGTTTGGACGACCCTTCATTGAACGGCTGAGACGTATCCAGCCAGTAAGAGGTAAACTTCATTTTCTTGACCACCGGTGTTGATTTGAGTGGGGCGACATCCGAGCCTAGTCGCGCGCCTACCAGCCGCGCATCCGCTCCCAACGTGCTTCAATCTTGGGGCTGGCCCCGTTGACGACGCTGTAGAAATCATGCTGGGCGGCCGTCGCACACGCATGGTTGGGCAGAATCCGGACCCGAGTCCCGAGCGGCAGCTCGGGCATGGACTTTCCAGAACCGGCACGAATGGCGAGGATACCGTGTTCCTGGCTGGCCTGGGCCACGATCACATCTTCAAGCACCCGCCCCTTTTCGTCGCAGACCACGCCGTAACCCTGGTCGATCTGCTGGTTTGCGGTTCCCCGGTCGCGCGAAAGCGCCATCCATCCAGCGTCGACCAGCACCCATCCCTTTTCCGGCTTGGACCCGATCACCGTGGCCAATACGGAAATCGCGATGTCGTCGAGTTCGCACACCCCAACGCCGTGCTGGACCAGGTCGAAGAACATGTAGACCCCGGCGCGCAGCTCCGTGACCCCCTCAAGATTGCTGGCGAAATGCGCTGTCGGCGTCGAGCCGACGCTGACGATCGGGCAGGCATGGCCATGGGCGCGCAGGATTTCAGCGGCGCGCACCGTGGCTGAACGCTCGTTCTCGCCTGCCTTGACCAGCGCATCGGGCGTGTTCAAGCCATAGGATTCGCCTGCATGGGCGAGAACGCCGACGAGTTTGGCACTGGCCGCGACGACACTGCCGGCCACGTCGAGCAACTTCGGGTCGTCCGGCCTCAAGCCACCGCGATGGTCATCGCAGTCCAGTTCGATGAAAACAGATGGGGTCATACCGGTGGCTTCGCGGACGCTGGCTAGGGCATCGGCCTGCTCGACCGAATCGAGCAACAGCTTCACACCAGCGCCGGTGCGGCGACAAAGCTCCATGGCCCGCTTGGCCGAGGCCGGCGAGATGCCGACCGCATAGGTCATGTCTCGAAAGCCATGGCCCGCGAAATACTCCGCCTCGGCGATGGTCGAGACCGTGATCGGTCCGGGTTCGCGGTGAAGCGGGTATCGGGCGACATCGATGCTCTTGGCCGTCTTCATATGCGGGCGCAGCACCACGCCAAGCTTCCTGGCGCGCTCAGCCAAGCGCTGAATGTTGCGTCCGAGCCGCCCACGGTCGAGAAGCAGCGCCGGCGTGACCAAGGCGTCGATCGTCCTAGCCGTCTCGCTCACTGCCAGGTTTGCGGCCACCTTGTTCATAATCTCGTTTCCTAAGTGAACGACTGGTTTGCCAACGCATACATATGGGCTGGCCCCTCGGCGACGGGTCGTTGTCCTTTGACCATGGCGGTCGCAGTGCCGGACCGCTGCAGGCCAAGGCTCGCAAGCCAGTCGCCCAATCCATCCTCGGCATAGACGTCGATGCGAACGAATTGATTGTGAAGGTTCGAAAGCTGGGCCAGGATCAGAAGCCGCGCGTCGTGGTCGCTCTCGGCTGCACAAGGGCCGACGACATAGCCGCGGCCAAACCTCCTCGCGACAGCGTAGCCTGCAATCCGTCCCCTACGCTCGATGACCAATGCGTTGCCCACATCGGCGAGCGCAGCCACCATCGCCAGCCGGGGCATGCCTGTGGCCCGTTCGTCGAAGGCCTGGATCGCCGCTAGGTCAGAGGCTGTCGCTTGACGGACGTCGTCGCGGGTACTCCGCGTCACGGTGACAGCCAGCGAGCCCTGGTGCTGAAGCACCGTGCCCCAGGCAGTGAAGCCGCGTCGCTTGTAGAGCGCCAGCCCCTCTTCGGTTGAGTTGAGCAGCAGGTTGCGACCGAGTGTCGCCTCAAGCAATCCATCAAAGAGCCGGGCGCCGTTGCCACCGCCTTGCGCGGAGCCAGTAACTATGATCATCCCGACCGAGGCATAGGACTGTCCGTAATTCCAGGACATGGCCGTGCCAATCACCTGTCCTGCCCGCTCAAGGACCAGGCCATTGCCGACCATCAGGGCAAATTCCCAATCCTCCTGACGGTAGGGCCAGGCCATCTCCTGCGACAGCTTCAGTGCGCCCGGCAAATGGCGGGTTTCCAATTCCATCAGCTCGATCGGGGCGCTGACGATATCTCTGTCATGCTCAAAGGCCATAAGGTGCAACGCTGTCAGTTGATCCAGAGTCGGATTGACGTCGGATCTTAGGGTCGCGCCCGGCGGACAGATTTCGCTGCTGTTTTGCCCCTTCAAATCAGCGGTATTATTCGTTTTATGCAGTTCCTCGGCATGCCAAATCGTGCAAATCGGGCGAGGAATACCTGGCACCTTGAATCGCAGCTTCGTGGTTGCCCGATCGGCGATGCCCAGGAGGAATTTTGGATGATCTACATCAGCGAAGAGGAGTCAGCCGCCCTCGTCACACATGAACTTGCTTTCGAGGCGGCGCGCGAGGCTCTCGTGGCGGCAGCATCGCGGCAGAGCTGGGTCTTTCCGGCTGTTCTCGGGCGCACACAGGAGGTGACCAATACCTTCTCAATCAAATCCGGTTCGTCGGGCGAGCTGACCGGCGTGAAAATTGGCTCCTTCTGGTCGGGCAACCCGGCACGTGGCCTTCCCCGCCACAACTCGACCATCGTGCTGCTCGATCAGCATACAGGTCGGCTCGGTGCCGTAGTCGAGGCCGGGAAGGTCAACGCCTACAGGACGGCCGCCGCCGACGCGGTTGCGGCCGATCTTCTTGCGCGCAAGCAAGCCAAGGTGCTGGCGATCTTCGGGGCCGGCAACCAGGCGAGCTTCGAAGTGATGGCGCTGGCACGCATCCGCCCAATCGAAACAGTGCTGGTCGTGGCCCGGCCTTCGCCGCGGCGCGACGCTTTTGTCGATCAGATCGGCGAAAGGGGACTGAAGGCGCGCGCTGCCTTGCCGGAAGAAGCCGTGCGCACGGCCGACATCGTGGTGACGGCGACACCCGCACGCGAACCGCTGTTCGATGCCGCTTGGGTGGGACCCGGAACCCACATCGTCAGCATCGGGTCGGATGCTCCGGGCAAACGCGAATTGCCGAGCGAATTGTTTCGCAAGGCACGTCTGTTTTGTGATCTGCTTTCCCAGTCCGTCCAGATCGGCGAGTTCCAACACGTGCGCGACGAAATCGACGCCGGCGTGCTTGCGGTAACACCAATCGGCGACGTTATTGAAAGGCGTGCGCTCGGACGCCACTTCGACAATGAGATCACGGTCTTCGACAGTTCCGGCATCTCCCTGCAGGACCTCTACATGGCCGACGCGCTGATCCGCGCAAAGGCGTCCCACCGCTGATCAGTTTTCGCACCGAGGCCCCAGTCCCGACAGATTTTTCGACACGGCAACAAGGTGGCCGCGCGCGATCCTGCAGTCGTATCAGCGGCGGGCGCGCCAAAGGGGTGCCCGCATGAACCACGGATCGCCCCCGATGTCGGCGAGACTAGCGTCTGGCGCGCCAGAAGGCGAGACGGTCCTGCAACCGATAGCCCTGGATAATCGCCGGCATGAACCACGGATTGCCACGATAGAGCGGGACGGCCGAAGGCGGTCGAAAGTCGAACGCAGTGCGCGACTGCTCGCCATGCCCGATCAACTTGTGGGCCGCACGCATGCCGATCCATGGCGCCCAGACCACGCCCGAACCGCAGAAGCCAGTTGCATAGACCACGCCGTCCTTCTCGAAGATGCGGGGCAGCATGTCTCGGTTCATCGCCACATTGCCGAACCAGCAATGCGAAAGGCGCACGTTCCCCAACTCCGGGAAAAGGTTCACCAGGCCCTTGCGAAGGAGAAGTTTCGGCGCCGCCGGATCGCCGACGCGGGAACTGTCACGGCCCCCCAGCAGGATACGTTTTCCGTCGGGAGAGGGACGATAATAGAAGCCGAGTTGCCGGTTCTCGGTGATCGTCATCAGCTTCGGCATCAGTTGCGCCATGACATCGGGCGCAAGTTCCTCGGTGACGATGATCCGGCTGCGGACCGGAACCAGGCGGCGGCGCAGGAAGGGAGCAGCGCCGTCGGTATAGCCGTTGGTACAGACCAGAACCTGCCGTGCGTCCACCGTCCCCGCCGAAGTCGCGACGCGGAACCCCGAACCGTTCCTCTCGATCGACTTGACCACTGTATGCGAATGGACCGTCAACCCGGATGCGAGCGCCACCCGCAGGAGCTCAGCATGGAATTTTGCGGGGTGCAGCCCGCCAATGTCCATCCGAACGGTTCCGCCGCGGTAGAAGTCGGTGCCGATATAATTTCGCTGCTCGGCATGCGGAACCGCGTAGGACTCGATCCCCAGTTTCTTCGCCAGCGTCTCGGCGCCGCGCGCCATCTTCTCATACTGTTCATATCCGAAAGCGCCCTTGAATTGGCCAACCAGTCGGAAGTCGCAGTCGAGCCCTTCGGTCTTGATGAAGTCGTAGAGGAATTCGCGTGCGACCTTTCCCTCGGCCTCGATCGCCATGGCTTTCTCTTCCCCGAAGCGCCGGGTGATCGTGGCATAGTCGGGCCGGATGCTCGCGCTCGTAATCCCGCCGTTGCGGGTGGAAGCACCCTCGCCCGGATTCATTGCATCAAAAGCTGCGACCGAGCGTCCTTCGCGCGCCAGCAAAAGCCCGGCCGAAAGACCGGCATAACCGGCGCCGACGATTGCCACGTCAAGCTTCTTTGCGAGGGGCTGCCGCGGCAGCGGCATGACGGGCGCTGCTTCCCACCAGTAGGGCGTGTTCTTGTCGGCGATATGAGGCTCTTGCACGGGGCTGACTTCTCGCTGGGGTGATCTACGGTCGGTGAAACTTCAGATGTGGTCGTCTCGGACGTCGAGCGCATCACGCAGCCCGTCACCGATGAAGTTGAAACTGGTTACCGCGATCGTGATTGCAGCTCCGGGAATGATTGCCAGCCAGGGTGCGCTGCCCAGATATTGCTGGGCGCCATTGAGCATGTTGCCCCAGCTGGGCAGTGGCGGCTGGATCCCGTAGCCGAGGAAACTGATGTAGGCTTCCATGAGAATGGCGCGCGCGACCGTCAAGGTGGAAGCAACGATAATCGGCCCCATGGCGTTGGGCAGTATCTCGCGAAACATGATGTGGGTGCCACTCAATCCCAGCATTCGCCCGGCCAGGACGAACTCGCGTTCGCGTAAGGAGCGGACTTCCGCTTCGACTATGCGGGCAACCTCCATCCAACTGGTGAGGGCGATAATGACGGTGATCATCACAGGACTGGGCTTCAGTGCGGCAGCCAGCGCCAGCAGCAGAAAGATCGATGGGAATGACAGGAAACCATCGACCGTGCGCATCAGCGTGGCCCCGACCCAGCCCCCGCGATAGCCGGCAATTACGCCGACCAGCGTGCCGATGAGCGTCGACAAAACCATGGCAAAGAAACCCACCAGCAGCGAGATTCGTCCCGCCATCAAAAGCCTTGCCGCCACGTCGCGGCCAAGCGGATCGGTACCTAGAAAGTGGTAGCCCGTCAGCGGAGGGGCAAAGCGGGCCCGCAGATCGATATACAGTGAGTCATAAGGCAGGAGATGGGGGCCGAGGACGCAAGCGAGGCTCAGGAAGATGATCATCGCCAACCCAAGCAGGGCCAAGCGATGACGCATGAAACGACGTGCCGCGCGCTTGTTACTCCATCGGCTTGGAGCTGCATTTGCGGTGAGAGCGGTCATATCGGCTGTCTCCTGTCGGGAAGTTGCGCGCTCACGCCAGGCGAATGCGCGGATCGACAATAGCGACGACAATGTCGGCGATCAGGTTTCCAAGCAGAACGAGGATGGCGGAGAACATCAGCAGCCCCATCACAACCGGATAGTCGCTGTAACCAAGGCTATCGAGGAACAACCGTCCCATTCCTGGCCAGGTAAAGACGGTTTCGGTCACGAGCGCGCCGGTGAGGACGCTGGGAAGCTGCACCCCGGCCAAGGTAATCATCGGCAAAAGTGCGTTGCCGACGACATGCTTCATCAGAATCCGGCGTTCACTCAACCCTTTGGCCCGGGCCGTCTTGACGAAGTCCTGGCTAATGGCGTCGAGAGTCGCCGTCCGCATGTAGCGGCTCCAGATCGCGACATGGACCAGCGACAGCACGATACTTGGCAGGATCAGATGGTGGAGATAGCCCAGGATCGAGGCATCGCCGATCTCGGACATATTGCCCGCGGGCAGCCAGCCCAGCTTCAGGGAAAAGACGTAGATGCCGACGAGTCCGAACCAGAAGGTGGGGACCGACAATGCGACCATGGCCCCGACGGTTGCGACATAGTCGAACAGCGAGTAGCGGCGCGTGGCGCCTCGGATTCCAATCCAGGCGCCAATGGAGATTGCAATCACGGTTGAGGAACCCATCAGCAGCAGCGTGGCAAAGAGATGGCTGCCGATGACCTCCAAGACCGGCGCTCCGTCGCGGAAGGAGTGACCCCAGTCGCCCCGCAGCAGCCGCCATGCCCAGTCCAGATATTGGATCCATATAGGGCGATCGAGGCCCAGCAGCCCCTTGAGACGCTCGATATCCTGCTGGGTCATTCCGGGATCAAGCCCGAATTGGGCCAGCGGGCCGCCGGGAAGGAGGTTCAGAATGCCGAAGCCGATGATCGAAACGATCACAAGCAGCACCAGGCTCTGCAAGAGGCGATTGAGCAGGAAGCCGCGCATTCGAGTCCCTCCATTGTGGGTTGATGATTTTAGTCTGTTGCCGCCGCCGCGGCGGAATCGGGCTGGGCGGCGGCAACTGCGTCTAGGCCTTCCACTTCCAGGCGGCGGCATTCCACGACGCGGTGCGGGTGTTGGCGTTGGGCTCGAAGCCGTCCAGCCCCTTCTTGCGCCCGAGGACGATTGTGTACGCGAACAGCGGCAGGAAGGGCAGATCGTGGCGCACGACTTCCTGCACACGATTATAGATCGCGCGCCGTTCTTCCGGATCGAAGCTGCGAGCACCCTTTTCGAGCAGGGCATCGACCTCAGGATTGGAATATTGCCCGGTGTTCGAACCGTGTCCGCCTTGAGCGGCGATTGCCTTCGTATGGAGCCGGTTTGTGGCGTCGGGGTCCGCGGCAATCAGATAGGTGACGCCCACCATGGCGGTGTCGAATTGCGATTTCAGCCAGAACTCGCCCCACATGACTGCAGCCGGCAAATTCGAGATCGTCATCTCGACGCCGATCTCGGCAAACGTCTGCTGCAGGAACTGCTGCGTCTGCTCCCGCAGGTTGTTGCCGGAAGTTGTCGAGTTGGAGAAGGACAGTCGCACCCCATCCTTGGCGCGGATTCCATCCGGTCCCGGCACCCACCCGGCCTCATCGAGGATTTGGCGCGCCCGGTCCAGATTGAACTCCTGAACCGGCAGGTTCGGGTCATAGTAGTAGGACTCCTTCGGCATGAAGGTCTCGGTGAGGGTACCCACGCCGTAATAGATCGTGTCGACAATCGCCTTCCTGTCCAACGCGGCGTAGAGCGCCTGGCGCACTGCCAGGTCCTTGAACTGCGGGCGGCCCAAATTGAGGTAGATCGACTCCAGGGATGCCCCTGTCTCCAGTGTCACCACGCGGTCCGGTAGTTCGCGGGCTTCAGTATAATGGTCGGCGGTGATGAACGACTGATCGACCAGGTCCACGTCGCCGCTCTTGAACTGAGTGTAGAGCACGGTCATGTCGGGGATGTATTTGAAGATGAGCTGCTCGACATAGGGACCTTCGCCGGCGTACTCAGGATTGGCGACGAGCTCGATATGATCGCCCGCAACACGCTGGCCCCATTTGAATGCTCCGGTGCCGACCGGCGCCTGATTGAACGCGGCTGTGTTCGGATCGGCTTCTTTCCCCAGAATGTGCTTCGGCACGATGAAGGTTTCGGCCAAGAACGAAAGATAGGGCGCGAAGGCCTCCTTCATCCGCCATGTGATCTCGGTGGGCGAAACCACTGTGATGTCCTGCACGAGCGAATGGCCGCTCGTGCGCCAAGCCCGAAACTTCGGGTTCGTGATGAGCTCAAGGGTGAATTTCACGTCTTCGGCCGTGAAGGGCTCACCGTCGTGCCAGCGGGCATTGTCACGCAACCGGACGCGCCAGTTGAGACCGTCCTCCGAAATGCCGCCGTTCTTTTGGCTTGGCACCTCGGCCGCGAGGTTTGGATGTAGGCCGCCTTGGGGATCCATGCGGACCAGCGCGTCGAAAACCGAGAAATGGATCGCGTCATCGACCTCGATATGCGCCATCAGCGGATTGAACACGGTCGGCTCTTGGGAGAGGCCGACGACGACGCGCCCGGCCGGCCCTGCAGGAGGGGTCTTGGCGAAGGCGGGCTTGCCCAACAGATTGGGCGCGATGAGGCCTGCAGCCCCACCTATCGCCATCAGTCGCAGCGCTTCGCGCCTCGAGTAGTTGGACGTAGTCGATGAATTTTTGGTCATGGTAGTTCCTCTCTTGTTATTTCTTATGCGTTTGCTGCTACTGGACCGGCATTGCCCGGCCGCTCTCCTGGAATCGCCGCTACCAGTTGGCGCGTGTAGGCTGCTTGCGGGTTCAGGAATATTTGTGAGGGCGGTCCGCGCTCGACGATCCGGCCCGTCTGCATCACTGCGATTTCGTCGCAGATCTGGCTGGCGACGCGCAGGTCGTGCGTGATGAAGACCATCGACACGCCCGTCTCGCGCTGGATCTTGTCCAGAAGCTGCAGGATCTGCGCCTGGATCGACACGTCGAGTGCGGAGACCGCCTCGTCGGCAATCAACAGCTTCGGCTTGAACATCAGCGCACGAGCGATGCCGATGCGCTGGCGTTGCCCACCCGAGAACTCGTGCGGGTAGCGGCCAAAAGCGCCGGCATTGAGACCGACATGGGCCAGAAGCGCACGCGCTTCATCGCGCGCTTGGACATAAGGCATCCCGTGCGCCAGCGGGCCTACCGTCATGATGTGACCGACCGTCGAGCGTGGGTTCAGAGAAGCGAAGGGATCCTGGAAGATCATCTGGATCCGCGGTCGAAGCGGGCGGAACTTCGCTTCGGAAAGCTTGGCTATGTCACAGCCCTCAAACAAGATCCCGCCGCCGTCACTGTCCAGCAGCTTGATCAGCAGCCGGCCCAGCGACGATTTCCCCGAACCGCTCTCGCCTACGACCCCAAGCGTGCGGCCGGGCGCCAGTTCGAACGAAACCTCGTTGACCGCTGTCACAGTCCGTTGCGCGCCGAACAGCGCGCTGCCACCGCGATAGGTCTTCACCAGACCCTCAACCTTCAGGATCGGCTCCTTGCTGGCAGCGTCCGGACGGGGGCGATCTTCGCCGGTCAAATGCGGTACGGCTGCAATCAGGCGCTGGGTATAAGGGTGCTTGGGCGACTTCAACACCTGCTCGGCGCTGCCTTGTTCGACGACATGACCCTTTTCCATCACCACGACGCTGTCGGCGATCTCGGCCACCACGCCGAAATCATGGGTGATGAACATCACGCTCATGCCCTTGCGCCGCTGAATGTCACGGATCAGTTGCAGGATCTGAGCCTGGGTGGTGACGTCGAGCGCGGTGGTCGGCTCATCCGCAATCAGCACCGTCGGCTCGAGCGCCAAGGCCATGGCGATCATGACGCGCTGCCGCTGCCCGCCCGAAAGCCGGAACGGGTACTGATAATACATGAGTTCGGGATCTGGCAGGCCTACTTCAGTGAGCAGTTCGATTGCGCGGTTGCGACAGGTTTGTGGCGTGCCGAAGCCGTGCGCGGCCATGACCTCGTCAATCTGCGCGCCCACCGTCATCAGGGGATTGAGCGCCGAGAGCGGGTCCTGAAAGATCATCGACACGACCCGTCCACGCAGGTTGCGCAGCTTGTCTGGCGACATGCCAACGATGTTCATCCCTTCCAGCTGGATGACACCCGATGAGAGGCGGATCACCTTCGGCAGAAGCCCCATGATCGCGTTCGCCGTCACCGACTTACCCGATCCGGACTCGCCTATGATGCAAAGGATCTGGCCGCGTTTCAGATCGAAGGAAATGTCCTTGACAGCATGGGTCCGTTCCATGCCTTGCGGCAAATTCACTGTGAGGTCGCGCACCGAAAGCGCCACATCGTGGGGGGCTACAGCCTGGATGCTTGCGATCATCGAGATCACCTCCCCTTTCAACCGAGCGCGTCCACCCTGTTGCGGACCGCATCATCGCCCTTTGAGCAGAAGCGCCTCACCCTAGCGGCCGTACTCCCGCCTTCTCGACGCTTCGCGCGCTGAGGCTGCGAGAGACGGGTTCTGCTCATCCTAGCGGCTCCCTTATGAAATCCGATCCGTGTACCGGACTCTGTTCCCTTTTTCTTGGAGAACTCTCCGAAGGAGCAAGCCTTGCCTGTCGAATGTCCTCTGGAGCCTGCCTGCCAAAAGGAAGGGTTGCTCCGTTCTTGCAGCCAGTCTGACTGTTCTGTTTCCGCAGAGTCTTCGAAACTTGGCCCTCGCGCGGCAGGAACTTCTGAAAAGAACATCCAGTTCGGCATTTCACTCTGTTCCCGTTTCGGCGCGGAAACCGGGATCAGGCAACCATATCCTTTATTCGGCAATACGTGGCCATGAGGGATAGGACCAAAGATTTCCGGTGTACATCGACACCATTTGCGGGCCATGGCGCCCAAACGGATTGGTGACCGTGCGGCCCATCGCAATGTCGGCCAAGGCGCTGCCGATCAAGGTCGACGACTGCGCCGTATGCCGCCCATGCCGCAGATGACGCGACTGCATGAAATGTACTCCAGCTTGCCCACGCAGCGAGCTCTTAGCGCAATAATTGCCTGTCCTGGGGGCTGCTAAACGCAGGAAATTCCGTCCAGGCACAAACTCCGCAGTCTGCCTCTGCGGGCGGCAGGTTAGGATGGTTCAAATTACCGGAGTCCCATCCATGCCCGCGCCGCTCATGCACATCGACTGCAGCCCTTCCCTCCCTCGCGAGGCGGACGTCGTCGTCATCGGCGGCGGGGTGGTGGGCGTGTTCAGCGCTTACTATCTGGCGCGCCGCGGCCTCAAGGTCGCCCTGGTCGAGAAGGGGCGTATCGCGGCCGAGCAGTCCAGCCGCAACTGGGGTTGGTGCCGCCAGCAGAACCGCGATGCGCGTGAGCTGCCGATGGCGACCAAGAGCCTCGACCTCTGGGAGAAGGTAGCACAGGAGACCGGCCAAGACACCGGCTTTCGCCGCTGCGGGCTCCTCTATCTCTCACAAGACGAAAATGAGCTGGCAGGCTGGGCGAAGTGGCGCGATTTTGCGAGAACGGTCGGCGTCACCACGCACATGCTGAGCGCGGAAGAAGCCACCGAACGGGGCAGAGCGACGCGCCGCAAATGGAAAGGTGGCGTGTTCTCGCCAACCGACGGAACGGCGGACCCTTCCAAGGCAGTGCCGGTTGCAGCGCGCGGCATCATGGCGGCGGGAGGCACCGTACATCAGCACTGCGCGGCGCGCGGGCTGGAATTGAGCGCCGGCCGGGTGAGCGCTGTCGTGACCGAAGCGGGTAGCATCCGGACAAAGACCGTGGTCATGGCCGGGGGCGCGTGGGCGTCTTCCTTCTGCAACCAGCTCGGTGTGCGTTTTCCGCAAGCTGCCGTGCGTCAGTCCATTCTGGCCGTGGCGCCAGGCGCAAACGGTCTGCCAGATGCCCTGCATACCGCTCGCATCTCTCTGACGCGGCGCAGCAACGGTGGATACACGCTGGCGATCAGCGGGCGGGCGCGTGTCGATCCAACGCCGCAACAGTTCAGGTTCAGCCGCGAGTTTGTACCTATGTTCGCCCGCCGCTGGCGCAATCTCGCCCCGGGCGCCTTCGAGGGCTGGCGTCAGGGCCACGAAAGCCTGCGCAAATGGACCCTCGACGACATCACGCCAATGGAACGGAACCGGATTCTCGACCCGAAGCCCGACATGGGGCAGATTCGGCTGACATATCGGAGAGCCTGCGAATTGATCCCCGAACTCCAACGGGTGGCGATCTCCGATGTGTGGGCGGGTTATATCGACAGTACACCCGACGGCATTCCCGCAGTCGGCGAAGTGGAGGGGATTCCGGGCTTCATCCTGGCGGCGGGATTCAGCGGTCACGGCTTCGGGATTGGCCCCGGTGCGGGGCATATGATCGCCGACATCATCGCAGGCAGCGAGCCTATTGTCGATCCGCGTCCTTATAGGCCCGAGCGTCTGAAGACCGCTGCGTGGGGCAAGGTCGCTGAATTCTGAGAAGACCGTCTTGCCAAGGTACAATCGGTCGCACACGAGATTGAGGCACGATGCGGCCAGCACCAAAAACAGGGAACTGACGATGCGCGAATATGAGATTGCCGCCATTCCTGCCGACGGGATCGGGCCAGAGGTCATTGCCGCAGGTCTCCAGGCGCTTGAGGCGCTGCAGCAACGCTGCGGCGACTTCAAGCTGCGCGTCCAGCACTTCGACTGGGGCTCGGATTACTACAAGGCCCATGGTCGGATGATGCCCGAAGATGGCGTGGCGCAACTGAAGCGCTTCGACGCCATCTTCTTTGGCGCGGTAGGCGCTCCCGACTTGCCCGACAATATCACGCTCTGGGGCCTCCGGCTGCCGATTTGCCAAGGCTTTGATCAATACGCGAACGTGCGGCCAACAAGAATATTGCCCGGGATTGTTTCGCCTCTGGCGGGTGTTGGCCCTGGCGATCTGGATTGGGTGATCGTGCGGGAGAATTCCGAGGGCGAGTATTCGGGCCACGGCGGCCGCGCCCATCGCGGCCTCCCCGAGGAGGTCGGAACCGAGGTCGCGATCTTCACGCGCGTCGGCGTCACCCGCATCATGCGCTATGCATTCCGGCTGGCGCAGTCACGGCCGCGAAAGCTCCTGACCGTGGTTACGAAATCCAACGCTCAGCGTCACGGGATGGTAATGTGGGACGAAATCGCAGCCGAGGTGGCGCAAGAGTTCCCTGACGTCGCGTGGGACAAGATGCTAGTCGATGCTATGACAGTGCGTATGACGTTGAAACCTCGGAGCCTCGATACGATCGTCGCCACCAATCTTCACGCCGACATATTGTCGGACCTTGCAGGCGCGCTCGCGGGCAGTCTCGGCGTTGCACCGACCGCCAACATTGATCCCGAGCGTCGCTATCCCTCGATGTTCGAGCCAATTCACGGCTCGGCATTCGACATCGCCGGCAAGGGTATTGCCAACCCGGTCGCCACCTTCTGGACCGCTGCCCAGATGCTCGAACATCTGGGCGAGAGCGCAGCGGCCGTGCGGTTGATGAGCGCTGTGGAAACGGTGACGAGTGAAGGCGTGCTGACGCCGGACGTGGGAGGGACAGCGACCACGCAGGAAGTGACGGACGCCGTCTGCCGAGCGATCCGCGGTTCGAACATGTGACAGGTTTCCAATGAAGCTCGACAAGATCGACATCAAGATCTTATCCCAACTGCAAAAGAACGGGCGAGTCACGAATGTCGAGCTTGCCGACCTTGTCAACCTTTCGCCGAGCCCTTGCCTGATGCGGGTGAAGAAGCTTCAGGCGGAAGGCTTCATCACCGGCTATTCCGCCCAGATCGATGTGTCCAAGCTCGGACAGACTCTAACCATCTTCACCGAAGTCACGCTCAAGCACCATCAACAGAACGACTTCGCGAGATTTCTCACCGCAATTCAGAAAGTCGATTCTGTCATCGAATGCCATCTGGTTTCAGGCGGATACGACTATCTTGTGAAGTTTGTCACAGCAGGCATCAGCGAGTACCAGACGATTATGGAGCGCATGATCGAATTGGATATCGGAATCGACAAATATTTCAGCTTCGTCGTGCTGAAGTCACCGATCGTGAAATCCCATTTGCCTCTCGACATCATTTTCGACAAATGAGAATGCAGCTCCGGCTCGGTCCTCAAGCAGCGGGCGCTCGTGCCAAGCTCCATCTTGTTGCGCGCGGCATTTGTCGAATGACGATGTCCGTTTCGGGGGAGGCCGTCATTGCCACCCTGTCGTCAAATGGCGTGAATATGAATCATGTATAGGCAGGTAGCGCGCACAGCTTGCGGAGTTGCGACAATCTCCCCTCGGGTCACAGTTGGAGCAAAGGCAACAGGCGAAAAGATGAACAAGATTGACACTTTGATCCACCGAAGAGCTGACGATCGCCGGATGACTGCGCAAGCCTGTGTATCGCGTATTCTCCGGAACGCCAAAGCCCGCAGCGTCGATATCTCTGTTGTCGGATCCCTCGCGAAAAACCGTTTCCGCGTCCACTCTGACGTAGATCTGCTGGTGCACGGACGCACTGATCCCGCGCGCCGGGCCATGGTGGAGCGCTTGGTCGCAGACCAGCTTCGGGGAACGAACATTCCTTATGACCTGATCTTTGCCTCAGACGTTTCGTCCGAACGAGTGCAGGAATTGCTTAATGGCAGCGTTTAAGCATCCGGCGTTCGCAAAACTGTCGCCAAAAATCGACCGCGCTGCGAAGGAACTGCAGCAAGCGAGGAATATCTGGCGAATCGGAGTGAGCTGTCACTCGGCGAATGGGGCGCGATCGCAGCAGTTCGCTGGGAGTCCACAATGTCTACAACAGCATCGAGGACATCCTGCTCAGCCTCTCCAACGACATAGACGGCCTCGTTCCCCAAGGGCCTACGATGCACCAGGACGTGCTCGATCAGATGTCGGCGGAAATTGCAGGCATCCGGCCGGCTGTGCTCGACCCCGAGCTTTATCAGTCCTTGAGTGAGTTAAACGGATTCCGTCACCTGGTGAGGCATCGGTACGGTTTTGACCTGAAAACCGACAAGGTGCAGGAAAGCCTCGACAGGGTAAAAGAGGCATTTCCGTCTTTCCTCGGCCATTGTTCACTTGGAAAGCACTCTTCCTTAGGAAAACACGCACGACAGTGATGGCGGCGGCGACGGCTCAGGGGGCCGGGCATCTGGTGGTCCCTGAATCAATGGCTCAGTCGTGTGCGCCGGAAGAGATTCTGCCGGCGTTGACCCCTGAGAATTGTCGGCTGGTGGCGCTGATCCATCGGTATCGACCGCAAAGCATCACGGAACTGTGCAGGTTGGCGGCGCGTCCGCAGCCGAACGTATCCCGCTCCTTGGCGGCCCTTGAGCGGGCGGGAATTGTCTCAATGGCGGGCTCCAGGCCGAAGAGACCCGAACTCGTCGTGCAACGAGTCACGATCGACCTCGCTGAACTTCAGAATGGCCGATGCGAGGTCGACGATTCGTGGAGACAAATCGCCCGACCATCATCTTTGCTGCGCGATGGGTGACAGGGGCAAAAGTCGATCAGTGGGTGCGCCGCTGAGCAGGTTTGGCAAGTGGCGGACGTGAAGCCTCGGTGACGCCGAGCCAAGCGTTCGTACAGCGGAGAAAGAAGCGTCTGGGCTGATACTTAGGCCGGGACACATGCGAAAGACCCGGGCGGCGTGAGTTTAGCCCTGGTCAATGCAATCCGCCCGCTGATCATGCCTTCATCGCTGCCCGCACATCCTTATCTTCGAGGGTTTGGTCCAGCGTCATCCGCGTGCGTTCGAGGATTCCATCAATATCGTCGTCCGTGCAGCAGAGCGGCGGCGCAAAGCCGAGGATGCCGCTGTTGAAGGCACGGATGACCAGGCCGTTTGCCCACGCGCGCTCGAAGATGCGGCGCCCCGGATCGGCCGCCGCCGGCAGCGGTGTCTTGCGTGCCTTGTCGGTGACCAACTCGATTGCTGCCAGCATGCCGCGACCGCGAATGTCGCCAACCAGCGGGTGGTCGGCGAGCGAGCGAAGGCCTTCCATCAACCGCTTCCCCACCTTCCGCCCATTCTCGAGCAGGCCATCTTCATAGAGACGCAGACATTCGAGCCCGACCGCCGCGCTCACGGGATGGGCCGAATAGGTATAGCCATGGCCGACAGCCGCTTTGCCGGCTCCGTCCGCGATCGTATTGTACACATGGTCCGACATGAAGACGGCGCCCATCGGCACGTAGCCCGAGGTCAGTCCCTTCGCCGTGGTCATGAAATCCGGCACGACCTCGTCTTCCTCACAGGCGAAGAGAGGGCCTGTGCGGCCAAACGCAGTGATAACTTCGTCGGCAATGAACAGAATGTCGTTTTCCTTGCACACGGCGTGCAGAGCCTTCAGCCAACCTGTCGGTGGAACGAGGACACCGCCCGAACCCTGGATTGGTTCGGCGTAGAAGGCCGCAACGCGGCCCGCGCCGAGTTCTGCAATTTTGGCCCGCAGGGCCGCGACCGATGCGCCGATGATCGCCTGCGGATCGGAACCGACTGGATTGCGATAGGCGTAGTGCGAGGGAATCTTGTGCTGCCAGTCGTAAGGCACGCCGAAACCCGCGTGAAAAGCCGGGATCGCGGTCAGACCTGACCCTGCCGTCGAGGATCCATGGTAGCCGTGCTCCACGGAGATGAACTGGTCCTTTTGCGGCGTACCCTTGGCATGGTAGTAATAGCGAATGAAGCGGATCGTACTGTCGACTGCGTCGGAGCCGCCAAGCGTGAAATAGACATGGTTCAAATCGCCGGGCGCCAGCTCGGCAAGCCTGGCAGCAAGGCGAATGGCAGGCTCGGATCCCAACCCGAAATATCCCGTCGCATAGGGAAGCTCTCTTAGCTGCTTTGTCGCTGCTTCAATGACGCTTTCCTGGCCATATCCGATATTTACACACCATAGACCGGCGAATCCGTCCAGCAGGGTTTTCCCGCTTGCATCGGTCACGGTTGCGCCTTTGGCGGATTTGAGCACCCGCACGCCCGTCTCCTCGTGGCTCCGATAGCATGAAAACGGGTGAACCAGATGTGCGCGATCGAGTTCGATCAGTGAGTTTGCCAGCATTTGCTTCCTCCGATTCAGCGTAGTGCCTGACTTACGAGAGCGTAAGTCCGGTGTGGTGCGGTTTCGTCCTTCAGCTCGTTTTCCAGCGTGATCTGCTGCGCGGTCACGGTTCATTTCGGGCCTGAATTCGCCTAGGCCGAAGATAGCCCGCCGCGGACAGCAGTTCCTCCCGACCAGAACCTGAGCGATGGGCGTTTTGACTTTCCTTTGTCGCCGGCGCCGCATCTTATGCCGACGCGCGGCTGAAGGATCGCGCTCCGCCGAAGCTCGAAACGAACTCAGGCGCAACTCTCTGCCAAAGCTCTCACGCAATACAAAACAATCTGCTTCAGGGCGCATCGAATGCGGCGACTAGTCTTCTGCGGTCCTCATTATGATCCTTGCTGTTAAAGGCACGCGGTGCCGACAGGATTGGAAGGATCGACGCCCATGACCCAGTTCAGACCGAAATACATCACCTTCGACTGCTATGGTACGCTGACCAACTTCGACATGGCCGGTGCGGCGAGACGCGTATACGGCGCGCAGCTCTCCCCAGCTGGGATGGCGCAGTTCATCAAGGATTTCTCGGCCTATCGCCTCGACGAGGTTCTTGGCGCCTGGAAGCCGTACAGCGAGGTCGTGCACAATTCCGTGGAACGGACCTGCAAGCGCAACGGCGTCGCATTCCGGCCCGAAGATGCCCAACGCATCTATGCGGAAGTGCCGACATGGGGTCCGCACCCGGATGTCCCGGCGGGCCTGGCCAAGGTCGCCAAGGAGATTCCGCTGGTGATCCTGTCGAACTCCATGAAGAGCCTGATCATGTCGAATGTGGAGAAACTCGGCGCACCCTTTCACATGGTCATCACGGCCGAGGAGACCGGCGCCTACAAGCCGCAGATGAAGGGCTTCGAATATATGCTCGAGAAGCTAGGCTGCGGCCCGGAGGACATCACACATGTGTCGTCTTCATTCCGCTACGATCTCATGACCGCCTATGATCTTGGCATCAAGAGCAAGGTCTGGGTGAACCGCGGCCATGAACCTGCGAACCCCTTCTACGAATATACCGAAATCAAGGATATCGGCGGTTTGGCCGGCGCCGTCGGGCTGGAGCCTGTTCGGGAATTCGCCTAACTTTGTTTGCTGGCGCAGTCGCACCAGGCTGAGGCACTCCCAGACGTTAATAATCACTGGTCGCGATAGAGAAAGGGGCGGTTTTCACCGCCCCTTTCTTGTGGTTCCAACGCTTTAGGGCTGCAAGTGTTTCCACCTGCGTGCAAGATAACTAGTTAAGCCCGCCAACATGAAGCGCCTTGACCTCGAGATATTCCTCGATGCCGAGCTGCGATCCTTCGCGCCCCACTCCCGATTGCTTGACACCGCCGAAAGGCGCAACCTCGGTAGAGATCATGCCTGTGTTGAGCCCGACCATACCGAACTCCAGCGCCTCGGCAACACGCCATGAGCGCTTGAGGTTGTCGGTGTAGAAGTAGGCGGCAAGGCCGAACGGCGTACCGTTCGCAATGGCGATGGCCTCTTCCTCCGTCTCGAAGCGAAAAAGCGGCGCCACTGGACCGAACGTCTCTTCCGATGCCAGGAGCATCCCCGCAGTAGCTTCTCCCAGCACGACGGGCCGTGCATATTGCTTACCCTCCGGCATCGTCTCGCTTTGGGCGATGATCTGCGCGCCTTTCGCCTGAGCATCGGCGATGTGACGCTCGATCTTGTCGATCGCGGCTGCGTTGATCATCGGGCCGATCTCAGTGCCCTCATCGGTCCCTGCGCCAACCTTCATCCGCGTGACGCGCCGGCTCAGCTTTTCGGCGAAAGCGTCGTAAACGCCTTCCTGCACAAGAATCCGGTTCGCGCAGACGCAGGTTTGACCGCCATTGCGGAACTTGGATGCGATCACCCCTTCAACTGCCTTATCCAGATCGGCGTCGTCAAAGACGATAAAGGGTGCGTTGCCGCCAAGCTCCAGGCTCAGCCGCTTGATGGTATCGGACGCGCCGCGCATGAGCAGCGCACCGACGCGGGTCGAACCGGTGAACGAGATCTTGCGCACCGTCTGATTGGCCATCAGTTCGTTGCCGATTTCGACGGGCATGCCGGTCACAATGTTGATCACGCCTGCAGGGATACCTGCCCGTTCCGCCAGAACGCCGAGCGCCAGCGCCGAGAATGGCGTAAATTCCGACGGCTTGATGACAACCGTACAACCTGCGGCCAGCGCCGGTGCTACTTTGCGTGCGATCATCGCGTTGGGGAAATTCCACGGCGTGATGATGGCGCAGACGCCGACGGGTTCTTTCAGCACCAGAATGCGGCGATCGGCCGTGGGTGACGGAATGGTCGAGCCACCGATCCGGCGAGCTTCTTCGGCGAACCATTTCACGAAGGAGGCGCCGTAATGGATTTCCGCCAATGCCTCGGCAAGCGGCTTGCCCTGTTCCAGCGTCAGCAGGAGCGCGAGATCCTGTTCGTGCTGGCGGATGAGGTCGTGCCAGCGTTCCAGAAATCCTGCACGCTCGGCATGCGTCCTTTTCTTCCAGCCTTTGAAGGCCTCGGCCGCGGCATCGATTGCCGCTCTCGTCTCGTTCTCCCCCATTGCGGGAACGGTGCCGAGAACAATTTGGCTGGCAGGGTCAATGACATCGACCGCGCCCTTCGTTTCCGCATCCCGCCAGACACCGCCAATCAGCGCCTGCTGGCGAAAAAGGTCGGAATCGTTGAACATGCCAACCTTCGTCATCGCATTCATGGTCTTTTCCTCTTCCCTTTCAACTTAATCCTGCCAGCACGGCCTGCGCGATCGTTTCAGTCCTGTCCTTGCCTGCGATCGTGCCAATCCCCCGCGCGGTTGCGGACTCGATTGCCGACATCACTTCCGCCGCAGCGTGCCCCTCGCCCAGAGTGCTCGAGCATCATGGCACCGGACCAGATCGCGGCGATCGGATTGGCGACGCCGAGATGCGCGATGTCGGGCGCCGAACCATGGACCGGCTCGAACATGGAAGGCACGCTGCGATCGGGATTGATATTGGCGGAGGCGGCGTAACCCAGCCCTCCCTGAATGGCCGCTCCAATATCGGTGAGGATGTCGCCGAAAAGGTTCGATGCGACGATTACGTCGAGGCTTTCCGGCGCCAGGACCATACGGGCGGCAATGGCGTCGATGTGGTAGTGCGAGACCTCCACATCGGCATAGTCTTTCGCCACCTCGCGCGTGACCTCATCCCAGAAAACCATGGAGTGCTTCTGCGCGTTGGATTTGGTGACAGATGCGAGCTTCTTGCGACGCGCCCGCGCCTGTTCGAAACCGAAACGGATGATCCGTTCGACACCCGTACGCGTGAAGATCGCAGTCTCAACCGCGACCTCATCGGCCGTGCCGGAATGAACGCGCCCACCGGCGCCGGAATATTCGCCTTCCGTATTCTCACGGATGCACAGGATATCGAAACCATCGGAGCGGAGGGGCCCCTGAACGCCCGGCAACAGCCGGTGCGGTCGTATGTTGGCGTACTGCGTGAAGCCTTTCCGGATCGGCAGGAGCAGTCCGTGAAGCGATACTGAGTCGGGCACTTCCGCGGACCAGCCCACAGCGCCGAGATAGATCGCATCGAATTTTCGGAGTGTATCGATGCCGTCTGACGGCATCATTGCACCGGTCTCCAGGTAGTAGGCGCACGACCACGGGAATCTTATGTCATCAAGGACGAAACCGCCCTGCTTAGCCGCCACTTGCAGCACCTGCCATGCCGCCTGCGTCACGTCCTTGCCGATGCCGTCGCCGGGGATCAGCGCTATCTTGTAGGTCTTCATGGATGGAGGTCCTCATTCGCACTGGCGTCGCCCGAACAGTAGTCGACCGCCCGCCGCATTTTCCGTCGAGGTTTATGCCTCCGACGGCGTCGAATCGCGTCAGGCGGAACCTGAAAAGCCGATTGTTCTGGAACCGCCGCGCGCTATTCGGCCGGACCTTGAGCACTGAACTCAATCATAAACGCAGACGTAGATCTTGCGTACGGTCTCGATCGTGCGCCAGACGCCGACGAAACCGGGTTTCATCACGAAACTGTCGCCGGCGCGGTAGGTCTTGGTCTCACCGCCCTTCTCCTCGATTTCTACGAGACCCGAGACGATGTGGCAGAACTCGTAGATAGTGCCCTTGATCGAATGCGTCTCGCCGGGCGTCGCCTCCCAGACGCCGGTCAGAACCTTCTCACCTTTCGAGGCATCCTGCGCCCAAGTCTTGAAGGATGGATTGCCGGAAATGAGCCGCTCCGGAGCCGGTAATGCCTCCTTCGGCGCAAAGTCTGGAACTGTGTCGATCGTGATCAGAAGTGACATGTGATGATTCCTGGTTAGTAGCCGAGTGTCCGATCGACGAGGCCGATCAGTTCTTCTCCGGCGCGGTGGCGCCGAATGTTGTCGACGACGGATTGTGCCGCCGTATGCGGTTGCGTCACCGAGGCGATGTGCGGCGTTATCATCACCTTCGGATGCGACCACAGCGGATGGTCTTCCGGGAGCGGTTCTGGATCGGTGACATCAAGCATCGCCGCAGATACGTGACCGGTGTCGAGCGCGTCGATCAGCGCGGCCTGGTCCAGTTGCGGACCCCTGCCGACATGCAGCAGTTGAGCCCCGGCGGGCAGTAAGTGGAAGAACTCCGCGTCGAGCATGCCGTGCGTTTGTTCCGTGAGCGGGAGCAGGCAGACGAGAATATCCGTTTGCTTCAGAAAGCCCGCGAGTTGGTCCGTGCCGTGAAAGCAGGCGACGTCCTCGATCCGCTTTTCGCTGCGGCTCCACCCGGCAAGCTGAAACTGGAACGGCTTCAAACGCTCGATAGCCGCGCGGGCCAGCATGCCAAGGCCGAGAAAGCCAACCCGGCGTTCGGCCGCCTGTCGAGCGGCAATCGGTTTCCAGAGGCATCTTTTCTGCTGCTCAAGATAAGCGGGCATCTCGCGGTGGAGCGCCAACACGCCGAGCGCAACGTATTCCTGCATCATGCGTATGATGCCGTCCTCGACCATGCGCACAAGCTTCACATGGCTTGGCACCACGTCCTGCTTGAACTGGTCGACGCCCGCGCCGATGGAAAACAGCACTTCCAGATTGCGGTAGCGCGAGATCTCGTCCGGCACCGTCCAGGTGATGAGATAGCGCACCTTCTCCGGCTCCATCTCATCTCCGGAATGGAAGAAATCCAGATCCGGGAGCTCGCGCGCGAATATCTCGCGGAAGACCGCAGCACGCGCCGCATCGGAATTGAAAAGAAACGCCATGGCGACCTTCCTTCAGGCCGCAAGACGCGCGCCGAGTCCCTCGATCATCTTCCGGCAAGCGGCGAGTTCACCAATCTCGATATATTCGTCGGGACGGTGGGCACGGCCGATGTCGCCAGGACCGCAAATGATCGCGTCGATGCCGGCCTGCTGGTAAAGCCCGGCCTCCGTGCCGAAGCTGACGGCTGTGAGCGGCTCCTGCCCCGTCAGCTCGGTCAGAACGGCCGCTAGCGCGCTCCCGTTCGCGGGCGCGAGGGCGGGATAGGTGCTCAACTCGTGCCACACCACATCGAAGCCGCTGTCTCGCAGGGCGAAAAGCCGGGTCTTGACAGGCTCAAGCAGGGAGGCTGGAGAAACGCCGGGCACGGCGCGCACCTCGATATCGGCTGTGCATTGGCCAGGGATGATGTTGACCGCCTGTCCACCGGCGATGACGCCCACCTGCAAGGAAGAATATGGGGGCTCGAAATTTTCATCGAGCGGCCCGTCGGCGAGGGATTGGCCGTAGGCCACGGCGTTCGCGATGACGCCGACCATGGCGTGCACAGCGTTGAGTCCGAGATCGGGGCGTGAGGAATGGCCGGATCGCCCGGTCACCTCGAGCCGCGCGGCGGCCTTCCCCTTATGCGCGCGCACAGGCTGCATCCGGCTCGGCTCGCCGACAATCGCGCCAAGCGGCCTCTCGCATAAGCTCGGCAACGCGGCCAGGAGATGCGGCACACCACGGCACCCCGCCTCTTCGTCATAGGAGAATGCGAGATGAATTGGCTGCCGCAGGTTCATCGCCGCAAGTGCTGGGAGCGCCGCGAATGCGCAGGCGAGGAAGCCCTTCATGTCGGTGGTGCCGCGGCCGTATAGCCTGCCGCCCTCGCGGCGCAGGACGAACGGATCCGAGCTCCATTCCGGCTCGCCGGCCGGCACGACATCCATATGTCCAGAGATGATGTAGCCCCGACCCTGGCGCGGGCCGATCGTCACGAAGAGGTTGGACCGGTCGCCCTCGGGACCGGGCAGAACCGTCACCTCGGCTCCGGCTGCCTGACAGTAGTCGCGGATCCAATCGACGATCGCGCGGTTTGGTGTGCCCACAACAGAGGGAAATCCAATCAGCGTCGCGAGGATTTCTTCCACGTTCATGGCGGTCCGCTCTAATCGCACATTATCACCGGGTGCAACCAGCGTATCCGCAGGCAGCAGAGTTCGCTGCCGAATTGCGTCATGCTTTGGCCGAAGATTGCGAAAAAGCACCTCGAACCAGCGAAACCTGCTGGCTTTCCCGTATAATGCTACGGCAAAAGAGGCATGTCGCGACATGGCGATCGATCACAACGTCACACCGCGTGCCTTGCGCATTTGTTGAAGGATCGACTGAGATGCACAGATCAGTACGCCTGAAATCCTTCGAACTGGTCGCGCGGGACATCAATGATGTCGACGTTGAGCTGCTGCACGCGCTGTCGATCTCAGTCCGCTGGCCTCATCGGCCGAAGGATTGGAACCTACTGCGTCGCGCCGGCCAGGGCATCGTTGCCGTTGATGGTATTGGGCGCGTTTTCGGCAGCGCGATGTGGTTTCCTCACGGGGACGATTTCGCCACCATCGGCGTAGTGATCACAACGCCCCGCACGCAAGCGCAAGGAGGCGGCCGGTGGCTCATGGACCTAGTCCTCGAGCAGTGCGGCGATCGCAACTTGGCACTCAATGCTACCCATGCTGCCTATCCTCTTTATGTCTCACTCGGTTTCACGACCGAGGCGACTGTATACATGCGCCAGGGGGAAGTCCCACCGATCCTCCCAACAGTGCCGTCCCTGGACGGTCAATTGCAGGCGCTGTCGAGCGACAGGCTGAAGGAGATCACGGCGCTGGACACCCGCGCGTTTGGGACAAACCGCGAGAGGCTGCTCACGTTGCTCGCGGCCGATGCCTCAATCTGCACTTTGAGCCGCGGTAGCGAGATCGTCGGCTATTCCATGTGTCGCGAGTTCGGGCGTGGTCACGTGATCGGCCCGATGGTCGCGCGAAACGATCTCGACGCGGTCCATCTTACAGCCGTGCATCTGAAGGGACTGGCAGGACGATTTGCCCGCGTCGACACACGCGAGAAGGATGGCGTGTTTGCCGCGTTTCTCCAGCAGTGCGGCCTCGGCATTGCCGAGACCGTTACGACCATGTCCAAGGGGCGCCGCTTTCTGAACCGGGAAGACAATGGGCCTTGGGTCTATGGATTGGCCGGCCACGCCTTGAGTTGAATGCAAGCACGCTGTCGCCTTCAACCAGCGGTCAGACGACCAGGTCGATCAGTGCGGGCGTCGATCAACCGGCTTAATGCGGTTGCCGTCACGCGGCCGGAACGGCTGCCGCCTCGAATCTGCTCCGCCCGGATTCGGTCTCCGCTGCCGGCATTATGAGCGTCCGACGCCCATCCGCCACGCCATCCACGATGACATGGCCGATGCCGCGCGAGCACGGCTCGATGCGCGCGTTGAGATGATAAATGTCCCGCAGCAGATGTGAGGTGATGATGTCCCGCGTTGGCCCGCATGCGACAAGCCGGCCGTCCGCGATGACCATTGTCTGATCGCTGAAGCGCAGGGCCTGATTGAGGTCGTGCAGGGCGATCAGCACGACCATGCCTCGCGCCCTGGCAAGTTCCCGCATGAGACCGAGCACTTCCACCTGCCGCGACAGATCGAGTGCTGATGTCGGTTCGTCCATCAGCAGGACCTCCGGCTCGCGCACCAGCGTCTGTGCCAGGCTGGCGAGTTGCCGCTGGCCGCCGGAAAGCTCGCCAATGTTGCGGAAAGCGATGTCGGCGATGCCGAGCGCCGCAAGGGTCTCGTCGATGCGAGCCAGATCATCGTCGCCCACGGACCAGCCCATACCCTGCTTGCGGGCGAGCAACACTGACTCATAGACGGTGAGCACCGCGTTGGCGGACGTTTCCTGTGGCATGTAGCAGATGCCGCTCGTCCTGCGAATGGCCCCCTCGACATGCATTGCTCCCGGTCCGTGCAGGAGGCCGGCGATGCGCCTGAAGAGCGTCGACTTCCCGGCGGCATTCGGACCGATCACGGCCACAATGTCTCCGCCCTCGAACGCTGGGGTCGTCACATCCCGAAGCCGGAGGCTCGTGCCGTAGCGCGCGCCGAGCGCCTCAAGCCGGATCGTCACCATGAGCGCCTCGTGCTGGACAGGATGAGCGAGATGAAGAAGGGGATGCCGATCAGCGAGGTGACGATGCCGATCGGGAAAACCGTCCCCGGGATAAGCGACTTGCTGACGACCGAGCTGGCCGACAGGATGAGCGCGCCCGCAAGGGCCGAGGCGGGCAGGAAGAAGCGTTGGTCCTCGCCGATGATCATGCGCGCGATGTGCGGGCCCACGAGGCCGATAAAACCTATGGTGCCGACGAAGGCGACCGGAATGGCGGCGAGGAGGCTCACCGGGATGAGCGTCTCGAGCCGCAGGCGACCGACTTTGACGCCGAAGCTGGCCGCCTTGTCCTCACCGAGCCTCAACGCCGTCAGCGCCCAGACGCGCCGGGCGAAAATGGGTAAGACTGCGAGGAGAATGAATGTGGTGACCGCAACCTTAGGCCAGGTGGCCTTGGTGAGGCTGCCCATTGTCCAGAAGACGACCGCCGCCAGCGCTTCCGCCGACGCGAAAAACTGGACGAGCGCGAGCAGCGCGTTGAAGGTGAAAACCAGCGCGATGCCGAGCAGCACGATGGTCTCCGCGCTGACGCCGCGCTTGACGCTCAGCACGTGAATGAGGAAGGCCGCCAGCATCGCCATCACGAAGGCGTTGATCGGCACTACATACTCGACTGCGGCGGGGACAAGCCTCACTCCGAAGGCAAGCGCAAGCGCGGCGCCGAAGCTCGCGGCGGCGGATATGCCGAGCGTGAAGGGGCTCGCCAGCGGGTTATTGAGGATGGTCTGCATCTGCGCGCCGGCCACGGCGAGCGCCGCCCCTACGACAATCGCCATCAGGGCCACCGGCATGCGGATGTCCCAGAGCACCACGCGCACCTGCTGCGGCACGGTGTCGGGGAACACAAGGGCCCGCACGACCTCACCGAGGTCGTAGCGGGCGGGACCGACCGCAAGGTCGACGCACAGGCTGAAGAGCAGAGCAGCGCCGAGGCCGGCAAGGATCAACTGCCGCCGCCAGACGAGAGCGCGGTAACGCCCTCGTCCATCGGTGCTGTCGAGCGCGGTGCTGACGGCCGCCGATTCAATCGACATCGGTCAGCGAGACCCAGTGGCCGGGCCTGTATGCGATGGGCAGGAATTTCTTGTGCAACTCGCTGAAGGTCACCTCAGGATCAAGGTCGGCGAAAAGATCGGGATGCAGCCACTTCGCCATCTGCTGGACGGCCACGAACTGATAAGGACTGTTGTAGAACTGATGCCAGATGGCATGCACCGCGCCGTCCTCGACGGCCTTCACGCCGGTCAGAGCCGGCCGCTCGGTCAGCGCCTTCAGCTTGCGCACCGCCTCCGCCTCATCACGGCCGGGGCCGACGCCCACCCAGGCACCGCCCGGTACATAGGCGTCCCACGAGCCGCCGGTGACGATGATCTGATCCGGGTCGGAGGCGATGATCTGTTCGGGATTGAGTGTGCCGAAGGTGCCGGGGATGATGTCCTTGGCGATGTTGTCACCGCCTGCCATCTCAACGAATTTGCCGAAATTGTCGTCGCCGAAGCTCATGCAGCAATCGTCTGAATAGCCGCCGGCGCGTTCGATGAAGACCTTGGGCCTTTCCGGCTTGGCCTTCTCGATTACGTCGGTAACGCGCGCGATCTCGGCGGCGCGCCAGGTGATGAATTCCTCGGCGCGCTCCTCCTTGCCGAACAGCCTGCCAAACAGGCGCATGCTGGGTTCGGTGTTGGTAAAGGGACGCTCGCGGAAATCGACATAAACCAACGGAATGCCGGCAGCGGTGAGCTTCTCGATCTACTTGGCGTCTTCCGTGGCCTGCTTCGACTCGATGTTCATCACGATGACGTCGGGCTTGAGCGATATCGCCTGCTCGACGTCGAAAGTGCCGTCCTTGAAACCGCCGAATGTGGGGATATTCGCCATCCTTGGGAATTTTTCCAGATAGGCGGCGTAGTTGTCCGGATCCGCTTGGCTGAAATCCTCGCGCCAGCCAGCGATGCGCTTGAACGGATCCTCGGTGTCGAGCGCCGCGACGACATAGACCTGCCGGCCCTCACCCAGGATTACCCTCTCGACAGGCACGTTCACCTTGACCTGGCGGCCCGTGATGTCAGTCACTGCAACCATTTCGGCCCTGGCGGCCAGCGTCATCGACAGAGCGACGATAGCGGCCGCCATCGTCGCTGCTGGGATCTTTCCGAAATTCATCGCGCCCTCTCTTGAAATGGATCAGCCGGAGGTGGCTTATAAAAGATGACTTCAATTCTCAAGAAATATCTTTTAGAGCCATTCCAGACTGGTACGACGACAAGGGGTCTGGAATGGCGGGCGAGCCCAATTATTCGCTGCGGGACGAGATACGCGACTATTGGTCGACGCGCGCCGGAACATTCGACCTTTCGGTGGGGCATGAAATCTTCTCACAGCGGGAACGCCTGGCGTGGCACAGGCTGATACTCAAGCACTTGGGGCGCGGGGATGGGCGTCGCGCGCTCGACCTCGCTTGCGGCACCGGGATCATATCCAATCTCATGCACGACCTGGGTTATGCCGTGACCGGGCTCGATTGGTCAGAGGCCATGCTTGCCCGCGCGCGTGCAAAGGCGACGCAGAGGGAAAGCGGCATCCGGTTTCTGATCGGCGACGCCGAGCGAACCCTTGAAAAAGCAGAAAGCTACGACGTCCTCGTCACCCGTCATCTCGTCTGGACGTTGGTGGATCCGCGAGCGGCATTCGCCGAATGGTTCTCGCTGCTCAAGCCTGGCGGACGGCTGCTGATCATTGATGGTGATTTCGTCAGTAAGACCTGGGTAACCTCTCTGCGACAAGTCCTGGAAAGGGCCGTTGGCCGGACAGTCGGGCCGGTCCACGAACTGGATCAGGTGATGGCGGACCGCCATGGCAGCATCCTGTCACGGTTGCACTTTTCGCATGGCGCCAAAGCGGACGAGGTCTGCGCGCTTCTGGTGGAGGCTGCCTTTGAGATGCCTGTGGTCGACACCCGGCTCGGCGCAATTCATCGTGCGCAGGCGCGGCACATGAACTTCCTCAGGGCGCTGGAACGCTCGACGCAGCATCGCTATGCGATCTGCGCGACCAAGTCGGCCTGGTAGTTGGGCAAAATTCTAACGACTTCCACAACCATCTATCGGCGATCGTCGGCTCTCACCCCGCCATTCTGATCTGACATCCCTACCGCAGATATGCGACGTCGTAGTTGCACAGGAGCGATCTTTGCCGAGCAGATACCCTACGTCGCGCTTATGTGGCCCTAAGTTGTCAGTCCGCTACGTCAAGTTCAAGCCAGAGATTAAGAAGAACGGAGCCATCGCCGCATAGGCGTCTGCCTGCGTGGGTCTGGACGGATTCACTCATGCGCAATATGAATTATGAATGGAGATGAGGCCTGCCGTGGCGCTCACAGTTTCGCCTTGTCGCTAAGGCAGGTAACGCTCGTTCAATGCTGCTGCGCCGGGCGGTTGGCCTTCTGGTCTAACGCCGCCCGCGGAAGTGTCGATATCAGGGGATCTGGTCAATGACCGACAACAAGCCAGACGTTACCAAGGATTGGCAAGCGACGCAGGGCCAGAAGTCCTCCGCCACGCGTCTTCGCCTTTTCGCCGCACTCTCGTGGATCGTCGCCATTGGCGGCGAGATCTACGGAATCATGCTGCTTCGCCAGAACAAGTTCGACCAGGCACACCTGCCGCTGGTCATCGGCCTTCTGGTCGGCATCGCGATTTTCGCAATCGCCGGCAACTTGCTGTGGAAGGCGGCCAACAGGCACGATCCGGCCCGTGCATCCGACGCGGCCAGGTTCTTCTTCCAAAACCAGCTCGGCGCAATCATCACGCTGATTGCCTTCCTCCCGCTGGTTTTCCTGATCCTCACCGACAAAAACATGGATCCGCGGACCAAGAAGGTTGCCGGCGGCGTCGGCGCTGCGCTGGCCGTGCTCGCGACGGTCATGGGGATCAGTTTCAACCCCCCGTCGGTCGAACAGTACACCCAGGATATGAACGCATGCGCAGCCCAGATCAGGTCGGGGCAGCCCACCACCGCCTGTTCGCCCGATGTCGCCGCTCAGGCGCAGGCGATCGCGACGGACACCGCCGCGGTAACGGCGGCGACGCGGGACGCCAGCCACCCCGCCGGTCAGGATGTCGTCTACTGGATCGCGCCCGAAAACGGAGCCGCGAAGTCCGCCGAGCCGCATGTTTTCCACCTCTGCGCAGGCGTGAGTCCGCTGAAGGGCAAGACCGTGAATAGTGGCTCCGTGACGGAGGCCTACGCACAGAACGCCGTCCGCATCACGAAGCAGATCGATATGGAACAGAAGCAGTGCGGGTTCACCCCCACAACCAGCACCAACTGAACCGCCTGCGCTCGATCGCGTCTATCGGGGCCACAGCGCCAGCCCGGAGAACAATGATGCATAGATGGACGGTGTGTATACCCGTAGAGGGTTAAAGGCCCATACGATCGGCTTTAGAGGAGACTACGTCGATGACGAACGTGCGCGCCCTTGTCCTCGAACGCCAACACGAACTCAAGCTGCGTGATATCGATCTGCCACAGACCGTCGGCCCGGGCGAAGTTCGCATCAAAATCCACACTGTCGGCATCTGCGGCTCCGACGTGCACTACTACACGCATGGCCGCATCGGCCCGTTCGTCGTCGAAGCGCCGATGGTCTTGGGCCATGAAGCCGCCGGCACCGTCGTCGGAACGGGTGAAGGCGTCGAGCATCTGAAGGTCGGCGACCGCGTCTGCATGGAGCCGGGTATCCCCGATCCCAATTCGCGGGCGAGCCGGCTCGGCCTCTACAACATCGATCCGGCGGTCAGGTTCTGGGCAACGCCGCCGATCCACGGCGTGCTGACGCCCTATGTCGTCCACCCCGCCAACTACACTTTCAAACTGCCCGACAATGTCAGCTTCGCCGAAGGCGCCATGGTGGAGCCCTTCGCTGTCGGAATGCAGGCGGCGGCCAAAGCGAAGATTGCGCCGGGTGACACCGCGGTGGTGATTGGCGCCGGGCCGATCGGCACGATGGTGGCGATCGCCGCGCTGGCCGGCGGCTGCGCCCGCGCCATCGTCGCCGATCTCGCCCAACCCAAGCTCGACATTGCCGCCGGCTACCAGGGTGTGATCCCGATCAACGTCCGCGACAAGAACCTGGCGGCGGAGGTCAAGCGCCTGACCGATGGCTGGGGCGCCGACGTGGTGTTTGAATGCTCGGGCTCGTCCAAGGCATGGGAGACCCTGCTCGATCTGCCGCGGCCCGGTGGTACCGTGGTGGTGGTCGGCCTGCCGGTCGCGCCGGTGGCGTTCGACATCGCTACGGCCTCTACCAAGGAAATCCGCATCGAGACGGTATTCCGCTATGCCCACCAATATGACCGGGCGATCGCACTGATGGGATCGGGCCGGGTCGATCTCAAACCATTGATTTCGGCGACCTTCCCCTTCGAAGACTCCATCACCGCATTTGATCGCGCGGTCGAAGCCCGGCCGGCGGACGTAAAGCTTCAGATCCGATTGCCGGATTAGGCGAGTTCCAAAGCTCCGGGCTGTCCTCCCGATCTCCTCGATGCGTTGCGTAGCTTCTTGGGTCGCCAAGGCTGGCTGACGGCAGCCCTGAGCGCTTTTGGTGCTGATGCACGGCATTTACCGGCGGCGCTCCCTCCAAGAACAACTCCATACCCGGCGATGACGGGATCCTCTGGGACCACGAGCAAATCCCTTGAGTGCTGAGGGAACCGACACTTGACAAATCGGCGGCCGTCCGACACGTTCTTAACAAAAGGCACAACAAACTTACAAAAGTTCAAGTTGGCACAATCTGGCCGATAGGGAGAAGGCCGATGCGTCTCTGTGACCGAGCGGAGATTTGCGCGTGAGCACGGTGACCGTGACCCGTGAAACGCCCAGATGGGCCCTGCCCAGGTTCATGACGGCCGAGCATCCTTTCCCCTGGCTCGCGCCGATCACGGTGATGCTTCTCGTTTTCGGCATCTACCCCCTCGCCTATTCAGTCTGGCTGTCGTTTCACAAACGCAATGTCGTCTCCCGGCAACTTGACTTCGCCGGGCTCCACCAATGGACGCGCGCCTTCTCGGATGCGCGTATGTGGCATTCGCTGGAAACCACGCTGATCTACACCTTCGTCGCCCTTGCGGTTCAGCTTGCGCTCGGCATCCTCATCGCGCTTCTGCTTGACACCGATCGCAAAGGTTACGGGGTGCTTCGGGCGCTGATGACACTGCCGCTGGTGGTGCCGCCTGCGGTGACCGGAATGATGTTCCTGCTGATGCAGGACGGCTCTTTCGGCGTCCTGTCGTTTTACCTCTATGCCCTCGACCTGATCTCGCCGGCACAGCCGATCCTGACGCAGCCCGGAACCGCATTGGCGGCGATCCTGCTGGCAGACATATGGCAGTGGACGCCGTTCATGGTGCTCATCATCCTGGCAGGGCTCAGGGCACTGCCGAAGGAACCTTTCGAGGCAGCGGCGATCGACGGCGCCACCGGCATCCAGACGTTCTGGCGGCTCACATTGCCGATGCTGCGCAAGGTGATAGCGGTCGCGGTGCTGATCCGCGGCGTCGATCTCTTTCGCATTTACGACTACGTCTACATCATCACCGCTGGCGGGCCAGGCACGGCCACCGAGACGCTTTCATTCTACGCGGGGCGAATCTACTTCACCGGAGACTTCCCCTATGCCGCGACCCTGTCGCTGATTGTGCTCGTCGTCTTGATTGTCGTGTCGAACGTCTTCGTCAGGCTGTTCAAGGTGAGGTTCTGATGGAATCGTCGCGCGCCCAAACGATCGCCCGTGACGTGCTCGCCGTCCTGGTGGTGGCGATCTTCACGTTCCCGATCGCGTGGTGGGCCCTGTCATCCATCAAACCCTATTCGGCGATCTTCGACCGCAGCGGACCGGTCTACACCGGTTTCACGCCGACGCCGGACAATTACCGTGTGACGTTGCTTGGCGTTTCGCGCGTCGACATCGGCATGGAACAGGGCGGCGAGGCGGCCGGGGTCATCAAGGGTGGCGCCAGTTCCTATGATTCCCGCCAGTCGTTGCTCGACAGCGCCATCATAGCCGTCGGATCGACGGCGCTGACACTGCTGCTCGCAACTCTGGCCGCCTATTGCCTGTCGCGAATGCAGTTCAGCGGCCAGCAGTCCTTCCTGTTCTGGATTCTCTCGCAGCGCTTCATGCCGCCAATCGCGATCGTCATTCCGATCGTTTTCATGTTCCGCGATCTCGGCTTGCGCGATACCTATACGGGGCTCATCCTCGTTCACAGTTTGATCAATCTGCCGCTGGCGGTTTTGCTTTTGAAGTCGTTCTTCGACGACGTCCCGCGCGAGGTCGATGAGGCGGCGCTGATCGACGGCGCAACGCGCTGGCAGACGTTCCGGCGCGTGGTCCTTCCCATGGTCAAGGGCGGCATCGCTGCGACGGCTGTGCTGTGTTTCATCTTTTCGTGGACCGAGTTCCTGCTCTCACTGTTCCTGACAACGTCGATCCGCACCGTGCCGGTGAAGATTTCGACCTTTGTCACCTCGACCGCAACCGAGTGGGGCTACATCACAGCGCTCGGCACGTCCGCGATCATACCCAGCTTCATCTTTATCCTGCTGGTTCAACGGCATCTGGTCCGCGGCCTCACCCTCGGGTCCCTGAAGGAGTGAGGCGCAGGCGAGAAGAACGACGACAAAAACGCAACGGAGGAACGATCATGAGCTTCAGAGAACACGACAAGAAGACATTCGTCGCCGATACCTGCAACGACTTTACGGCGCGCCGAATAAGCAAACGCGACTTCATGAGGAAGATGGCGCTCGCCGGTGTCGGCTTTTCTGCCTTCGGATCAGCCATGCTAGGTGGCGGCCGCACCAATCGGGGGATCCTGGGCCTCGGGGTTGAAGAAGCCCGCGCCCAGGACGCCGATATGTTGAAGTGGCTGGCCGATGTCGGCAAACCGTATGCCGGCACCAAAATCCGCTACACTTCGGAAGCGACGCCGCCAACGATCGTCGCCAACCAGCTTGTCGCGGGTGAATTCACCAAGGCCACCGGCATTGAGGTGGAAGTCGAGATCGTGCCGCTGGAGCAGGTTCTCGCCAAGGCGACGCAAGATGTGCAGGGCCAGCTTGGCACCTATGACGTCTACTATCTCGATCAGTCCTGGATGGCGACGTTTGCACAGGATGTCGTCGATCCGCGCGAGTATTATGACCAGAACAAGAACCTGGCGATGCCCAACTTCGACTGGGACGATTTCTCCAAGCCGCTGGTCGACGGCATCGCCATGTACAACGGCAAGCAGTGCGGAATCCCGTTCGATATTCCGATCTTCATCTTGATGTACCGCAAGGATCTTTTCGACAAACACAACATTGCGTTGCCGACAGACCTCGACGCCTACCTCAAGGCCGTGCAGGCGCTCACTGAGGCAGAAAAAAGCAACGGCATCTTCGGCACCGCGTGCCAGGCGAAGTCCGGCCACTATTCGCTCGAATGCGACTGGACCTTCGCCTTGTGGGGCCATGGCGGTTCGATCTTCAACAAAGACAAGAAGTTTGTCGGCAATGACGAGCGCGGCGTGGCCGGGCTGCAATTCTATCAGGAGCTGGTCAAGAACTCGCCGCCCTCTGCGACGACATGGACTTGGGACGGTCAGGGACAGGCACTGACACAGGGTCAGGCCGCGATGGCAATCACCTGGGGCGAAGATTTCCCCGGCTTCGACGCCAACGATTCCAAGGTCAAAGGCTTGTTCGAGGCCCTGCCCGCGCCCAAGGAGGTTCCCGGTCGTCGCGCCGCCGCCGATTGCGGCTTCAACGAAATCCCGGCCGTTGGTCACCAGGGCGGCTCGACGATTTCGCTGTCGCAATATTCCAAGAACAAGGAAGCGGCATGGCTGTTCATGCAGTGGGTCTGCTCGAAGGATGTGATGGCGCGGGTATCGACGCTCGGCGGCGGCGCCTCGCCGATGCGCAATTCTTCCTTCACCGATCCTCGCGTGAAGGCGAAGGCCGTTGTCGGGCCTGGAACGACACGCCACTTCGACGCCATCAAATACACGATCGACAACCAGATGGGATCGGAGCCGGATATGCCGATCTGGGCGGATCTGTCGAACAACGACATTCCTGTTGAGCTCGGCAAATTGCTTACTGGCCAAGACTATGGCGGCAATGCCAAGGCGTGCCTCGATGCCATCGCCGGCATTGTCGACGGCAAAGTCAAGGACGCCGGTCTTTAGCGACTCGTCGGTGATTTGGGCGAAGGCGGCTTCCACCGCCCTCGCCCTTTGGCAATGTGGCGGCAATGGTTCCGGATCTCGTCATCGGCATCGATTCCTCGACCTCGGCAACCAAGGCGATCGCCTGGGACCGCAATGGGCTGGCCGTGGCTGAAGGTCGTGCACCGCTTGCAATGTCCAACCCGCGTCCGGGCTATTTCGAGCAGGATCCGGCCGAGTGGTGGGCCTCGACGGTGACGGCGCTTCGTGCTGTCGCGGCAACAGTTTCGCCGGCACGCATTGCCGCCCTTGCGATTGCCAACCAGCGCGAGAGCTTCGGCCTTTTCGACGAGCAGGGCCAGGCGGTCGGGCCGGCGACGCTCTGGCTCGATGAGCGCGCCCGTGGGAAAGCACGGCGCTTCGGCGAGAGTTTCGGCGCGGCACGCGTCCACGCAATATCGGGCAAGCCGCTCGACGTCATTCCTTGCCTTTACCGCATGATCTGGTTTCGCGAGGAAGAGCCCGAGATTTTTGCCCGCGTGGAGCGAATGGCCGAAGTCCATGGCTATCTGGTCTTTCGTTTGAGCGGCCAGTGGGTGACGTCCACCGCATCCGCCGACCCGATGGGCATACTCGATATGCGAGTTATGGACTGGTCTAACGAAATATTGGACGCTGCGGGCGTCGCGCGGCACATGATGCCGGACCTGGCGCGGCCCGGCACGGTTCTGGGCCAACTGACTTCGGAAGCCGCCATACTGACGGGCCTGCGGGAGGGCACGCCGATCGTCGCCGGCGGCGGCGACGGTCAATGCGCCGGAACGGGCGCTGGCGTGTTGCAGCCGCGATGCGCTTACATCAATCTCGGCACGGCGGTCGTCTCCGGCAGCTTTGGCACGGACTACGTCCATGACCAGGCCTTCCGCACCGAGACGGCGGTCGCTGATGATGGCTATATCTACGAGACGTGCCTTCGCGCCGGCACTTTTCTCGTCGACTGGATGGCGCGCGAAATGCTTGGCGTCGATCTGCATGGCGCAAGCGGCCTGGCAGCGCTCGAGGCCGAAGCCGCTGCCAGCCCGATTGGCGCAGGCGGCATAATGCTTCTTCCCTACTGGCAGGGCGTCATGGACCCGCACTGGGACAGTACGGCCCGTGGTGTGATTGCCGGGCTGTCCGGCTCGAGCAGCCGCGGCGACATCTATCGTGCCGTGCTGGAAGGCATAGCGCTGCATCAGGCCGCGACAAGTCAGCGGGCCGCTGCAGCTGCCGCCCAGACCATCGGCCAATTCATAGCCATCGGCGGAGGGGCCAAGTCCGACCTGTGGATGCAGATTCTGGCGGATGCACTTGATCGTCCCGTAAAGCGTTCGACGACGGTGGAAGCCTCCTCGCTTGGCGCTGCGATGGCGGCGGCAAAGGGCGTGGGCTGGTTTTCCACCATCGCCGAAGCGTCGCTCGCAATGGCCAGCGAGCCGGCCAAAACCTTCGAACCGGACGCGAAACGGGCCGCGCTCTACGCCGACCTTCTTGCGATCCATGCCGATCTTTGGCCAACGCTTTCAACCTGGAACCAGCGTCTCGCGGCCTTCATGGAGACCGATCATGGCTGAAGCGAGCAACTGGAACGCCTTGATCGAGGACGTTGTCGCAGGACGCTGGACAGATCCCAAGACAGGCGCAGCCGCGGTCCTGCCGTTCCAGACAATCGAATTGCTGGAGACGACGGAGGGCCGCGAAGGGGATCTCGTTGCGCCCCTGGCGCTAGGCAGCCGCATCGCCGTGGTCTCCGACATCAACACCGTCGATGTGATGGGCAGGCGCGTCGCGAAGGCGCTGCGTGCCATCGCCGAAATCGACGAAATCGTGCTGCCTGACGGCCTCGACTGCGATGAGGCAACGATCCAGATGGTCAGGGAGAAGACGCGTCACGCCGAAGGCGTCGTGGCCGTCGGGTCCGGCGTCCTCAACGACAGCTGCAAGCATGCAACCTTCCTCGACCAGCGGCCCTATGCCGTCTTCGGCACAGCGGCCTCGATGAATGGCTATGGCGCCTCGACAGCGTCGGTGACGTTGGCTTCAGGGCTCAAGATCTCGCTGCCCTCGCATGCTCCGCGAGGCATCTTCCTGGACCTTGGCGTGTCGGCTGCTGCACCCAGCTGGCTCAGCGCCGCCGGGCTTGGCGACAGCCTCTGCCGCTCCACCGCCCAGATCGACTGGTGGGCTTCGCATCGGCTGTTCGGCACTTACTATTCCGAGGTGCCTTATCTGCTTCAGGCGGGCGATGAGGAACCGATGCTGGCCCATGCGCCTCGCCTTGCCAGGCACGACATCACCGCCGTCGGGCATCTCCAGCGCGTCCTGACGTTGTGCTCGATGGGCGTGTGCTTTGCCGGCGTTTCCCATCCCGGGTCCATGGGGGAGCACCAGATCTCCCATTGGGTCGACATGTTCGCGCAAGCGCATCATCCAGGCACCACGCACGGCCAGCAGGTCGGGGTTGCCTCGCTGGTCATGGCGCGTCTGCAAGCGCGGCTGCTGGACATGGAAGAGCCGCCGCAGGCAAAGCCAACCGTCATCGACGAGGCGGCGATGCTGGCCCGCTATGGAGCGCAGCTTGGACCACTTTGCATTGCCGAGATGCGGAAGACAGCACTCGACGCCAGCCAGACGGAAATCTTCAACCGGAAACTCGCGGAAATCTGGCCGGCCCTGCGCCAGGAGGTTCGGCCAATGGCAATGCCGGTTGCCCGCATGGAGGCAGCCCTGAAGGCTGCGGGGGGGCCGGTCACCGGCGCGGAACTAGGCCTGCCGCGCGCGCTTTGGCACGATGCCATTCGCTATTCGCGAGAAATCCGCGGCCGCTGGTCCTTTGTCAATCTGGCCGCCGATGCAGGACTCCTGGAAGAATTTCTGGACAGCCAATGGTGAGAGCGCATCCGATCGCCAATGGCTCGCATGGCGAAAATGAGATCCAACCGGCAAGGGCAATCGAAGGGTAGGAATTTATGGCGTCTGTCACCATCAGCAACATAAAGAAGGACTATGGCGCCCTCTCGATTATCGATGGACTAGATCTCTCGATCGAGGATGGCCAGTTCGTCGTTCTGTTGGGGCCGTCCGGCTGCGGCAAGTCCACGTTGTTGCGCATGATAGCCGGTCTCGAGCCCATCACGTCCGGTGAGATCGCCATAGGCGACAGGGTCGTCAACACGCTTCACCCCAAAGACCGCAACATCGCGATGGTCTTCCAGAATTACGCGCTTTATGCGCACATGACCGTCTTCGACAACATGGCCTTTTCCATGCAGTTGAAGAAGCGCCCCAACGAAGAAATCAAACAGAAGGTCGGGTGGGCGGCATCGATCCTCAACCTGACTCCCTATCTGGAACGGTACCCTCGCCAGCTTTCGGGCGGCCAGCGGCAGCGCGTCGCCATGGGCCGCGCCATCGTGCGGGACCCAACTGTGTTCCTGTTCGACGAGCCGCTGTCCAACCTCGATGCCAAGCTGCGGGTGCAGATGCGCACCGAAATCAAGGAACTCCACCAGCGACTGAAGACCACCACGGTCTATGTCACGCATGACCAGATCGAGGCCATGACCATGGCCGATGTCATCGTCATCATGCGCGACGGCCGTATCGAGCAGATCGGGCGCCCGCTCGATGTCTACGATCACCCGGCAAACCTCTTCGTCGCTTCCTTCATCGGCTCGCCCGCAATGAACATGTTGCATGGCGAGGTGGCTTCCGAGCGCGACGCCTGGGTGGTGCGGACCGACGAGCTATCCCTCCCGCTGCCGCCAGGGGCTGCGGTCCGGCCCGGCCAAAAGGTGATCTACGGCATTCGCCCCGAACATCTTCGACCCGTGGCCGACGGGCGCGGCATCCCGGCCAGGATTACGGTTGTCGAGCCGACCGGTCCCGAAATCCACATCTTTGCCAGCATGGGCAACACCGCGATCTGCTCGGTGCTGCATGACCGCATGGAGCTCTCTCCTGGAGCTTTAATCCATCTGGAACCGACGCCTGAGCGAATCCACCTGTTCGACCAAGGCAGCGGCGAGCGACTGGACAAGGGAAGAAGCTGAATGGCCCAGGTCGTTATCCTCGGCGCCGGCGTCATGGGCTCTGCCATGACGCTTCCGGCCGCTCACGCGGGTAACCGCATCACTCTTGTCGGCACCCATCTCGACGAGGAGATCGTCGACTCGGTGGCCAGCACCGGTCGTCATCCGCGCCTCAACACCACACTGCCTGATGTGGTGGCCGCCAAGTCCTGGACCGAATTCGGGGCAGCGATGAACGATGTACCCGATCTGCTTGTACTCGGCGTCTCGTCGGCCGGCATTCCTTGGGCGGTCGAGCGCATTGCAGAAAGCATCAAGTTGCCGGTGCCGATACTGATGATTACGAAAGGACTTGCAGCAAGCGACGAAGGCGTGGAAATCCTGCCACATCTGCTTGCCCGCGAGATCGAGCAACGCACCGGCTTGTCTGTCCCGGTGATGGCCGTCGGCGGACCGTGCATTGCCGGCGAACTGGCGGCACAGCGCGACACCTCCGTGATCGTGGCCGGGCACGATCCCGACCAGGTGGCCGCGGCGTCCCGCCTTCTGCGCGCGCCTTTCTATCATGCGCGATCGTCACCCGATCTCGTCGGCGTCGAGATCTGCGCTGCTTTCAAGAATTTCTACACACTCGCCGTTGGGGCTCCTGTCGGACTGCTGGAGCGCGACGGCAAGGCGCCCAATGGTGCGCTCATGCACAATCTTGCCTCGTCACTTTTCTCGCAGTCCCTCGCGGAGATGGCGATTCTGGTCGATGCTCTGGGCGGAAAAATCGAAACAGTGCTGGGGCTGGCAGGCTCCGGCGATCTTTATGTGACCTGCCAGGCGGGCCGTAACGGTCGCATGGGGCGCCTGCTTGGCCGCGGCCTGCCCTATTCCGTGGCGAAGCGCGAACATATGAGTTCGGACACGGTCGAGGGAGCGCAACTGGCGCTGGACCTTGGTCCGACTTTGAAGAATATGATGGCCCGGGGTGTACTTCCCCACGATCGCCTGCCGCTGACGAGGGCCATCATCGACGCGGTTTGTCACGATGCTCCGCTGGTTTTGTCCTTCGACCGCTATCATCGAGGCTAGCGGAGCCGGGGAAACTCGATTGATGCCTCATATCGATGAGCACATGGCTCGGCCGAGCCCGCTCTGGACCCGCTGCCGCGGAGTGGACAGGATGATCTGATGGAGAAACCCGCACGAAAGAAACGCGACGGCCGCCAAGCTGTAACGAGTTCGGTCACGGCTGATCGTGAGGAAGGGCTGCTCGTGCGCGCCGCCTGGCTTGCTTACGTCGGTGACCTCACGCAGGCGCAAATTGCCAAATCTCTTGGCCTGACCCGCCTTCGCGTCAACCGGATGCTGGCGCATGCGCGCCAGCGGGGGATCGTTCAGATTCGCATCAATTCGAAGGTGGCGAACTGCATCGCGCTGGAGCACCGGCTGCGGGACGCCTATGGTGTCTCGGATCCAATCGTGGTTCCGACACCACCCGATCCCGCGCTGGTGCCACAGGTCATCGCAGCCGCCGCCGGTGAGGCCCTGTCGCTCAGAATCCGCGACGGGATATCGGTGGGCGTGGGATGGGGACGGACGCTCCAGCTTAGTCTGCGGTCAGTGACCGTACGCCCGGTCAAAGGAATGTCGGTCGTTTCCCTGCTTGGTGGGCTCACGCGCGGATCGGCGATCAACATCTATGAGATCGCTTCGCGGCTCGCAGCGCTTTTCGATGCGGAATGCTTCTACATCGCAGCACCGGTGTTCACGGACACGGAGGCCACGCGCGATCTGCTTATGCGCCAGTCCATTCTGGAAGACGCCTTCACCCATGCCCGCGACGTTGACGCCGCTTTCGTTTCGGTGGGCGCGGTGCACAAGGACGCCACCATCTTTCGGATCGGACTGGTAGGCGACGATGATCTCAGATCGCTCCGCGAAGCGGGAGCCGTCGGCGATATTTGCGGCCACTGGATCAGCGCCGACGGACAACTCGTCGATCACCCGCTAAACAATCGCGTAATCGGTCTCGCGCCCGAACATCTGCGCGACATCGACACTGTGATCCTCCCCTCCGGCGGCCTCGACAAGGTTCCGGTGCTGCGCGCCGTGTTGCGTCTGGGAGTCGTCGATGTGCTGATCACCGACGAGAAAACCGCTGAGGCGATCCTTGCGCAAAAGCCGTAGCGCAGACGGCGGGGAATTGTCTCGCATCTGAATGGCGCCAAGCTGGACCGCGCGATATCTGCCGTGCCTGCGCAAAACGGATAACGCTCATGCCTTTTGGCGCTGGTGCGCATCGCGTCATCGCTGCGCGAAGACGCGGCTGAGCAAAACAGCGTGTCGCCCGTTGAAGTGGAGGTGCCGGTCAGTGATATTTCAATCGGCGCACCCCATATGAGCGGAAAGAGCGTCGTAAGGATTGGCCTATGATTTCGCGTTGGGGACGGTTTGCAGTTTTGTTCGCCGGATTGTTCCTGGCATTTTCCATGGTCGCTGTGGATCACGCCGATGCGCGCCGTGGCGGCAGCTTCGGCAGTCGCGGCATGCGCACTTTCCAGCCGGTCCCGCCGACCAGAGTCGCGCCGCAACCGGCCGCACCGGTCGAGCGCTCGATGACGCCTAATGCGGCAACGAACAATGCGGCCCGTCAGCCGCAGGCATTCCAGCGCCCAGGCTTCTTCAACGGCCTCGGCGGATCGATGATGCGGGGGCTGCTCCTCGGCGGTTTGATCGGCGTTCTTCTGGGCCATGGGTTCGGCGGCTTGGCCGGCATGTTGGGCCTTTTGCTCCAAGTACTGCTGATCGGCGGCGTGATCATGCTGGCGATCCGCTTTTTCCGCTCGCAATCGGCATACAACACAGCGCCCGCTACGGCCGGTGCCTCGCGGGGCACCGGGACCCTTGGGCGAAACGCAGCAGCTGGGCGCGAGCCGAGCAACGCTACAGCTTTCCCCATTCCAGGCATCGGGTCAGGATTTGGCGGAACGAGCCAAGGCAATCCTTCCCAAGCCAGTGCCGATGAGATCGCACTCACGCAAGCCGACCTCGACACGTTCCAGCAACGGCTGACGGAAGTTCAGGAGGCATTCGCGCGCGAAGATCATGCTGCTTTGCGCCGGTTGGCGACGCCCGAGATGGTGTCCTATCTGTCCGAGGAACTTGCCGACAATGCCAAAAAGGGCGTCAGGAACGACGTGTCGGACGTCAACCTATTGGAGGCCGATATTGCGGAAAGTTGGCGGGAGGGTGACCTCGACTACGCGACGGCTGCTTTGCGCTATGAGTCTCGCGACGTAACCCGCGATCGCATCAGCGGCAAGATCGTTGAGGGCCAGGCCGATCAGCCGACGGAGACAATCGAACTGTGGACCTTTGCGCGCCAGAACGGCGCTGAGTGGAAGCTCGCCGCGATCCAGCAGCCTGGCTGATGTGCTGGCCTGATCGAATGGCTGCCAGGAGACTGTCCAGTTTTGCCAGCTGCGCACTTGAAGGTCGGTCAGCCGAGGTGAAGCGGCGGGCTCTATCGGCCCAGCGGCAGCTTCGAAGTCGAAAGCAGTTCGGCCTCATCTATCACTCCGGCCATGTAATTTGCAATGATGCGCGACGCGAGCGCTTCATGCTCTATTGGGCTGGATGCAGCGGCTTTCTGGCCGCGTCTTACGGAACCGTTGCCAACGCGATCGTCGGCAATGTCGATGTGCGCTCTACCACCTTCGTCGCGGCGTTCGGTTAGAGCCCACCCTGCCTCATGTTCGAGGTTTGGAAGCGTCGGCACTGCGCGAGCTTCTTTCAAAAAAATGGTAGGGCCCGCCGCCAAGCGCGAAGCCATCGTGCATCTGCAGGCCACAATGGGAGTGTCGGAGCGGCGGGCCTGTTCCTCTGGCGGCCATCGAGGCGTCGTTAGCCGCACTTTCCGCGCACCCCTGTGCGCCGCCACCAATCTCGCGTAGACATGCCTGCCGGCATCCGGCGCTGCGACGTGAGAACCTCATGCGAATCCTGTTGCCTGTGTTCTTCCTCTGCCTGACCAGCCTGTCGCCCGCCCGAGCCGCGTCGGGCGATTGCGGCGATGCCGCCGCCCTGGTGCAGCAGGCCTATCCCAAGGCCCAAAAGAGCGCCGACGGCGCGTCGTTCACGCTTGTACCCCATACGAGCATCGCCTCAACGCTCCCGGAGAGCGATGCGCCATTCGGCCTGGCCTGCAAGATCTGGCCGGCTCATGACGACCTGCTTTTGGTCGCGGTACCGCTGATCGACAGTGCTAACGGCGACCACCTGCATGTCGGCGACATCGAGCTGCTGGTGGTCGATAGAAAGAGCCTGCGGGTGCGCCAGCGCCTGCTCCAGCCTGGACTGATGACCGATGATGCCATCGCGATCCGTAAGGTGGAATTCGACACCGGCCGCTTTGCACTGGCCCCCGAGGTCACCGCCTTCGGCCTGCGCATCGAAATGGCAAACCATTCGCAGGCTACTCCCTTCAGTGAAACCGACCTGCGGCTCTATGCCGTCGCCAGCGATGCGCTGCGCTTGGTGCTCGACGGCCTCGTGGTGGCCGCCTCTGGCGGCGATAGCGATGCCAGTTGCGCCGGATCCTTTCATTCCAGCCAGGTCAGCCTGGCGATGAGTCCGGCGCGCCACCACGGCTATCGAGACATCATTGCGGTCGAGCGGTCGAATACCGACAATCCCTCCCCCGACCAGAATGGCGAATGCCAGTCCCATCCCGGCAAGCCTGTGAAGCGGACCTACCGGCTGCGCTATGACGGCAGCCGCTACGCGGTTCCCGCGGCACTCAAGGTGATGGGGTTGTGACGCCGCCGCATACGTCCCTGCCTTGGTTCGTCAATGTGATCAATTCCAGTTGAAAGGGTATCGACCATTAATTCTCTCGTGATAGGAGGCGCTCAAGGGGGGCTCTTCCCAAAGGAGCTGATGATTTGTGGTGGTCAAGATTCAAAAGGGGTTTTGCAGGAACGTGGGACGACAGACTTGACGGGCTATTCTCCGCAAAGGTCGACTACGCCGGAAAATCCATTCTCGATGTTGGCTGCAATATGGGTGTTGTCGCCTATGAGATATCCAAGCTGAAACCCAGCTCGATCCACGGGATCGACATTGCCAAGCCGCACATCGAGACTGCAAAAATGTTATTGAGCGGCTCCCCGGTGCATGCCCGGTTCGATCGCCTGAATCTTGGCAGCCGGCGCCTCGGCAATATCCTTCTACCGAAATACGATATCGTCCTGCTGCTGGCCGTCTATCAGCACATGCAGCGCAACATCGGCCCAGGCAAGGCGCGAAGGGTGCTTTCCAATATTGTGAGGCGCACCTCAAACGTCGTTGCCCGCGTTCCGCCTGGAACGGATGGCGAATTCATCGAAACGCTTTCTGACGAGGGATTCCAGGTCAAGAGCACTCACACATCGCCCCTTGGTAGTCATGTGCTCGTGCTTGAGAAACCTGCCTTCGGAAATCCGCAGCCATAGAGATTTCGCATCGCCGTGGCAATCTGCCCCACTAACATCCCATGTGCCAGCGGCGGCACAGACCCGCTGCTGGCTGCAACTCAGCTCGTTGGGCGCCGATTCGCCGGGAGAGCATCTCGCGGCTGGACTTCGCGCCAATGCCGTTGACGTTTGAGGTCGCGGCTGCGGTGTTCTCTGCCACTGCCTTGACAGACAGGATGCCCCCGTTGGCGTAGGTGACGAATTTGGCCGCCATGGCGAGAGCATCGCCAGCCTGCGGCCAGCGCACCGCCGGTGTCGAAATTCAGCCATGTGCGCTATCAGCTCGCAGGCGCCCGTCCAGCGCTCTGGCTCAGGGCGCCGGGCGAGTGAACAGGGTTCGGAATAGCTCCTCAGCACGCCGCAGTCCTTCATCTGTCAGAATCACTGACTTCGCCTTGTTTGCCGGATTCGCGATCAGCCCCTTCTGGTGCAAGCGATCCAGAGCATTCCAATCCAACCCCTTCCAGGCGCGCCTCTCTTCATGCAGCGTCAGCCAAAGCAGGCCCATAACGGCATCGTCGATCTTGTCGGTGTCGATCTCCATGCAAGCGGTCTAACACGCGAAAGCGCCGCTGCCACGATCCACACCGTAGGGTTATTCCTCGCGCAACGGTTCGACCGAGAATAAATGTTTCACCGAGGCGTCGCATGCGCGACGGTGTCATTTGGGGGGACGAGCCGGAATGAGATCCGAGTTCATCATGGTGACTAAGCGGCCGTGGCAGCCCTTGCCACTGGCAAATGAAATGCGGATTGGCGAAATCCTCGCCGTCGCTCTGGTTGCGCTGCAGGCGAGCGGCTGACCGTCCAGCGTGCGCGTCATGCTGCCGGCAGCGCGCAGTACCGCGTCACCCCGCCGCGGTGTCCCATTCCATAATGCGACCGAAGCGCGGACACGTTTCGCGGGACGCTTTCTTTTCCGACGTGCTCTCCGACCGAAGTCTCGACCTTGCTAGAGGTGAATTTTTGATCCCTGAGCGGTTATCTCGGAGCGCATTCCGGCCACAACCGACGTTGCGACATCCCTTCACTGATTCACTGTCCGTCTGCGCCAGAATGCGAAATCTGCTGTGAGGGTCGGGGCTCAGCAGCAACCGCTCAAGGTCGGTCCGACGTTGCAGGGCTGACGTGTTTTCATCGAGCCAAGACTGACTCTGGTACCGTGCCGGGAATGAGCTATAGTTCACATACTAAGACGGCCGGGCGCTTGCACAATGGCTGGACTGGGCGAACAGATTGCGCGTCAGCAGCGCACCATGGGACCGCTCCTGGTGGCGGCAGTGGTCATCGGCCTTATCGGTCTGCCCGTCGCAGCCTGGCTCGACCTCCGAGACCTGTCGGAACGGATGCTGCGCAGGCAAGCCAGCGAAATCAGCCGGATCATCGACGAAATGCGCGGATTCTACGGCAGCGACGTCGTGGGACGCGTGCTGCAAGCTAACGGCGCTGTGACTGCGACGCACAACTACCGGGACGTGCCAGGTGCGATCCCTATTCCAGCAACCCTCTCGATCGAACTCGGCAAGCGCATCAGCGCTCATGACGGGTCGGTCAAATATCGGTTCGTCTCGGATCTGCCTTTCAAAGGTCGCGCGCCCCACCAGCTCGATGTTTTCGAGCGGAATGCAATCTTGGCTTTGCGCGCTAACCCGAAGGAGCCGATCATCGAAGTCTCGGGCTCACTGTTTGACCGGCAGGTCCGCGCCGCGGCCCCTGTCATAATGGGACAAGTGTGCGTGACCTGCCATAACTCACACCCGGATAGCCCCAAGACGGACTGGAAGGTAGGGGATGTCCGAGGGATCCAGGAGATATCAGTCAATCAGCCTATCGCTGCGAACATCCTCACTTTCAAGTATCTGCTCGTATATTTCGCCTTCGCGGCGGCGGCGGGCCTGACGTTCATTCTCCTGCAGCGTCGGCAGTCCGCGTTGATTCAGGGCATCAACAAGGAGCTTTCGGAGGCAAACGACTTCCTCGCCGCGATCTCATTGAAGATCGCCAAATACCTTTCGCCTCAAATTTACAAAAGCATCTTCAGCGGCCAGAAGGACGTCACCATCGCGACCGAGCGCAAGAAGCTCACGATCTTTTTCTCCGACGTCAAGGATTTCACCGCGATCGTGGAACGGCTCCAGCCCGAGGACCTGACGCTTCTCCTCAACGAGTACTTCACCGAGATGTCGACGATCGCGCTCAAACACGGCGGCACCGTCGACAAGTTCATCGGCGACGCGCTTCTTGTGTTCTTCGGAGACCCCGAGACGCAAGGCATCGAGGAAGACGCAAGGGCCTGCTTGCGCATGGCTGTCGACATGCAGCGTCGGCTGGAGCAGTTGAACAGGGTGTGGCATGACCGCGGAGTTGAACGGCCCTTCCGAGCTCGCATGGGCATCAACACAGGCTATTGCAATGTCGGGAACTTCGGTTCCGATGATCGGATGGACTACACGATCATTGGAGCCGAGGCGAACTTGGCGGCCCGTCTGCAGTCGATTGCCGAGCCCGGCGGCATCTGCCTCAGCTATGAGACTTACGCGCTCGTGCGCGACCTTGTCCGGGCGCGTCCATTAGCACCGATTGCCATGAAGGGGATCAGCCGGGAGGTTGTACCCTACGAGGTCGAGGGCCTCCTGGGTGAACTCGCACAGCGCCCTCAGGTCATCAGCGAGCACACGACTGGCCTCGACTTGTTCCTCGATGTTGAGGCAATCGACGAGAATGCGGTCGAGCGGGCGAAGAAACGACTTTCGGAGGCGCTCCTGGCCTTATCCATCCGAAGCAAGCCCGCCGCATTTTAGGTTCTTGAGCGTGATCCAATCTGGGACCGTGGCCAGCCACATAAGTCGGGTTCGAAGCCGCCCTCATGCGCCGCCGGTATTGACGCACCCGGCTGGTATCACGAAAAATACGACGAGGCCCGCAAGGACTTGATCATGACTGGTCGTGCCATGCTGCAGACGCCTTTAGCTTGATGTGGTCGCTGACGTCGCCCCCAGGCCGGATGGGGAGCGTTATCGTGGTGTTTACACGCCTCGGTCAGCACCTGAGATCGCGGTCATAAGTCACTGTAACACATTCGCTTTCACACATGGGGCTGGAACTGCGCTTACGTCGCGACAAGTCGTGCGAGAGGAACGCTGACAGGTCTGACGCGTTCCTTTGGTTGCGCAGTCATCGTCTAGCCAGATCCAGCCGCCTTGCCGCTGGCGATAAAATGCGGGTTGGCGAAATCCTCGTCGTCGCTCTGGTTACGCTTGCCGTAGGCGAGCGGCGCACCATCCAGCGTGCGCGTCATTCCGCCGGCAGCGCGTAGCACCGCGTCACCCGCGGCCGTATCCCACTCCATAGTGCGGCCGAAGCGCGGATAGACGTCCGCCTCGGCGCCGGCGACAAGGCAGAATTTCAGCGACGAGCCGACCGAGACGATCTCGGCCGCGCCAAGCGCGCGGATATAGGCGTCGGTCTCCGGCGTGTTGTGGGAGCGGCTGGCAACGACGGTCAGCGGCATCATACCGGCCCTTGCCGAAATCGGTTGGCGATCGACGATCACATAGTTGTCATCAATCTTGATCGTTTCCGCTTTGCCCGGCCGGCCGGAAAAGAAGCGGCCGGTGCAAGGCGCGAAGACAACGCCGATCTCCGGCACGCCATCGCGAACCAGCGCTATGTTGACAGTGAAATCGGTCCTGCGGTTGACGAACTCCTTGGTGCCGTCGAGAGGATCGATCAGGAAGAAGGCGTCACCGAGATCCGGTGCCATGATGCCGGCCGAAGCTTCTTCCTCGGCCACGCACGGAATCTCGGGAAATGCGGCGCGCAGCCCGGCAAGAATAATCTTCTCGCTCTCGCGGTCAGCCTCCGTCACCGGCGAACTGTCCAACTTGCTGTCGACCGCACAGCCGGCACGAAAGACGCGCATCACCTCGCGTCCCGCCGCCAAGGCAAGGTGCTCGAAGACGGCGAGCATTGCTTCGTCGTCAGATACCGCCGCCGCTGTCATATTGGTCTTCGGCAATGTCCCGCTCGTTCAGCCAGTGTTCCAGGGCGTCCACCATCTCCTCGGCCGATCTGCCGAGTGTCTTGAGATGGATTTCGGGCTTTTCCGGCACCTCATAGGGTGAATCGACGCCGGTGAAATTCTTGATCTCGCCGTTCAACGCCCGCGCATAGAGGCCCTTCGGATCGCGCCTGGCACATTCCTCGAAAGGTGTGTCGACAAACACCTCGATGAATTCGCCATCGGCCATCAATTCGCGCGCCATGCGCCGCTCCGCGCTGAACGGCGAAATGAATGACACGATGACGATCAGCCCGGCGTCGGCCATCAGGCGCGCGACTTCGGCAACGCGGCGAATGTTCTCGACACGATCGGCGTCCGTGAAGCCGAGATCGCGGTTGAGTCCGTGACGGACGTTGTCGCCATCCAGAATGTAGGTATGACGGCCGGTGGCGAACAGTTTCTTTTCAAACAGATTGGCGATGGTCGACTTGCCCGAGCCCGAAAGCCCGGTGAACCAGAACACGGCCGGCCGCTGGTTCTTCATATCGGCACGCGCGCGCTTGCCGACATCGAGCGACTGCCAGTGGATGTTTTCGGCGCGGCGCAGCGAATGCAGGATCATGCCGGCACCGACCGTGGCATTGGTGATACGGTCGATCAGAATGAAGGCGCCGGTGGTGCGGTTTTCGGCAAACGGATCGAAGGCGATCGGCGACCGCGTCGAGATGTTGCAGATGCCGACTTCGTTCATTTCAAGCGACTTGGCCGCCTCATGGGCAAAGTCGTTGACGTTGACCCGGTACTTCAGGTCGGTGATGGTGGCACTGGTCTGGTCGGTTTCGGTGCGCAGAATGTAAGAGCGGCCGGGCAGCAGCGCATGTTCGTCGAACCAGACGATGTTTGCGGCGAACTGGTCGGCGACCTGCGGCCGCGCCGCCGGCGATACTAGCATATTGCCGCGCGAGACCTCGACCTCGTCGTCGAGGACAAGGGTGATGGCCTGGCCGGCAATAGCCTGCTGAAGATCGCCGCCATGCGAGACGATGCGCCTGACACGGGAGGACTTGCCGGATTTCGCGACGACCACCTCGTCGCCCGGCGCAACCGATCCGGACGCTATGGTGCCGGCGAAGCCGCGGAAATCGAGGTTGGGACGGTTCACATATTGGACAGGAAACCGGAACGGCAATTCGACCGCGGCCTCGTCGACCGAGACGATTTCGAGATGTTCGATCAGCGTCGGGCCGGAATACCAGTCTGTCCTAACGGAACGGCCCGTAACGTTGTCGCCGTAGCGGGCCGACATCGGGATGGGCACGATCGTCCGGAAACCGAGCTCACGTGAGAACTGCCCGTAATCAGCGACGATCCGTTCAAAAACTGCTTCGTCGAAGCCGACAAGATCGATCTTGTTGACGGCGAGCACAATGTGGCGGATGCCAAGCAGCGAGGCAATGATCGAATGCCGCCTGGTCTGGCGCAGTACGCCCTGGCGGGCATCGATCAGCACGATGGCGAGATCCGCCGTCGATGCACCTGTCGCCATGTTACGCGTGTACTGTTCGTGGCCGGGCGTGTCGGCGACGATGAACTTGCGCATCGGCGTGGCGAAGAAGCGATAGGCGACGTCGATGGTAATGCCTTGCTCGCGCTCGGCCTCGAGGCCGTCGACCAGCAGCGCGAAGTCGACGTCGTCGCCGGTGGTGCCGTGCTTGCGCGAATCGCGCTCGAGTGTGGCTAACTGATCCTCGAAAATCTGCTTGGTATCGGAAAGCAGGCGCCCGATCAGCGTCGACTTGCCGTCGTCGACCGAGCCGCAGGTCAGGAAGCGCAGCAGCGACTTTCGTTCCTGCGCCGCCAGATAGTCGCGGACGCCGTCGGTCGGGGCGAGGCTCTTGGCCATGATGTGGCGCATACTCAGAAATACCCCTCGCGCTTCTTCTTTTCCATCGAGCCGGCTTCGTCGCGGTCGATCAGGCGACCTTGCCGCTCGGACGTGCGCGCGGTGAGCATTTCGCCGACTATCGCCTCCAGAGTGTCGGCGTCCGAGTCGATCGCGCCGGTCAGCGGATAGCAGCCGAGCGTGCGGAACCGCACCATCCGGTTCTCCACTGTTTCGCCGGGCCGCAGCTGCATGCGCTCATCGTCCCTCAGGATAAGCATGCCATCGCGCTCGACCACCGGCCGCTCCTTGGCCAGATACAGCGGCACGATCGGGATGTCTTCCTGGAGAATGTATTGCCAGATGTCGAGCTCGGTCCAGTTCGACAACGGGAACACCCGGATCGATTCACCGGCAGCGATGCGGGTGTTGAAAATCTTCCACATCTCCGGCCGCTGGTTCTTCGGATCCCAGGCATGCTGGGCGTTGCGGAACGAGAAGATGCGCTCCTTGGCGCGCGACTTCTCCTCATCGCGTCGCGCGCCGCCGAAGGCAGCGTCAAACCCGTATTTGTCGAGCGCCTGCCGCAGCGCCACCGTCTTCATCACATGCGTATGCGTGTTGGAGCCATGGTCGAACGGGTTGATGTTGTCGCGCACGCCGTCTTCATTGACATGGACCAGGAGGTCGAAGCCGAGCTTTTGCTGCATCTGGTCGCGAAAGGCGATCATCTCGCGGAATTTCCAGGTCGTGTCGACATGGAGAAAGGGAAAGGGCGGCTTGGCCGGATAGAACGCCTTCATAGCCAGGTGCATGAGCACGGACGAATCCTTGCCGACCGAATACAGCATTACCGGCTTGGCAAAGGCTGCGGCCACCTCGCGAAAAATATGGACGGATTCGGCCTCAAGCCGCTGAAGGTGCGTAAGTGCGATGTTCATGGACTGCGAGCGTTCTTTCGTACCGATCCACGGAAGGGGCAGACTGCACTTCCGGACAATCTATTCGTGCGGGCGTTCTAGCAGATCGTTCCTGTCCAGAACAATGCAAGACAAGCCGGCGGCGGATGGTTCGGGAATGAATTTTCCATACAGCCGATAAATTCGGGAAATTTCTGCTCAGCGAGCGATTGCACTTGGTAGAGGAAGGAAAATGTTGCCTGAGCCTCGGAACCCGAGAGCCAGGAACCGGCTCCCCTCACAGCGGTCCGCCACGTTCTGGCGACACCAGCCGTGGCAACGATGTCGTTAAGACGAAGTGCCGATGGGGACAAGCAACTTGTCACCGTTGTGATCGATCTCCATCATCTCGCTCTTGCGGCTCAAGCGTTCCGCAAATCCTTTGTGGAAGATGATGGCGTTCATATAGGCAAAGGTCATCGCCAGCGCACCGGTTCGCAACGGATAGTCAACCAGCGAGTGAATGAGAAGAAAAGATACCGAGAGGAATGCCGCTTTCTGCAGTGGGTCACGGCGAACCCTAGCCAATGCAGCGAAAAGCAGTACGAAATAACCTGCCATCAGCAGGATAGCCAGAACTCCACCTTCGAAGGCTATTTCAAGATATTCATTATGGGCATGATTGACGTATTGCCTGAAAATCATGCCCTCCCTTTCGTATATCTGATAGGCCTTTTGAAAATTCCCAAATCCGACGCCCGTCGCCCAATTGTCCTTGATCCCCTCTATCGTCGTTCGGGCAAATTCTCCGCGCCCGAACGTCGGATCGATTGCCTCCACGTCGATCTTCGTCCACGCGCCTATTGTGTAGATCGAAAGCCCAACAAAAATAAGCAGAACGCTGAACCCGCTCGCCCTTGAACGAGCTGAGAGGAAGACCACAGACAATACGGTGATCGCCAGCCCGATCAGAACACCGGCACGCGAACCGGCTGCTAAAAGCAGCAGCAAAAGTGTGACCAGTCCAAGCGACCCGGACAAAAGTCGCCCACGGAAGAGACCATGATAAACGACGAAGGGAATCGAGACAAAGAGCAAGGCCGCAAAATGATTCCGGTTCGCAAAAAGCCCGGCATTGATCGTAAAAGGCAACAGCCCGACAATAGCGACGTCGTCGGAGAGCGAATATTGAATCGCTCCCGCCAAACCATTGCAGATAACACCCATGAAGAAAAACGGAAGGAGCGCGCTGACCTGCTCGGCACGCAAACGCAATACGGCCAAAAAAAACGCTGCGGCGGCCAGCAGATAAAGCAGGCATTCGACCGTGCGGCCAACCCCAACGCTGATGAAGCGAAAACGGCTTTCTCCAACCCAGGGATGTCCGAGCAGCAGTTCCGGCCGCAACCCATTGAATATGGCTGCCGGCAATGGGACGATTTGCAAAACCGCCAGCGCCACGGTGAAGACCGGCAGCAACAGAACAGGCCGGGGGATTCTCTGGTCGGCGGTTTGCGAAAAGACGGCCGCGGCCGAAACTATCGCCGCGACCTCGATCAGAGTGTCTGTGTAAAGGCCGCTCGCAGTACCACCACCGATCAGCAGCGATACAAACAAGACCGTGCCGAGGAGATATTTATCCCATTCCGACGGCCGGTCGTTCAAGATGGAAGTCTCTCAACGCTCAATTTGTGCATTATCAAGGTGCCGACATATCGAAATCGCCAGCTCTCGGCAATGGCGGCGGTCTGCAGCGTCAATAGTTGCATGGGGCAGCCAGTCGGTACAACCGAGAAGTCCTGGCTCAGCTTTTGTCGGTTATATGTGCCCTCGGGGATGTTGAACCGTGCTATTTCGCCAGCCGGCCCCAAACATTTGATCGACCAGAACAATTCCTTTGGAAGCTTCAGGTTTCGCGCAGAGGCAACGAGGGAAATCTTATACGAGCCTGGAGGCAATTGAACATATTGCTGGAGGGCAGTGTTCTTGACCGGGGTGTTCAAGAACCGGACCGTTGCCCCACCCTCGCCCTCCACAGCATCCTGGGATGCTGCAAATGTCACTTCCAAGCCCGATTGACCAGGAACCTGCCAATCGAAGGGCTTGCCGCTGGGGACCGGCTCGAACGTGCTGTTAAAAATGTATCCGCCTAATTTTCGCTCTTGCTCGGACAGGGTGAAAAGAAACAGCCGATAGGCTGGTTCATATTGCTTCTGACGAATATAGCCGCTGATCGCGGCTGTGAGTTCACTCGAATTCGGTGGTGCGCTTGATCCGGTCAAATCGAGCAGCAGCCGATTTGCGAAATTGATCTGCTCAGGAGTTTTGATAAGAGCGTAGATCAGACTGGCTCTCCAGGGCGCTTGCGCCCTGATGGCCGTCAGCACGGCTTGATAGCCATCGGGGTTCGAGAGAATTGGCGGCATGCCCTCGGCGATCGCCGGAAATTGGTCCGGCCAGCGGCGCAGCAATATGTCGATCTCGCCAACGGCCTTGGGCAGATCACCTGCTTCGATGTTGCGGCCAATTGACCTCTGTAGCGCATGGATCTCTGTCTTGGACAATTTTCGGGCTTGATCGAAGAGCTGGTAGGCCTCGTCTTTTTCGCCTTGCCGGTATTTGATCTCACCAATCAGGCTATAGAGACGTGCATCGGCCAAATCGAAGGTGAGCGCGCGCTTGGCCTTGGCAAGCAAGGCATCAAGATCGGTAACATTATTCGTATCGTTCAGGTCACTGCTGATTTCAGCTGTCAATGCGTCGGTGTTGAGCGGGTCCAGCACAAGAGAAACAGCCGGTGTTTCTGTTTCAAGAAATCGACTTAGCCCGATCGAGGAAGCCACCAACACTAGAACGGATGCGACGAACCAAACGACTGAATGTCGGAGACTTGGCATAAGCGGGCTGGCTTGCTCCATCATCGACTTTGCCCTCAATCTTGGGAGTATTCGTGTCCGTCCCGTAGTTATAATACTGATAGTTCATATATTTGTAGGCGTAATTGTAGTCGAACTTGTTCACCGCAAACTTTGACATCGCGGCTCCGACCACGTTCGCGCCAGCAGCTCGCAGGCGCTTCAACGCGGTCTTGGCCGACTTGCGCGTCACCTGATTTGTAGAGATGACCATCAATGTGCCCTCAGCGAGTCGGCTGAGAATAGGAGCATCAGAAAGACCGACAATCGGCGGCGCATCGATAATGACAAGATCGAAGCGCTTGCCGAGATTGGTTACTATCAGAGCCATCTTCGGTGAGGAGAGCAGATCCGCAGGATTTGGAGGGATTGTTCCCGAAGTCAGAACGGTCACGTTGGGATATTTCGTCGCCCTGAAGATGCTCGCCAGATCCTCCTTGCGCACGGTATTTGTCAGCAGATTGCTTAGCCCGATCGTATTGTCGAGACCAAACAAGCGATGAAGATTTGGTTTACGGAGATCGCCGTCGACAATGAGAACCCTTGCGCCGAGTGCTGCAAAATCTTGTCCGAGTTTAAACGATGTGGTCGATTTGCCTTCCGAAGGCTCCGAACTCGTGACGACCAGCGATCGTGGGGCACCTTCCGCACCGGAAAACTGTAGCGATGTTCGAAGCGAACGATAGGCTTCCGACAGGCCGGACTTCTGATCGGCAATACTGGCCATGAGTTCCCGGTCATCGACGAGCGGTAAGATGCCGAGCATTGCCAAGCCGAGCTCCTTTTCAACCTGTTCGGGATTGGTGAAGGTGTTGTTCAGCAGTTCGATAACATAAATGACAGACGCGCTCAGAGCCATGAAAAGGGCCAGCGCGATTGCAAGATTGATGCTCAAGCGCGGGGAATATGGCCGATCCGGCAACGACGCGAAATCGACGATTGCGGCACTTTGCGTCTTGAGCTCGGAGCTGACACCAACTTCGTTCAGTTTGGCGATAAGGTTGTCATATTGCGATCGGTTCGAATCGACCTCGCGTTTGAGAATTGTGTATTTAATGTTCTTGTCGTTGAAGATGACCTGCTGCTTTTCCATCTCAGCAAGTTTAGACTTGAGATCGGCCTCCTTGTTCTGCGCCTCCTGATATTTCAGCCGCAGTGAATCCGTTATAGCAAGCACGCCGTTGTTATAGAGCCGCTGCAACTCCTTGATCTGGGACTGAAGCTGCTGCATTTCGGGAAAACCGGGCTTGAGAATGCCCAGCTTCTGCTGGTACTGGCTGGTCAAATCCGCCAGCTTTTCACTCAGCTTTTGCAAACCTTCGCTTTCCAGGACGGGGGCCAAGCTCGAACCGCGGCCTTTATCGATCTGGTCCACCACACGTCCTGCGTCGAGACGGTCCTGGATCGCTGTCGCAAGGGCGGTATTCAGCGCCTCGATGTTCGATCCTATCAGCGACTTGTCGTCGCCGGTTATCGTGATGCCGGCATCCTTCGCGTAAGCGACCAGATCCTCTTCCGATTTCTGGAGCTTCTGCTTCACCTGCAGAACCTGTTCCTGGATGAACTGTCGTGCAAGGTCGGATGTCTCGCTGGTCTGGTCGAGGCGTTGGTCAATAAAGCTTTGCGCGACCTGGTTTGCGATATCGCTTGCATATTTCGGCTTCTGATCGACGAAGGTGATCGATAGCAGGCTCGTGTTGGTGACCAGGTTGACCGTGAGGTCGTCCAAAACACGCTTGATGGCAATTTCCTCGCGCTCCTCTGGGGTCTTCTCCTCAAAGGAAGGCGATTTGGAGATACCGAACGCGCGATAGAAAATATTGCTGAGGGAAAAGGCTGGCGTGGGAAAAAGGAAATCCGGCTTTTCGCTGAGACCCAGTTGAAACACAACACGTTGCGCCAATGCGCGGCTCTTGAGTTTTTCACGTGCGGTCAGGAAAGCCCGCACGTCCGCATTTTCAGAAACTACCTCGATGTCCTGGAAGACCTTGGCCGAAGGGACCAGCACTTCCAATTGCGTCGTTGCCTGGTATTTCGGCGTCTGCATCATCGTGATGATGACACCGGCGACAAGCCCGGCTGCCGCCATAATGACGAACAGCCACCGATACTGGACGACGTAGAAGAGCAGCTTGAGTGGATTGAAGCCCTGTTCCTGCTCCGAATAATCCCGACCGTAAGGGCTGTAGTTTTGCCCGCCGTCATAATAGAGGTCGGCGGACAAGGCTTGGCCATGTCCTGGACCTGCAATTTGATGCTGCCTGTTTCGATCGAGCATGGTGCGGAGTGATCCTATTCGACTGACCGGCTACGAACTATATCCCAGGGATGACGGCAATTCGCGCGGCACTGGAGGCTATGCCTAGCGCGTCCTTGAGATTGTTCACGGCAATCTTCGATTTTGAAGCAAAGACGACGACCTTGTCCCCACCGTAGATCCGCGGGTTACGGGCCTTGCCGGCACGAATTTCCTCCACGTTGTAATTTGCGACCAAGGTATTCTGGCCGATATTGCGATAGACGAAGACCTTGCTTGCGTCCCCAACCGGGCTGAAATTTCCTGCCAGAGCGATCGCGTCCAGAAGCGAGGAATTACTCGTTACCGGAAAGATGCCGGCCCTGTTGACTTCGCCATCGACTGTTATGCGCTGCCCAATTGACTCCTTTACGAAGATCGTCACATCGGGTGACTGCAGGTAGTTGGCACCGTAGGCCGTCTCGATCTGTTGCTCCAGCTGACGAACGGTTTTGCCTGCCGCGGTAATGGTTCCGATAAGCGGAAGCGATATCTGGCCGCTGGAGTCGACTTGAACTGTTCGGCTCAAATTGTCGACCTGGAATACATTCACTTCGAGCACATCGTTCGGAGACAAAGGCTGCTCGTTGCCGTTCTGGGTGTTCTGCGGCGGAGGCAGGTCCTTCACCACTTTCAGCGCGCCGCCGCCTGAAAGTGGCGTCGATGACGACGTCAATTGCAGCGCGTCCACAGCACTCGAGGAAGTAGGTGTCGTCGACGAGGTGCTCGTGCATGCCGACGTTGCAAGCGAAGCCAGCAAGACGAGTGCCATGCCTATGTGGCTTTTTACCAAATGAAAAATGCCCATCACGCGGTCCCGCCCTTGAATAGGCGGCCCAATCCTCCAAAACGGCCGGCGTTACCGGTTGGGTTTTTCGGACGTGCTTTTCCGATCGGCTCAATGGGCCGGTTCGCCAATATTTCGCCTGGACGTTTCAACACCATGTTGCGGGCCTCGTCTTCCCCACATCGCTTGGCAGCAGCAGCAACCGCCTTGGAAAGCCCAGGACGGCGGCGCGTTGCGCTATGAGTATCCGATGCGATAATATCCACCCTGCCCTCGTCAATCAGCTTTTCCGAATAATAAAGCGCCGTGCGTCCAAAAGCACCAACAATCGAGTCCGCGGTAAGCTGGATGAGGCAGCCGACCGCATTCAACCTCTCGATAACGTCGTAATTCGTTTTGATCCAGGTCAAACGCTCCGGATGAGTAAGAATCGGGATAAAGCCGGCATTTATCAGGCGTAGGGCAAGATCCTCCATTCGTGGAGGTAGAACATGATGCGGCGGTTCGAACAGAAAATAACGCGACCTATTTAAGGTTGGCACGCTGCCCGCCGCCAATTGGTCCGGAAGATCCGGCGTTATGTGAACGTCTGCACCGACGTAGAGAGCAAGTGGTATTGCGGCGCTACGCAGCGCCTGGTGCAACTCTTGTACCGCCCGAACGATGTTCGATGTTCCGTTTTCGTATACGCCGGGCGTCACGTGTGGCGTGCACGCCATATGGGTCGTTCCGTCGGCCACCGCCAGTCGAGCCATTTCCAGTGATTCTACAAGACTGGGCGAGCCGTCGTCGAGGCCGGGCAAGATATGGGAATGTAGATCGATCATGGGCGTTTGTGACCGCAGCGAAGCAACGTGGCGACGTCATCCCCAAAAAGTATAAATGCGTCATCCGCAAGACAGCGAATGACGCATTTGTCAAGTTCATGCGATACGATAGATGCTAGGTCCCGGTTACTGGCGGACAGAGTCGTCGTCATCATGCAGGCCGATGATCAGCGCCACACCAGAAGCAAAAGCTGCGCCTGATGTTTCGAGCGCTACACACATGCCGCCCTCCGCAGGATTGATCTTGACCGTCGCGTTCGTATCCGAAACTTGTACCAACTTGCAGCGGCAAAAGATTGCGATTCAACAAAATTTGCCTGGATAGACTGGCTTCGCCCCTCATCCTGGCATGTTCGCCAGCCTCAGACATCCGCATGTCGCCTTGGCTAGGCGATCCGACCGATGCGGCAGCGCGATACCAGCATACACGCCAAGCTCGCTCTGTCGCCAACACAGACACAGCAGAAGCGCCACACGCCGCTGCTGCCGTTGCGTTATTACTACGCGGTCAACTTAGTCGCTAACGGCGTGGCCGTGATCTTTGTCCGCCGTTGCAGCCAGAACACCAGCCCCAAGAGCCATGCCGCCAAAAATGAAGAGCGGCGTGTTGTTGGTGTTTGTGTTAGGATTGCCCGTCTGGGCGGTCTTCTCCGAGCCTAGGACATTGAGGCAAATCTTGTTCTCGACACGCGAAATATCGAGCGTCGAATTCGCCGGGACGTTCACATTGCAGCCACCGACCTGAACCGAAGCCGAGCCCTTGGCGCCAACCACGACACGGCTGCCGAAATCAAGCGCGCCGCCCGCTTGCGCCGGGCCATAGCCAGCCACCTGCGAGATCATCACGTCGCCATTGACGCTGCCGAGCGATCCAATCGGATTTACGCCGTTATAGGCGGTTGCACAGGTGCACGACCCATCCTGCGCGAAAGACGACACCGGGGCGAAGCCGGCCAACACAACAACTCCGGCCAACGCAGTTTTCAAAACTAGGTTCATCCGCATCAATCCTTCTGTCCCACGTTACCTGAGGCCCACCCAACCGCTAAGGTACTCAAAAGCGCGTAACAGCTTTCTGCGCCAATTCCAACCCATTTCGCAAATGCGAGATAATTTTTGGTTTCGGTGTGGTTGATTGAACACACCATTAGAATATCGAAATGTATCATCTTTACTGTCGGCCACAATAGAGCGCGTTTGCCAGCGAGCCAATCCGGCGTTCCTTGGGGCGCTGGCGTCACCTTCGTTTCGACGGCTACGCCACGGGTCCGCAGGAGCTACGAGCCCGGCGCGCAAGGTTTATAGGTCGAGCCCGCCTGCGCGGGCTGCCCGCACAGAATGCCTGCCTCGACGAGCTTCGCAGCCAGATCCGCGCCGTCGGAGGCGAGGCACTGCACGACGACGGCGTCACGAAATTTTGGCGCGACATTGCCGTCGCACGGTGTCCCCAAGCCTACGGGTTTGCATGTCAAAGCGAGTCCTTGATAGCCCCGGCGCATGGCTTCGGTGACCATGACCCGCATTGACTGGGGCTTAGCAAATGCGACGCCGCACAGCACGATCTTGCGGCCACCGACCCGCAGATCGTCGATTGACTGGACGTCAAGCTTGCCATCGAACGATGTGGGGACGTCCACCGGCTTCGACGCCTGTGCGCGAATATTCGTTCCCTTGTTGATAGCGATGAAAAGAAAGCCGCCCGCAAACGCCAACGCTATGAATGCAAGGACGACCATCTTCCCGATCGACAATTCCTCACTCCCGATTCAACAATCAACGCGCGGCGGTTTTGGTCTTTTCAAACAAGGCAAGCAGTGCTGCTGCATAACCCCGTCGGCGGACCTGTTGCCGGCCTTGCAGCACAGTGACACTGTCGCGGACAACAGTCGGCTGCCGCCCGATTTCAAGGAGCCGCTGCGCCAGGATTTCTGCGTTATCGGGCGGGAAGAAGAGCGCGTCCGGAGCCTGCTCGCGATGCAGCCGGATGTCGGACAGCAACATGGGCGCGCCCAGCGATTTCGCCTCTTCAACGGTGGTTGACCACCCCTCGAAATGGGACGGGTTTATCAAACAGTCCGTTGCACCTATCAGGGCGACGACGTCGTCATAAGGGATCAATCCGAGGTGTCGAAAATGGCTCTCAACCCGATACGTTTGCGCCAGGCCCATCAGACGCTTGAACAAGGTCGGATCGCGTGGGTCGGTCGTGCGCCCCGTGAGGACTATCGGCGGCACTGAATCCAACGCCCCAAGCCGGTCTATATGCCTTAACGCCTCGACGACCAGCCCGTGATTCTTGTGCATCCAAAACTGGTTGGGCAGGAAAAAGAAGCGCTCGGGCAGATCGTGCGCCCGGCGTGCGGCTTCGGTGCGCGCCATGACGGCGCCTGGATCGACATCGATGGCGAAGCGCACCACGGCAGTCTTGCCGCGCGAGGCCGGGTAGAATGTTCCGCAATCGGCAAGCGCATCCTCGCTGGAGAGCATTATCGTGCGATTGCCGGACGTCTGCAGACGGAAGCCGAGATCTCTGCGCCACCAGGCGCGACGCGGAAAGAGGTGGGGCAGGCGACGGTGCTGAAAATCCGGAATCCAGGAAATGACCGGCAGTGGAAATCGGTTGCCGAACCACTGAGCGACTTCAAATACGAGATCGACGGCGTGTGCGACCATAAGATCGGCAAAAGCGCGGTCAGTTCCGCCAGCGAAAGCGATCAGCCCTCGCTTGCCAAGCCCGGCGCCCGTGACCCGGTCGTCGACGATAGCCGGCGCGGCCAACATGTGATCAAAGGATGAGCCAACGCTGGCGTGCTGCTCGGGCGTCAAAAACAGCTTCGCCTGAACCTTACCGCCCAACTCGGAAGCGATGACGCTCAGCATATTGCGTAGATAGGACTCGCCGCCTGACCAGGTTCCGCGGCCGATGAGTGTGAAGCCGACGGTGATCAAGGCGCGAAGCGTCGCAAATCGCCGACCGGCTCGCCGAGAACCTCGGCGCGGTACCAATCGACATATCCCGCAATGCCCTGGCCGAGCGGCACCTGCAGCCGAAGCCCCTCCGGGACACCCGACGGATCCGAGATCAGGTTGACAGGGTCGCCCCGCCGGGATTCTCCTGAAAAGGAGAGCCGATGCTTCCCGCCCCAGGCTTCCAGGACCATCCCGGCAATCGTGCTGACGGACGCTGCGGAGCCCGCACCGCCATTATAGACAGCGAAGCTTGCTGCATTGGCGGGCAAGACGCGATAAATCAATCGCACGACATCCGAGACATGGTGCCAATCCCGCATTTCCGCTCCGGTGCCACCAAGCACAATGTCGGTTTCGCCGGCCGCGAGCCTGCCGCAGAGGTCCCAGAGAAGTTGCTTGCGCAGCCCCTCGCCGTAGACGGAGAAAAGCCGTGCAACCGAGACCGGTTGCCCATATGTCGTGCAATATGCCCGGCCCAACTCCTCCACCATGCGTTTGTGATAGCCGTAAGGGGAATAGGGATCGAGCGCTGCATCGACACCGATCGGGCCGAAATGGCCACCGCCATAGACGGCGGCGGACGATGCGAGGACGACGGAGACCCCGGGTGCGTGGCGACGCAGGAAATCGAGGACACAAGCCGTGGAACCGACGCTTTGTTCAAAGTCCTTCAGCGGCTCGGCAATCGACCGGCCTACCGTAGAGCCGCCTGCCAGATGATATACGGCCGCCGGGCGACCATATGCGGCCAGAGCAGCGCCCATCGTTTCCGCGGTCACGCCGCCGGAAAAAAAAGCGCCGCCAGTTGCGATGGCGAACCCAGGCGCTTCGCTTCGGCCGAAGCCAAGGACAACCTGGCCCTGCTGGGCAAGAAATCGCGACAGGTGCAGGCCAATGAAGCCACCGGCTCCAGTCACCCAGACAGGCTTCGCCTCGTTCAACTTCGCCACCAAATCGGCCCTTCCCCTACTTGTGACAAAGGAAAGAGACCAGCCGCCCGGGCCGGCGGTCAAGCAATGCCGCTGCCGCGACAACGGCACCGAAGGGCAGTGGGGACAAAGTCAGGCGCGCGAGCCCCGACAGGGGACCGAAGGCCACAGCGAGCCTCTCGCGAATTTCGGATGCTGTCATCGGATCATAATTCACAACCGATTGGAAAGAGTTCATTTCACGATCGATCGTCAGCCCTGCCCCTTCGAGAGCAGCGCGGTAGTTTGCCAGTGTGAAGGCATTCTCCCCGCCGTAGAGATGATGCAACGGATGAGCGCGCAGAAACGGTTCCAGTTGTTTCGGTCCGGAAATCACATGGTCGCGCAACGACAGGAACATCGCGCCATCGCGGGACAGACGCGCAACTTCGCGGCAGAACGCCGGCAGGTCATGCGCATGATGCAGCACCTGCCGGGCGACGACGAGATCATAGCCTGCAGCGCTCAATGGGATCGCTTCACCGAACGCTTCGATCACATCGATGCGCGTGCCGGTCTTTTCGGCAAGTGTCCGGATTGCAGCGGCACCGACGAGCGCGCTGGGATCGGGCTCGACAGCGGTTACCGACCAGCCCTCGCGCGCCATGGCATAAGAGAGGATGCCATTGCCGGCGCCGAGATCGAGAGCACGTCCCGGCTTGCGCGGGATCATGCCGCGAACCGCCTGAAACTCCGCACTTTCGTGGTAACGCTGCGCCGCGGCGACCGGATCATCGAAATAGGCCGCGCGGGCGAGATCCTTCATCGAAGGCTCACTCATGCACCAGCGGACGGCATCTTCCCAAGTCATGGCCATTTCAGGCATCGAGAGAAACCACGTGCTGAATGATTCCGCGCCGGATGTTCGGCAACTGCGTAAGGCGGCACGTTCTTTGTCACAGCGATCTCGATCTCCTCGTCAGATTTGTCAGATGCGTCCACGACAGCCGCCGCGAGGCCCAGGTGGCGCGTGCAGTAGCGGCTCGGTCATAGGCTTGCGTGCTTCGCTCGTCCACTGTTCCACCGCGGATAATTTCCGGCTGCTAAGAAGCACGGCCTGCCCTGTCACCCTGCGACAATGCATCCCTCTTTCACCAGGACGTTGTTCGAATTTTCCAGCTACGCTACCGTTTCTTGACTCGTCAAGCTCAGGTCATGAGGAATTCAATCCATGCGATTTTCACCAGCGCAAACGTTCGCGAATTGGCGAGGCCGGATGCGCAACGTCTCGTTTTTCAAGACGATGTCCTGTGTGATGTGCCTTTTGGCCGGCACGTGGCCCGCGACGTCGCAGACGCGCGAACCGTTCAAGGTCTTCGAGACTTTGCTGTTTGAGAACGGGCCAAAAGATTTCCGCTCGTTCGGCCTGGACCATCTCACGATTGCGGATCCACACGTCCTGGGATTGGACGTGCCGAATGCCAACCAGGTGCGGCAAGCTCTAGAGCTGCCAAGAAGCAACCATTTCCTGGTGATCGACATCGAAAACTGGCCGTTGGAAGGCCCGGATCAAGCATCTTCAATTGCTAAATATCAACAAACTTTGAGCGTTTTCAGAAGGGCAGACCCGAACGTCAAGCTCGGCTTCTACGGCGTCATGCCGATCAGGGATCATTGGAGGGCGATCGGCCATGATGGTGCTGCGGCTCAGGAGGACTGGAAGCAGCAAAACACCAGGATCGCCTCCGCCCTTGTCCCCTACGTCGACGCGCTGTTTCCATCCCTCTACACGTTTTATGGGGATCAGGATGCCTGGATAGCCTATGCGCAAGCCAACATCGGTGAAGCCCGACGGGTCGCACAAGGAAAGCCGGTTTACTGCTTCCTATGGCCGCAGTTTCAAAAGACGCTCGCTTTCCTGCCCGGCGACTTCTGGTATGCTCAACTAGATACTTGCAGAAGGTTGGCAGACGGGATCGTCATCTGGGGTACGATGCGTGGCGGTCTAAGCGACGGGCCAGTGAAATGGGACGAAAAAGCCGAATGGTGGCAGGCTACCTTGAAATTCCTGAGCGAGATTGACGAAGCGCAATAGTGCCGAACAAACGGTATCGCAGGCGAACGTGCATCTCACTTCCGAACGGCAACATTACTCGCTGCCCAACCCTCTCCGGGCACACCGAATCGAGCAGGGGTGCGCCACGCCATGTGCCGCTGCGACCATTGGTCAAATGACCTCATGGCATTGACACGGAAAATCAAGACCGTAACGACGATCCAGAGGAATGCTGACCCCCAAAGGGACCCGGAGAACTGCGCGCCGACGATGGCTTGCGTTGCCAGAAGCGGCAAAAGCACCAGGCGTTTGTCGGCTAGGAATTTTATCGCCATTCCCAGTTTGACGAAAACGGGGATAAATATTGCCATACCGAGAAGGCCAACCGATTGGAGGATCTCCATGAACATATTGTGGGGGTATACGAACAGAGGCAATTGCGTGCCCCAGCCAAACAAAGGGCTTTGCTGAAACAGTCCCCACGACAGCGAGATCGATCCGAGCCGTTCGGTGGTCGAATTGTCCTTTCCTATCACCGTCAGATGGAATTTGTCGAGCAACGGCGTTATGTCCGTGATGGCCAACGCCAATACCGCTCCGGCAACAACCACTAAGCACACGAGCATGGTTGTAAAATTCGGCCGGAGTAAGGGAAATAAAACGATACAACACCCCAGAGCGACAAGCGGACCGCGGGCCGCCGCTAGATAGATAGCGACTGCCGAGGCAGACACTACACTCAGGATAACAATCTTTATGATCTTGCTTTGATCAAACCTAAGCAGGGTGTATGATGCTATAAGTGTAGTCAGGCCGGCATGACCTACGGATATGGGATTCAATCTTTCGAAATAGACACGATCCGTCGTATCGACCAGCACCGCATCTGAACCACTGTATTGGAGCCAAACGATACCCGCCACACTCAATGCGCCAACGGTGAAAAGTGCCCACGCCACGTTGATCTCCGACCACGTATTTGTCGACAACGCCAGAAGAGCAGCTGGCACAATCGAAGTGATCAGGGCAAATACGAGCGCGTCCGACGCTCCATCGACGTTGTAATCGGCATCGATGCCGAGTTTTGTTAGGTAGAGCGCGGCAAAGGCAAATAGCCACACATCTCCGAATCGCCATGCCTTGTGCCGGTCCGACCAAAAAAATGCGATGCCGCTTAGAGCAATTACCAGGATGCGGAAGGCGATCGATAATTTTGCGTCCTCCCGCCCCGTAGCAGACGAGAAAACTCCTATTAGTGGATAACCGGCAACCGCCAGGGCGAAACTCCAGGCCCATAAGTCCTTGTAGATCGGAACGTGTTTGCTGATGTACATGATGGTGGAGGTTCACTAGTTAAACGGCAACAGCGATACCATGCCTTGTCGAGCTGAGACAACGGTTGGCACCGGCTCGTCAGGCATGTTGGCTAAAGTTGCCGTTAGCTTGATTCCGCACCGTAGCGGTCGAGCTACTTCCAAAGGTCCATGATCATGGACAATGGGCGTGGACGGCTCGCGACACGGGGGTCTCTATAGGAAGTGCGCAGCACCCGTCCATATGATTCATCGACGGGCTTGATGATCGCGTTGCCGTCCGGATCGTAACCTTCAAGCACCTCCCATTTCGAGAATGGACTTGCGGCAGCAAGTGCAGTGACGCTTTCGTACGTCGGAAACCACAAATGCCCGCCGCCGGTGACGGCGCCATTTTCATATTTGCCGCCGCCGACAGGGTCGAATATGAACCGGTCGCCATCCCTGACGGACCGATCCCGGTAAACATCGAAACGATAATCGGGCACGCTCATCCGGAACAAGCCGCCCGGCTTCAGCACTGTATGGATGTACACAAAAATCTGCGGCAGTTTCTCGTACGCTACGTGTTCAAAGACATCCTCAGATTGATAAATATCGATGCATTCCTTTAGCGGCATCGGCTGCGTCACATCGTGATTGATGTTGCGAGGTGACGGGCTGTAGGGCGTCAGTCCGATATGCGTATCGAACTGAGGGAGATTGCGTGTCAGCCGCCCCGCGTAGAGCTTGCCGCACGATCGCGCATCGTCCCAGGTGGCGATACGAAACCCGAAGGTTGCCAGGCGCCGTTCGACCTCGTCGGCAATTTTTCCATACATGTGCGTATCTCCAAAAACTAATCGTCTGACAAAGGCTCGCCTCCCACGAAGGAGCCTCAAGGGTCGGCTATGACAAGAAATTCCTGCAGGTCTTCAGAGCAAGCATACCAAAATTCGTTGGCACACAGAGGATTCCCAGCCATCAAAACACAACGTCGCCATTGGCAGTCAACGGGGCTAACGGGCTACGCCAGTTCGACAAACCGCTCGAATTGGCGCTGCTTGCTGTATTCTTCACGAATCGCACGGTTGCCGGCCCAGCCGATCCTGTCCCAGCTCCCATCGTCCAGCCGCTGCTCGATTCTTTTCAAGACGTCTTGCGGCTGCTCGTAGACAATCATGGTTTCGCCATCGCGCATCGGCCCGGGGTAGTTACCGGAGTCGGAAACCAGCAGAGCTCCAGCTCCCATCGTTTCGAAACAGCGCATGTTGCCACGATCCGGGCCTGCCATATCGATCGAGGCATTGATCACGACCTTGGCCCTCCCAAGCTCTGCATACATGGCGCGACCGAATACGGGAGGCGCGCTGACTTTGCGGATCGCAGGCGGGCGGCGCACCGCACTCAGCGGACCGAACCAGCCAAGCGGCGTCTCTGCGAGCGGCGTATAGCGTGACAAATGCAAATGAAAGACAACTTGGCGGCGGCCGGCAAGACACGCCACCGTTTCCAGAATCTCTCGCCGACGCTGGTGGTGGCGACTATAACCGCCGAAGAACAGGACATCGATGTCTCTGTTCCGATTCGCAGCCACTCTATCGAGCTCCGGGTCGTGAGCCGGAAAGAAGTCCGCCGTCCTGGCGCCCTGCTCTTCCCAGATCTGTCGCATGGATGGAAAGTTGCAAAGCACGAGGTCATAACCAGAAAAGTCGATCTTGCCTGGTGCGGCGCGCCAGGCAATCTTTCGTCTCACGTGCCCAGGCAAGCGGCGCACAAAAGCGGCGCCGTAACGAAATGGGTCGAGATTGTAGAAGACCTCTGTCTTATGATGCTCGATCTGGGCAAGAAGGATGTCTTCCAATGGCGTGTCTTCGCCAAGCCCGTTTTCGCGTGCCCACGCCCGCTGCAGCGATTCGTCATCGCCATTCGTAAAGAACGCCTTCGGATGACGGTCGAGCACCGGCAAAAGGATGTGCGCGGCGCCGTAGCGATCGTTCAGAAATACGTCCTTCTGCTGCTCGAATCCGCTGGTGCCGCCGACGAGATCGGCCAGCCGCGGTTGATAGACAGGATTGATCCCGGAATTTTGAAAAAGTCGCATGGCCTCGTTCTTGCTCGCAGCTAGTCTGCGGGTCTTATGGCGCTGATGACGAAACCTGAACAGAAGATGCGCCAGTTCAAGGCCGCACAAAGGTTCTCGAATAGAGCGACGGAAACATAGGCAGGCAGAAAGAAAGCGAAGTAATCGCTGGCACGGTAGAATGGCATGACGTCGATCTTCTCGAATCCTTGCTGCCGAAACACCTTTGCCATACCTGAGGGCGAGCAATGGTCGAAAAAGGCCGGATACCCAGTAACGCCCACCGCCGACGGTCGGAGGTACGGAATCAGCCATTTTTGCATGACTGGCCCGACGAGCCGCAGCGCGATCGAATAAGGATGCCATTTCGAGGGCATGTAGTGGTGCATCGCACCGCCTGGCCGCAATGCGGAAAACATCGAGCCCGATGCGGCTTTGTTGTCCGGCACATGCTCCATCAACGTGATGGAAATAAGCATATCTGCCTCGACATTGACCGGCTGCTCGATCGACTGGACGATAAATTGATCGTAGACGGTATAGCAGTCAGGCCTTTCCTCGATATCGAGGCCAATATAGCTAAAGCCGTAACCGCGCTGCAGAAGTGGCCGGTCGATCCCGCCGACCTCCAGGATCGCGGAAGGCCTGAGCCGCGCAATGTCGTCGGCGATACGGCGCTCGAGCTCCGCTTTGTAGGATGGGGCGCCGAAAACCCTGGGCAAGCGGCGTTCGAGCCAGGCGGCGGCGCTCCTGTTCCAACCGATAAACCTCTTGAGAACCACCGCGCCACCCTTCGTGCCAACAGTTTGATTGGGAGACAGCATCTACATTGCTATCCTTAGATTCATGCCTTTACCCGTTCGCTCATCTCTGCCTGCAGACTTACCGCTCTCGTCGCCCGGTCGCAAAATGCCAAGTGAAGAGCATAGCTGACGGCAGTTGCCAGACCATACCAGACCATGACGATTGCTGGACTGCCGGGATCCACCCACCAGACCCAGCCGAAGACACACAGCGTAAAGACAAACCGGCTCAGTTCCCAGGTGAACTGAAGCGATTGGCGATCGACAACGACAAGAGTCATGGTAACCGCGATTGCTACGAAACGCATGTATGCGATCGGAAATCCGATGGCACACAGTTTTCCGGCTAGTGCCCAGTCCGTTCCAAAGATAAGGGGAACCACCTTCGCCGAGAGCAGCATTCCTAAAATCGTTGGCAAAAGGCCGACGGCGAGCAAGTAGAGGAGCGAACGTCGAAATGCGCGATTCAAGCTCCTTTTGTCAGAGCGATAGAGCGTAGAGAATTCCCCTGTAAAGACTTGCGAGATCGCCATCGCGATGATCCCGACGGGCATCAAAATGAACCGCTCTACAAGTGCGTACTGTCCCGCAACTGTGAGGTCGAATAGGGCAAAAAAGGCAAACGGTACGATGGCCGCGCTGAGCGCAGATAGAAGGGCTCCCGGGAACGTGAGGAACCCGAACTTTTGGAAGCGAATTGCCGTAATTTTCATTACAGGAAAAGAGGCGGGAGAGATCAACGTTCGCCAGAGCTTGCCGCTACCGAGGAGGATGGAAATACTTCCGACTACTCGTCCGAACGTGTCGGCCAGAACCAGGCCTACTCCTACGAAAGACAGAACGGCACATCCAAGTGCACCGACCGAGAAACCCACCGATTGAGAGATCTTCGAACGTGCACTGAGCCGGTAGTCACGTTCGCGAATCGGCAAGTAGCTGAGCATCTGATAGATCCCCGCGATTGCCATCGCGGCTGGCAAAAAGAAGAGGATGCCCTTCAAAGATGATGCCACGCCTGGCATCCACAAATCGACGATGCCGGCGACAAAAAGTGCAATGATGCTGGTCAACACGCAGAGCCGAAATGTTAATTTCAGCAGGTTCTCCAAAATCGGCCCCGGTCTCGCGCTTAGGATCGCCAATTCGTAACGGAAAGCGACAAAGATGACCGCTACGTTCAGTATGGAAACATAGATCTGATAGCGACCGAATGCTTCCGCATCGTAGAGTCGTGTAAGCGCGGGCAGAACGGCAACTGCAATGATCTGTGCAATTACCGACCCCGACAGGACCGTCAAGATGCTTCGAAACATTCGGCCTTGCCAGGTTTAGAGAAAGCGACTGATTGCACTAGGCCGGTCCGCCCCGCAGCAAGTGACGACAAGTCGCGTGATTAGCTTCCTCGCGGCAGAAGACAGCACACCTCGCCTAGCGTCGCCGCGCGAAAACGAACTGCCGGATTTTCCGCGCCGGTTTGGCGATGAGCGCATAGTCGACAGCGCCGGAGCCGAGCCAACGGCGCCTGGCACGCAACGCTTCGAGGTTGTGCCCGATATGCGAACGGAAGCTCCTTGTGCTGGCTCCCCCGATCATCATGTCGACGAGGACCTGATCGATTGTCGCTATCCTGAATCCGTGGAGCTCGACGGCTCTCAGCATCCAGTCGTAGTCGGAGGAGACTTTGAGCGTCAGATCGAACGGCCCGTTCTTTTCGGCAACGGCGCGTCGGACATAGAAGGTCGGGTGGGCAGGCATCCAGCCGGAGCGGAACCCGTCACTGGGTCTTGGCTCTGCTCGCCAGCGGCGGACCACTCGCTTGCTTTCATGGTTTTCAACGAAGTCGAGGTGGCCGTGGACAATATCGCTTTCAGCAAGCGCCTCGCTGATCTTGCCGAGCACGGAAGCATCGTGAAATGCGTCGTCCGCGTTAAGGGCCCCGATCGCCTCCCCCGTGCAAAGCGCCAGCCCCTTGTTCAACGCGTCATACATGCCGCGGTCGGGCTCGCTGATGACCTGCAATCCTTGCCCAGCATAGGAGCGGACAATCGCGAGCGTCTCGTCGGTCGAGGCACCGTCGACGACGATCAGTTCCTTGTCCTCGTGATCCTGGGCAAAGAAACTGTCGAGCGTATGACGAATCGTCGCCGCCGAATTCCAGCAGACCGTTAGAACGGAAATCTTCATCTTCGCGGGGGGCTCGTCGCGGCTACCGGGCCGCTTTGCGATTGTGCTCTTCGTCAAGCCGGCGATGCTCGAATTCGCGCGCCACCACCTTGAGGTCGGATTGAACCATCTCGCGCACCATCTCATCTAGCGACGTCGTGGCCTTCCAGCCAAGGATCCGCTCGGCCTTCGAAGGGTCACCGAGCAGCAGGTCGACCTCGGTCGGGCGGAAATAGCGCGGATCGACCTCGACCAATATTCGGCCGGTTTTCGTGTCGACACCCTTTTCGTCAACCCCGGAACCGTTCCACTGAATGCGGACCCCAACTTCGGCGAAGGCGAGTTCGACAAATTTCCGAACGGAGTTCTTGATCCCTGTGGCCAGCACATAGTCATCCGGGGTTTCCTGCTGAAGGATCCTCCACATGCCTTCGACATAGTTGCGCGCATGTCCCCAATCGCGCTCGGCAGACAGGTTGCCGAGATAAAGCTTGTCCTGGAGGCCGAGGCTGATAGCCGCGGCGGCTCGGGTGATCTTGCGGGTCACGAATGTTTCGCCCCGCATTGGGCTCTCGTGGTTGAACAGAATTCCGTTGGAGGCGTGCATGCCATAGGCTTCGCGGTAGTTCACCGTGATCCAGTAGCCATATATCTTTGCGGCAGCATAGGGCGAGCGAGGATAAAAGGGCGTCGTCTCCTTCTGTGGAACCTCCTGCACCTTGCCATAGAGCTCGGAAGTCGATGCCTGATAGAACCGCGTCTTTTTCGTCAAACCAAGCAGCCGGATGGCTTCCAGAAGCCGTAATGTACCGATCGCGTCGGCATTCGCCGTATATTCCGCGGTCTCGAAACTCACCTGGACATGCGATTGTGCCGCGAGGTTATAAATCTCGTCAGGCTGCACTTCCTGGATTATGCGGATCAGATTCGTCGCATCGGTCATATCGCCATAGTGAAGTGAAAAATTGACGCTGGTTTCGTGCGGGTCTTGATAGAGATGATCGATACGACCCGTATTGAAAGACGACGAACGCCGTTTGATGCCGTGGACTGCATATCCCTTGGCGAGCAGGAGGTCGGCGAGATAGGCACCATCCTGGCCGGTGATGCCCGTAATTAGCGCGGTTTTTCGGCTCATTTCATACCCTTCGGCAGCTTTAAACACATGATGGCCAAGCATTGTCCTGGCGCTGTGTTCGACAGATAAATTTTGATGGAGGCAAAATTCAGCACGGTCTCTATCGAGATCCGAACCCACTTAGCAGAGTTTTCAACGTTCTCAACACGATGACGAAATCAAGCCACGGCGAGAAATTCTTGATGTAGTAGAAATCATAGTGCAGCTTCTCGGTCTCGTCGTCGTCCTCCGAGACATATCCTTGATTCACCTGAGCCCACCCGGAAATTCCGGGACGGACGATATTTCGGTAGCGGTAGAATGGCAACGCTACCGAATAATGGGATGACAACACTGTCGCCTCGGGGCGAGGCCCGATCCAGCTCATTTCCGAACGAACGATATTTATCAACTGCGGCAGTTCGTCAATTCTGCTTCTGCGAAGGAAGCGACCGAGCCGGGTAACCCTGCTGTCACCTGGCTTGGTGACGGCGAGACTGCGAACGTTTGCCGCCTCAGGTTCACTGACGGTCATCGTCCGGAACTTGTAGACCGTAAATGATTTTCCGCCGAAGCCCAGGCGCTCCTGGCGAAATATGGCGGGTCCGGGAGATTCCAGCCTGATCATCAGCGCGATCAACAATAGCAAAGGCGCCAGCACGACCAGCGCCGACAGCGCACAGACCCAGTCGATCGCCTGTTTGATCTTGATATAGGCCTGGTTGGGATTAATCGAGCCTAGCGTGTTTTCGGATAAATGCTCGATTTCGACGCGGCCAGTCAGCGATTCGGTGATTTGCTTGACATGGTAGACCGGAACTCCCGCAAGTGCCCGATCGGCTATGTAGCGCTCCCAATCGTCGGACAGATCCGCCCGCAGATCGGCAACGACGCCGTTGACGCGTTCAATGATCATGTCAGGGGAAACAAGCCAATGCCAGTTTACCCCACCTATCTCCTCTAGGCGACCAACGGCGCCGCCTGGAACCACAGCAAGACTGTAAGGGTCAAGACGCCGGCTTATGATGGTCAGCACAAAGTACCAGAGAATTGACAACGTCAAGCTGCTGGCCGCCTGGAAGCCACTATATTCAATTCGCGCTAAGAAAATGACCAAATAAACAAACCCATACGACAATGCAAATGTCGGAAAGATATAACCAGAAGCTGCAATACCCGGAAAATTACCTATGCGCCGAAAAGAGAAGTAACCTATTGTATGAGCAACGATACCCGCAAAGATCGTAATCTGCAGGTTTGTATAATACGCAAGGGATGGGTCAACCAGAATCCGGATCAGCGCGGGAAGCAGGATTGCGAACGCCAAACCGCCCAGGAGTTGAAACCTGACCCTGTGCACAAGGTGCCGCTGTCTCGGCCGATTCATCATGACTATGTTCAAGTTAAAACGCTCTCTTGCGGGCTACTGGATCTAAGTTTCTTCCAAATGCGTTTTGGCTGCTTTCATTGTTCTCTGCACAACCCGGGCAACTCGAACTCCAAGTTGCTGGACGTTCACCTGACAACAAGCCGCTCCCGGCCGACGCTCGAATAGGCTATGCCTTCCTTCACGACGTCCTCCCCGCGATAGACGTTTCGCAGGTCCACCATTATCGGCGTCGCCATGAGTGCGCGGAGCCGCTTCAGATCCAATGACCGAAACGCATTCCACTCGGTGACGATGACGATCGCGTGCGCGCCGTCGGCCACCGCGTAGGCGCTTTCCCCGAATTCAATGCCCTCGATCATTTTGCGCGCCTGCTCCATGCCGACCGGATCATAGGCCTTGATCGAGGCGCCGGCGTCCTTGAGGGCCTGGATGATGGCCAATGAGGGCGCATCGCGCATATCGTCGGTGTTCGGCTTGAACGTAAGGCCCAGGATACCGATGGTCTTGCCGCGAACCGAGCCGCCGCAGGCCTCGACCACCTTGCGCGCCATGGCCCGTTTGCGCTGGTCGTTTATCGAGACAGTCGTTTCAATCAGCCGCACCGGGCTTGCCGCGTCCTGCGCGGTCTTGACCAGCGCCAGCGTATCTTTCGGAAAACAGGAACCGCCATAGCCCGGCCCGGCGTGAAGAAACTTTGCGCCGATGCGGTTGTCCATGCCGATGCCGCGCGCGACGTCCTGCACATCGGCTCCCAACCGCTCGCAAAGATCGGCAATTTCGTTGATGAAAGTGATCTTCATGGCCAGAAACGCATTACCGGCATATTTGGTAAGCTCTGCCGTACGCCGGCTCGTGTAGAATATCGGCGCGACATTCAGCGAGAGCGGGCGGTAGATCTCGCCCATGACGGCTTTGGCCCGTTCGGCATCGGTGCCGACAATGATGCGGTCGGGCCGCTTGAAGTCCTCGATCGCCGATCCTTCGCGAAGAAATTCCGGATTGGAGACCACCGCAAAATCGGCGGTGGGATTTTGCTCGCGGATGATGCGTTCCACCTCATCGCCGGTCCCGACGGGAACGGTCGATTTCGTCACCACGACCGTAAACCCCTTGAGCGCGCGACCAACTTCGGCGGCCGCGTCATAGACGAAGGACAGGTCGGCATGGCCATCGCCACGCCGTGATGGCGTGCCCACGGCAATGAAGACGACATCCGATTGAGAAACAGCATCCGCCAGATTGTCGTCGAAACGCAAGCGGCCTTGCGCAGTGTTGGTGGTGACGAGGTCGTCAAGCCCTGGCTCGTAGATCGGTATCTTGCCGAGTTTGAGCATGGCAAGCTTTTCCGCATCCCGGTCGACGCAGCAGACCTGATGGCCAAAGTCGGCGAAGCAGGCGCCCGAGACGAGCCCAACATAGCCGGCACCAATCATTGTTATTCGCATACCGCGTACCCTCAATCAGCGCCGACGAGACGATCTCGCCAGACAGCGCCTAGTCCCACCGAAGAACGGCTACCGCACTCCCGGGTGAAAACCCGAGAGCCGATCCTACAACATTTGCATCGCCTCGCCGCACCTTGATGCTTACGGCTATGCGATGGCGAGATCCCTGGTATCCAGATCGACAGGTATCTCGCCATTCATGATGGCAACCAGAACCCGAGCTCTTCCGGCTGGATCGAGCCGGTCAAGGCGACCGATCATTTCGGCGAAAGGGCCGGAAAGGATCCGAACCGAAGCGCCGGCTGCGAGGCCGCCGCTGAAATCGAGCAGGCCATGCCTGCCGGTCAATGCAATGAAGCGCTCTACCAGACCGGAGGGGACAGGCAAAGGCCGGTCCCCCTGCATGACGAGGGAGCGCACACCGAACGTTCCATTGATCGAGCGCCAACGTTGCAACGCGACGTCAAGGGCGATGAACATGTAACCGGGGAAATAAGCCGCAACTCGTGTTTCGAGCCGCCTGGCATGGCGCACGGTTTTCTCGCAGCGAGGCACAAACGGCTGGAATCCCTGGGTCCGGAGATGCCGTTCGGCGACATGCTCCTTTCCGGGAAAGACGCTGGCCGCATACCAGCGCGTTGCCGGCGCGGCGGTCGGCTCAGGCGACAGGGTGGTCGCGTTGCTCGTTGTTTTTTCCGGGCTACTCACGTGTTTCCCTCGGCGGTCGGCGGCATGATCTCAGGTCACCGGTTACGACAGTGTGTGGATATCAGCAAGCAACCAAGCCACTAGAGTCAAGGCGGTTGGGTTAAGAATTTCCTACACACTGTCCAGAAATTTAGCCGTGCCTAAATAATCACCGAGCCGCTTTCTTTTTCAGCTGGCTGAGATGCTATGTCGAGCAATTTATTTCCATACGTAGGTGCTTGGTTACGTTGGTCGTGACGAATCGCCCGTTGGTTCTGGTACTTAGTCCGTCGACTTGAAGCTAATGTGACGGATGGTGCCGCGCACAAGCCTGCCGCCAGCGACAAAGATCCTGCACGGTCACACCAAGTACGGCGAAAACCATTCGGCAGGTTTTCGCGCAGAACGGGTCACCATCGAGTCATGGGGGTTCAGGCAATAACATGGCGACAGCGATGTGCAGGTCCATTTTTGACTTAAGTTCCGCTCGACCGGCTTCACGAACGCTTCAGCAGCGACCAGACAGCCGGCACCAGGCTCGCGGCCAACCCAACCTTGATTAGATCACCGACGATAAAGGGCACCACCCCGAACTGCCAGGATTTTTCCGGGCCGATCAACAGCGCCAGCCAGGCAAAGCCCATTGCCATCATGACGATCTCGGCCACCAGCATGGCATTGAAGAGCTTGATAGGATGGCGATCCCAGCCACGGTCGGCAGCCCAGCCGACGATAGCCGCCATGACGACGAAGCCTGCAAGATAACCGCCGGTCGAACCGAGCATGTAAGCGATGCCGATGCCTTTTTCCGGCGTGCTCTGGAAGACCGGAAAGCCCATCGCGCCCTCAGCCATGTAGAGAAGCAGCGTTGCGACGCCGAGGCGCATGCCGAAGGAGGCAGCGATCAGGAAGACGGCGAGCGTCTGCATCGAGATGTCGACCGGACCGAGCATGACCTTGGTCTTGGCCGACAAGACCAGCAGCAGCGTTCCGGCGAACGCCAGCAGAAGCTGTCCCGCCAGGCGGGCCGCGCCCTTTTCGGGCAAAGCGAGAGAAATGAGCGGACGCATCGTCGTTGCAATTGCCATGGTCTTCCCCGTTCCGGATTGCCGCCGAACGCGGCCTTGCGTTTTCCTATATTGGCTTCCGTGCTATGCGGCAATCGGTTTTGCCCTCGCCCCAAAAAAGGTCGCGACGTTCGCATGGCGCTGAAATTCGACACACGCTTCGACCCTGCCTACGGCCAGGGCGTAGCCGTTGCGCCCGACGTCCTTCGGATCACCGCCAGGAACCCAAGCCCGTTCACCTTTTACGGAACCAACAGCTATATCGTCGGACGCGAGACGCTGGCGGTGATCGATCCCGGGCCGGATGACGAGGCACATCTTAGAACACTGCTCGAAGTGATCGGGACCAGGCCGGTCAGCCATATCTTCGTCAGCCACACGCATCGCGACCATTCGCCGCTGACGGCGCGGCTGAAGCAGCATACGGGTGCGGCGGTTCTGGCGGAAGGCCGACATCGTCCGGCGCGGCCGTTGCGTACCGGCGAGGTCAGTCCGCTCGATGCCAGCGCCGACACCGACTTTGCTCCTGACATCGCGCTGCCGGACGATATGGTGATCGACGGCGACGGCTGGGCGATCCGGACGGTGCTGACGCCCGGCCATACCGCCAATCATGCAGCCTTCGCGCTGGAGGGAACCGGCATCCTTTTCTCGGCCGACCACGTCATGGCGTGGGCAACCACGATCGTCGCGCCGCCGGACGGCGCGATGGCCGACTACATGACATCGCTCGATCGGCTGATCGAACGTGACGACCGGCTGCTGCTGCCCGGCCATGGCGGGCCGGTGACCGAGCCGCGCAACTTCACGCGCGGATTGAAAACGCATCGCAAAATGCGCGAACGGGCAATTCTGGAGCGGATCAACAGCGGCGACCGGGCAATCAAAGACATGGTGGAGGTGATCTATCGAGACACCGACCCGCGCCTGCATGGGGCGGCCGGCCTGTCGGTGCTTGCCCATCTGGAAGACCTGGTGGCGCGCGGCCTGGTCCACACCGATGGCGCGCCGGCTATCGACGGCATCTATTCGCCGGCAAAGTAGTACCCTCCCGACATCATTCCGCCGGCGCCACGCCCACCTGGCCGGCGACTTCCTGGTCCAGTTCGGCAAGAAAGTCGGTGATGCGCGCTGCATTGTCGCCAAGATCGTGGCGGCCGTAACGCGAGGCCGAGCGCATATCGACGATGACCACGTCGTCGTCGTCGGTCACGCGGATGGCGACATCAGCTGGAAGGCCAAGCAGCAAGCTCTTGGCCAGCGCATCGACCGTCACGTCGCTTTGCCCTGCTGCGTCGGGAAATGGCGCCGTGAGCTGCCAGCCACGCCGATCGAGCACGGTTTTGACCGCCTCCAGAACGCGATCGAATGGCAAGGTGTAGCTGCGTCCGGTAACGAGCGGATAAGCTTCGATTTGCAGGCGCTGCTCGCCGGGCGTCGGCGGCAAAAGCTCGTTCATGTCCTTTGACCGGGTAGAAATATCGAGCGCCGGCGGGTTGTCCAGATCCGTCGAGATGTCGCGCAGCGGCGGATAGGTCGCCGCCCAATAGGCCGCGACAGCGTATGGGACGAGCACCAGAAGCGCCAGCAAGGCGCCGGCGGTCAGGTCCTGGCCGCCGCGATCGCCGAAATTCCACAATCGCGCGAAGGCAAATCCGGCGAACAGAAGCGCAAATGCTGCCAGCAACGCGACGATGCCAAGCACCCACAGGAAAGCCGGGGTCTCGACGAGGTCATAGCGATGGCCGATGAGAGCGGTCAGCAGCAGCACTGCCGAAAACGCGCCGGCGCGCCGCGACCAACCGGCAGCCCTCGACGTTTGTCGCTCGGGAATTCCCGTCATTGTGTTCCGCGCTGCCCCAACCCGAACAAAGGCATAGTGCCTTTCAGCGGCGGCTTGAAGGCGCAAAGACGCCGCATCTCCGGTCAATCCGTCGGCAGGCGATAATCCCGGAACTGCTGGCGCAAGGTAATCTTCTGGATCTTGCCGGCAGCGGTATGCGGGATTTCGCCGACAAAGGCGACGTCGTCCGGCATCCACCACTTCGCCACCTTGCCGTCCATGAAGGCGAGAATGTCCGTCTTGGTCGGCTCCCTGCCCGGCTTGCGGACGACCACGAGCAAAGGCCGCTCGCCCCATTTGGAATGCGGAATGCCGATGGCGGCGGCCTCTGCCACATCGGGATGGCCGACCGCGACGTTCTCGAGCTCGATGGTCGAGATCCATTCGCCGCCCGACTTGATCACATCCTTGGCGCGGTCGGTAATCTGCATATAGCCGCAGGGATCGATGTGCGCGACGTCACCGGTATCGAACCAGCCGTCTTGATCGAACTGTTCGGATCCGATGCCGCCATAATAGGCGCGCGCGACGGCCGGCCCGCGGACCTTGAGCCGGCCGAAGGTCTTGCCGTCCCATGGCAGTTCGTTGCCGGCGTCGTCCGTCACCTTCATTTCGATGCCGAACGGTGTAAAGCCTTGTTTCTGCTGGACGCCGAGGCGGGCCTCGCCCTTCAGCCCGGCGTAGTCCGGCTTCAGGGTGCACAGCGTGCCGAGCGGCGACATCTCGGTCATGCCCCAGGCGTGGACGACCTCGACATCGTAATTGTCCTGGAACTTCGTCGTGAGCGCGCGTGGACAGGACGCGCCGCCGATGACGACTTTCTGGAGATAGGGAAGTTTCTTGCCGGTCTCTTCCAGATGCTGGAGGAGCATCATCCACACCGTCGGCACAGCGGCGCTGAAGGTCACCTTCTCGGTGTCGAGCAGCTCGTACAGCGAGGCGCCATCCATCTTGCAGCCGGGCATGACCAGCTTGGCGCCAATCATCGGCGCGCTCTGGGCAAGGCCCCAGGCATTGGCGTGAAACATCGGCACGACCGGCAGTATGGTATCGCGCGACGACAGGCCCATGGCGTCGGGCATCGCCTCGATCATGGCGTGCAGCACGTTCGAACGATGGCTGTAGAGGACGCCTTTCGGGTCGCCCGTCGTACCCGAGGTGTAGCACATGCCGGCCGCGGTGTTTTCATCGAATGTCTTCCAGGCGAAGTTGCCGTCGGCTTCAGCAAGCCATTCTTCATAGGCAACCACATTGGGCAGCGCAGTCTCCGGCATATGCGCCGTGTCGGTCAGCACAATAACCTGCTTCAGCGACTTGACCGCGCCGGCGATCTTTTCGAGCAGCGGCAGGAAGGTCAGGTCGACGAAGATCGCCTTGTCCTCCGCATTGTTCATGATCCAGGTGATCTGCTCGGGAAAGAGCCGCGGGTTGAGCGTGTGATAGATCGCGCCGACACCCATGATGCCGTACCAGGCCTCGATGTGGCGCGCGGTGTTCCAGGCCAGTGTTGCGATGCGGTCGCCAAGTCCGAAGCCGTCACGCTCGAGCCGCTCGGCGACCTTCAGGGCGCGATGATGGATTTCGGCATATGTGCTGCGCACGATCGGCCCCTCGATCGAGCGCGACACGATCTCGCGTCTGCCGTGCTGCCTCTCGGCGTTGTCGATCAGCTTATGGCAAAGCAGCGGCCATTCCTGCATCAACCCGAGCATCTTGTTCCTCCCGTTATTTTTTGCGCCATTGTGGGACGAACCGGCGAATTGTCCAGCGGTGACCGGGCTGGAGCGGTGCATAGGGCGAAATGAGGCCGAATTCGCCACAATCCGGCCATGCTCGGCGTTAACGTTCATTAACGGGCGGGGCGCGATTGGCTAATGAAAGAGGTGTCGCATGGACGCGCAGCTCGACGACGAAGCCCTCGAAAATACGCTTGCTGAAAGTCTGGCCGATCTGGTGGCGGCCGACGTCGCGCAGGCCGATCTGGTGCCCGACGCCAAAACCGTTTCCGAAGATGAATTCGTCGAGGTCGTCGGTGGCGCCCTCGAGGCGGTCGGCGGCACGCTCTTGTTCAAGATGTGCGTCGAGAACGAGGGCGAAAGTCAGCACGTAGCTGCCGCCTGCGTCGGCGATGGCGGCAATCGCCAGTTCCTGCTGCTCACCTTGCCGACCAGCGGTGGTGCGCTGAAGGTCGAGACCACCTCGAAAAGCACCAATCCGGTGGCCGGCATTGCAGCCGCCTACGCAGGGCTGATGGACGCATTCCAGGCCGCGGCCTGATTTCCAGGCGGGCTACCGGAGGCGAGCGCAAGACTTGCTAACTGCGGGCGACACCTGCCTGGTGGCAAGCAGCTCTTGCGCGAGGCTCTTGCCAGACACATCTTGGGTTGAGGCAAGGAGATCCGACATGGACCAGATCGCAAACCCGGCACCCGGCTTTCAACGCAATCCGGACAAGGTCATTACCGTCAAGCCTTATAAGGGCACCGTGATGGTGCGCGCCGGCGATACCGTCGTCGCCTCGTCCAGCAAGGTCAAAGTGCTGACCGAATCGCCCTACCCTCCGGTTTTCTACATTCCGTTCGACGACATCGACTTCAGACAGCTTGGCAAGACCGAACACTCGACCCATTGCCCCTACAAGGGCGATGCCAGCTATTGGAGCGTGCTGCCCGCCGGCGATGCCGGCAAGGATGCGATGTGGGCCTATGAACGGCCCTTCGACGAGATGTCAGACATTCGCGATCACGGCGCATTCTATCCGAACAAGGTGACCATCGAGGCCACGCCTGACTGATCAGTCGGTGGTGCCTTCATCGCCGACGCCGTCGGCATCGTCGAGACGCACGAAGGTGAGGCCCTTGGCCTTCAGCGCCAGAAGTCCCTGCACAACGCCTTCGCCGGCCGCATGGGTCGGCTGGTTGATATGAGCGATGATGACGTCGCCGTCCTTTGCCGCCGCGATGCGCCGGGCGGTCTCTTTTGCGCCGAGCAATGAGCCGCCGTCGCCGTTGATCGAGAATCCGGCGATCTTGAAGCCAAGCTTGCGTATCATCGCGATTGCCGACGGGCTGTATTCGGCGGTTGCGCCGCGAAACCATTTCGGCGCCGGTTCGCCGGTCGCGGCAAGAGCGGCAGCACCCGATTCGACTTCGGCCAGCACGGCCTGCGGGCTACCGGCACTGCGAATGCCATAGATCTTTTGCGGCGTGTCGACGGCCGGGACGTGGCGGCCGCCATGGTTTTCCAATTCAAACAGTTCGGGATGCGCCCGCATGATCTCGACGGCGGCGGCGTTGTGTTTCAGCCAGATGCCGGTGACGAAAATGGTGGCGGGAATCTTGTTTTCCACCAGCGCCGAGAGAATCCTTGTATCGGTCCGCCCGCCGCAGGCATCGAGCGTCAGCGCGACGTGGCCGCTGCCCGCCTCGGCCTTGATGTGCAGCGTCGGTTCGACGAGCAACTGGGCGTTGCCGGGAGAGGCAGCCCACAGCGATATCGCAATGGCGCAAAAATGCTTTTGGAACAGGCGCATCGATTATTTCCAGGTCGGCCGGATCAAAGTTGAAGCGGCGACCCCGAGACCGGCATCAAGGCGGAAATCGGGACGATGCCCCTGCAAAGCGTCGGCAGCGGCAATTTGACCGCCAGCCTGACCTTTGGCAAGCACGAGGTCACAATGCGTGCTCGACGTCCTTAACCGTACGTGAAAGGATCGCGCGCACCGCGTCGACAACCGCTTTGACCTCTAGTCGCCAGACGCAGCAAGCCTTGCTCGGATCGGGGCGGCGGCACAGGTCCCTGGCTATGCACTCGCAAGGCATGGAGGGCCGCGGCGTAACACTGGCCACGCCGACAGGACCCCAGACGGCGGGGTCGGTCAGGCCGAACAGGCCGACAACCGGTGTTCCGGCGGCAGCGGCCATGTGCATCGGGCCACTCTCGTTCCCCAGAAACAGGCGTGCCTGGCCGAGGACCGCCAGCAGCGTTGCCAGCGACAGCGCCCCGACCACGTTGACGACCGGCGAAACGGCCTTGGCGACGATGCGCTCGGCAGATGCCTGTTCACCGGGGCCGCCGACAAGCAGGAAGTCCAACCCGGTCCGTCGCGAGAGCTCGTCGATCGCCAGCGCAAAACGTTCCGGTTGCCATTGCCGGCCCCGGAAGCTCGCTCCCGCATGAACGGCTATGAAGGCGTTACGCCGCAGATGATGCCGGTCGAGAAGCGCCAATGCCTTGGCGGTCTCCTGCGGCAGCGGCTCAATCGTTGGGACCGGCGCACGCAACTCTACGCCAAGCGCCTCAAGCGGCGATAGATAGCGGTGGAGATAATGCCGGCCACCAAAGCCAAACGGCTTGGCCAGGACGTTGGCGGGCTGGCGTTCCAGCCAGCGCAACGGTTTTTCGGGAGGATCATATCCGACGCGGGTCTTGGCGTTGACGAATCTCACGATGATACGTGAGGTTCTGGAATCGGCCAGGTCGATGGTCAGGTCAAATCGGAACCGGCGCAGAGCGCGCACCATCGCGTAAAGCTCGCGGCCACGCTCCAGTGGGGTGCCACGCATCCGGGCGCGCCGGAACGCCACCACGTCCGAGGCGATGCCATGAGCCGTCAGAAAACTGGCAAAGCTCGCCTCGCAAAGGAACACGATCCTGGCCTTTGGATATTCGAGGCGCAGGTTTCTGGCGAGCGCCGAGGCGAGGACAAGATCGCCGATGAATTTCGTCTGGAGGATGAGAATCGAGCGGACGTGCGCGGGCGGGTTCTGCAACATCTGTTTCTGGCACCGGGGCGGGTTCGGGGGCCGGAAACTGGGCAGAAACGATGTCGGGATTTGGAGCCGTCACGCGCACGTTCGCGTGAATTTGGTTACAAATCGGTAAGGTCAGATGCCGGTGGACTCCAACTCCTATCCGCGGCCGTTCTTTGCAACCTTCACTGCCGCCTGCGCGGCGGCCAGCCTGGCGATCGGCACCCGGTAGGGCGAGCACGAGACATAGTCGAGGCCGACCTCCTCGCAGAAATGGATCGACGCTGGATCGCCGCCATGTTCGCCGCAAATGCCGAGCTTGATCTCCGGCCGCGTTGCCCTGCCTTTTTCGGCCGCCATACGCACCAGTTCGCCGACGCCCTCGATATCGAGCGACACGAACGGATCCTGCTCGATGATGCCTTTTTGCCGGTAGGTCTCGAGGAACGAGGCCGCGTCGTCGCGCGAGATGCCGAAGGTGGTCTGGGTCAGATCGTTGGTGCCGAAGGAGAAGAATTCGGCCGCCTCGGCAATGACATGAGCGCGGATCGCGGCGCGCGGCAGTTCGATCATCGTGCCGGTAAGATAGGTGATCTTGACGCCGGTTTCCTCCATCACGCTCTTGGCGACGGCATCGATGCGCGCCTTGACGAATTCGAGCTCCTTCGCCAGCCCGACCAGCGGCACCATGATCTCCGGGACCACCAACGCGCCGGCCTTCCTGCCGGCCTCGACGGCTGCCTCGAAAATGGCGCGCGCCTGCATCTCGGCGATTTCGGGATAAGAGACCGCAAGCCGGCAGCCGCGATGGCCGAGCATCGGATTGAACTCGTGCAGCGCTTCGGTGCGCCGCCTGAGCTTGTCCGGCGATACGTTCATGGCAGCGGCGACCTCGGCCACCTCCTCCTCGGTCTTCGGCAGGAATTCGTGCAACGGCGGATCGAGCAGGCGGATCGTCACCGGCAGGCCGGCCATAATCTCGAACAGTTCGAGGAAATCCGAGCGTTGCATCGGCAACAGCTTGGCCAGCGCCGTCCGCCGGTCCTTTTCCGTATCGGCCAGGATCATCTCGCGCATGGCAACGATGCGGTCGCCGTCGAAGAACATGTGTTCGGTGCGGCAAAGCCCGATGCCTTCGGCGCCGAAGGACCGCGCCATGCGCGCATCCAGCGGCGTCTCGGCATTGGTGCGCACCTTCATGCGGCGCGCGCCGTCGGCCCATTCCATGATGGCGGCGAAATCGCCCGAGAGTTCCGGCTGCAGCATCGGCACGGCGCCCTTCAGCACCTGGCCGTTGCCGCCGTCGATTGTGATGATGTCGCCCTTGCGGAAGGTTGCGCCCATCGCCATCAGCGTGCCGGCCTTGTAGTCGACGCGCAGCGAGCCGGCGCCCGAAACGCAAGGCTTGCCCATGCCGCGCGCCACCACGGCGGCGTGGCTGGTCATGCCGCCGCGCGTCGTCAGGATGCCTTCGGCCGCATGCATGCCGTGGATGTCTTCGGGGCTGGTCTCGATGCGGACCAGGATCGCCTTGCGGCCTTGCGTCTTGGCCTCCTCGGCGTCGTTCGAGGAAAACACGATCTCGCCGGTCGCAGCGCCCGGGGAGGCCGGCAGGCCGACGCCGATCACATCGCGCGCCGCCTTCGGATCGATCGTCGGATGCAGCAACTGGTCGAGCGAGGCCGGGTCGATGCGGGCGACGGCCTCCTCCTTCGAAATCAGTCCGTCCCTGGCCATGTCCACGGCAATCTTCAGTGCCGCCTTGGCGGTGCGCTTGCCTGACCTGGTCTGCAGCATCCACAATTTGCCGCGCTCGATGGTGAATTCGAGATCCTGCATGTCGCGGTAATGTTTTTCCAGACGGTCGGAGATGCTGACGAAAGCCTGGAAGGCTTCCGGCATCAGCTTTTGCAGCGACGGCTTGTCGGAGCCGGCGGCGATGCGTGCCGCCTCGGTGATGTTCTGCGGCGTCCGGATACCGGCGACGACATCCTCGCCCTGGGCATTGACCAGGAACTCGCCATAGAGCTGCTTTTCGCCGGTCGACGGATTGCGGGTGAAGGCAACGCCGGTGGCCGAGGTGTCGCCCATATTGCCGAAGACCATGGCCTGAACGTTGACTGCCGTGCCCCAGCTTTCGGGGATATCGTGCAGGCGCCGGTAGGTGATCGCGCGGTTGTTCATCCAGCTGGAAAACACCGCGCCGATGGCGCCCCAGAGCTGCTCGTGCGGATCCTGCGGAAAGGGCTTGCCAAGCTCCTCCTCGACCTTGGCCTTGTAGAGCGCGATCACGCCTTGCCATTCGATGGCTGTCAGCTCGGTGTCGAGTTCATGGCCGAGGCCACCCTTCTGGTCTTCGAGGATTTCCTCGAACACTTCATGGTCGAGGCCCATGACGACATCGGAATACATCTGGATGAAACGGCGGTAACTGTCATAGGCGAAGCGCGCATCGCCTGAATCGGCGGCCAGTGCTTCCACCGTCTCGTCATTGAGGCCAAGATTGAGCACGGTGTCCATCATGCCGGGCATCGAGGCGCGCGCCCCTGAGCGAACCGACACCAAAAGCAGTTTCGAGGGATCGCCGAAACGGCGTCCGGTCAGCCGACCGATATGGTCGAGCGCGACCGCAACGTCCGCCTCCAGCGAAGCCGGGTACGTGTGGCCGTTGGCGTAATAGGCGTTGCAGACCTCGGTGGTGATGGTGAAGCCCGGCGGCACCGGCAGACCCAGGCTGCACATTTCGGCAAGGTTGGCGCCCTTGCCACCGAGCAGATTGCGGTCGCCGGCACGGCCTTCCGCGGCGCCGTCGCCAAAGGTGTATACCCATTTGGTCATGCTTGCTCCCCGGTTGCAGGAGATTGGAAGGTTTGGCAAATCGAGCGATATGATGCTGCAGTGCGAAAGGCAAGGCATCGGCCAAGCCGGCCGGCCTCTACAATCGATTAAGGAAAAGCGGCACAGAAAAGACTTGCTTTTTGGAAAGCTTTGTTGTAGAACATAACGAGAACAAAAGGGCAGAACGATGAGAATGGCCGGAAAGCTCGATTATCTGGAAATGCCAGCGACAGGCGGAACGCTGGACAGCGTGAAGGCCTTCTACAGTGCAGCCTTCTCATGGTCGTTCACCGATTACGGGCCAACCTATTCAGCTTTTGCCGAAGGGCTGGACGGCGGTTTTCAGGCGGATGGCCAAGATGCGCCGGCCAAGCCGCTGCCCGTGATCTATTCCGAAAGGCTGGAGGAAACATTAAGCGCCGTCGAGAATGCCGGCGGCACCGTCGTCAAGACGATCTTTTCCTTCCCCGGCGGCAGGCGGTTCCATTTCGTCGATCCGGCCGGCAATGAAATGGCGGTTTGGGGTGAATAGGTCCGTTCAAAGTGACGATTGCAAAACTGGCGGGTCGGTCGCGCATAGTCGATATGTCGGCATTGAGCTTTCTCGCGGCTCGTCCTATAAGGCCGCGCGCACAGCGGGCACGCTCCGGCTGTTGGGGCGTCGCCAAGTGGTAAGGCATCGGTTTTTGGTACCGACATTCCCAGGTTCGAATCCTGGCGCCCCAGCCAAGCGTACGCAGGTACGACCCGGAGACATCGAGCAGAAATGGCGTTTGCGCCCGCTGGCGTCGGCTGGCGAGCTTTTGAGGCTCAGGCTAAGCTATGATAGGGGGTGATTAGTAGGGCGAGTTGACTGCAAGAAGAGGGGGAACGTTTGAGCCGCATTTTGGTAACGGTCATCGCAGCAATCTGCTTCACAATATCGACTGCTTCAGCCGGGCAGGGAGAGCAGCAAACATCAATTACTTGGCCCGTATGGCAGATAGCAAATTGCATCGGGCTGCAGCAATTTCAGGTAACATCTATGGCGTATTGAAAAGGTGCCCGGTGCTGAGACCGAGCGAAAGTGGAAAAGCCATGATGGCCGTCTCCATCCTTTTGTACGACGGGCTAGATAAACACTTGGCGCCTAATCCGGCTAAATTCGAGAGGGCTATCCGCGTGTTTGAAGGCGCTTACCGTAAGGCTGCTCTGAGTAAGGTTGCTTGCCAGGCCGCGAAGGCCAAGGACCCAGATAGTTACCGGTAAATGTCTGCCTTGGGGCCAAGAAAGGGCCAGGAGCGCCTAACCTTCGCTTGGATTTACCGTGTGCAGGCGCGCAAGAAATACGGTGAATTACGTGAATTAGGTGACAGTGCACTCTTCCAAGACCCAGTTCCTCGTCGAGCATTGCCGTGTCACCGACGTCCTGACTTTCGATGCCTCCTGGCTGAAGGCTTCGCCGACAGATCGGCAAAGCCCGTCAAACCACAAATGAGGTAGGCGGCGAAGAACTAATGCGCTGTCACCGTAATTTCCCCGTGCCGTTGGGAGACGCAGAATCAAGCGTGCAGATAAGCAACCAAGGCCGAGTTCGATGAGGCTGGAGTTATATGGTAAAGCCGTCAGCGGTCGGTCCACCAACCGCTGGCGGCATCGAAGCACACTTTCCTAGGCTGGGCGCCTTTGAGCGCGGCTTTTAGAGCGGCAACGCCACGATTGTACTCTTTCGTTTTGTCATACTTCCCATCCTCAACAAGAAAGTCGCCAAAACGTCTGTCGTTATAGATCGATTGAGAGCAAAACAAATAAGCCGCCATCTGATATCCATGATCGAAGGCAACCGAGTTGGCGCGGGCGGCGGTTGGAACGAACGAGTTTGCGCAAATCACCATTGCCGCGACCGGCATCATGCGTACGCAAGACAATTTCATTGTTGTTGCCCTCTCCCAAGACGCAACGAACCTGCCGAAGTTTTTGCCTTGGTGCAAGACCGTCATGAAATCGTCCTCGAAGGAACTCGTGCTCCACATCCTTCTGTGCAAGCAGTCGCAGATCTCAACCGGCCGTGGCGTCAATAGCTGGTGAACCTGGCAAGATGCGCCGGATGAGGCAATCAGGTTCGAACGCCCGAGATCCTGCCTCTGCAGAATTTCCAGGTTTAAGTCGTATTGCTGCGGCGTGATCGCAAAGCCCGGAAGACCGGTGAAGTTCGCAACACGTCAAATTCTCGGCGACACTCTGACGTTACAGCCCGCCTGTATGCACCCCGCAATGGCTCAGATCTGTCTCGGTTCGGTCCACTCGGCGCCCAAAGAGGCGAAATTTCCGGATCGAGGCGCATGGGCCACTGCGCCAGGACAGAGCGATCCGATCCGTGTCATACCGTCAGAGGCAAGACACTCGCAATTGGGGGAACAGATGAAGGAAGAGAACGACGTTGAGAAGCTGGTACGCACGCTGTGTGCTCGAGCACCTGATGACGCGGCGGTATTGCTGGCCCGAGAGTCTCCCGAGTTCATCCGGGACACACTAAAGTTGTTGCCAGACCGGCACGCCCGCAAGGTGGCGGAGCATTTGCCGCCGCATATGCGGCCCGTCAAGCCTCATGGCGATGGCAAGGACGTCGCGGTCCCCGAGTCGCTCATCGAACTGACGGACCCGATTCCCGCCAGCGTTCCCGTCGGCACGACAGTAGCCGCCGCAGTGCAGGCCGTCAGACGCACCCCGGTGCCGACCGAGCTCACTTATCTCTACATCACCGACCAGGGCGATAAACTGGTTGGCCTCGTGGTCCTGCGCGATCTGATGCTGAGCGAAGCGGACGCCACGGTGGATCAGATCATGCTGCCGAAGCCGTTCGCCCTCCCCGCCGATCTCTCTTTGAGCGACGCATGCAAGGCGGCGGTACGCCGTCACTACCCTGTCTATCCGGTGGTGGACGCGGAGAACCGGCTGCTCGGGCAGGTCCGCGGCTGGCGGCTGTTCGAGCAGCAAATCATCGAGATTTCTGCCCAGTCGGGCCAGATGGTGGGTGTCCAGAAGGAGGAGCGTTCTTTTACGCCCCTGTTTTCAGCCTTCTTGAAGCGGCATCCGTGGCTGCAGCTCAACCTGCTGACGGCCTTCATGGCCGCTTTCGTGGTCAGCTCGTTCACAGGCACGATCGAGAAGATCGTCGCCCTGGCGGCATTCCTCCCGGTCTTGGCCGGGCAGAGCGGAAACACCGGCTGCCAGGCATTGGCTATGACGCTGCGTGGCCTTGCCCTGGGCGATGTGGACAAACGACCGAAGCTGCACCTGGTGATGCGGGAGGGCGCGCTCGGGATTGCCAACGGCGTGCTCGTCGGCCTTGTTGCGGCTGCGGCGATGTGGTTCTACGCATCGCGGCAACCTGAGTCGGCCGCCCAGGCGCCCATGTTGGCACTTGTGATCCTGCTCGCCATGTCCGGATCGTGCCTCATGTCCGGAATCTCCGGCGTGCTGATCCCGTTGGGCCTGCGCCGGGTCGGCGCCGATCCGGCCGTAGCTTCAGCGATCTTTCTTACCACCGTCACCGATATCGTAGGCATGGGCCTGATGCTGGGGCTGGCCACTATGCTCGTGCTGTAGCAAGGGCGTGTCCGGTGACGCGTTCCCTGGGCGATGGGTTCTATAAGCTGACCTCGTCGGCGGCGAACGAAATTGCGAAGACCAGCCCGCAATCGCACAGGCCGTTGCGACAAGCATCGGCCCTGCAGCTTCCGACCGCTTGCGCAACGCCCAAGGAAGACCTTTGGATGAGCTATATGTGTCAGGCGGTGACCAGATACGCGCAGAGAATATTAATCTTGTCGGGTGTGCGATCCACGATTGGTGATGATTGAATTAGTTGCCGCTGGTGACGAATACTTCCACTGTTACAGCAACGCCGAGAAGATGTTTTTGCAACCAGCGCAGCCGAAATACGAATGGACCCGATAGTTTGTTGCGCGGCTGCAACAGCTGTTGAAAACTCGGACGATTTCGCCAAAGTTCAGTCGCCTTTTTTCTTGTGGTCGTGCTAAGTCCTTCGCACTGGTCGGGTTTGGGGTGGTTCTCGGCATGCAATCTTCGTTTCGAACAATCGTCGGCTGCGCCGCGGCGCTGCTTTGTAGCGGCGCATTGCCGGCTGGCGCGCAGGGTCTTTTTTCGGCCTATGACGATGCGTTTTCAGCCCGCATCGCCAGTCCGGCCGACAACGGAACGCTCGCCCAGTTCGTCACGGTTGCCGTCAATGCAGGACAATACGATCAGGCGATCTCCTCAATCGAGCAGTATCTGATCAAATATCCCCGCGATGCGCGCGCCCGGCTGGCGGCCAGCCGGTTGTACTATCATGTCGGCTCCTATGAATTGGCCCGACGGCAGGTGCAGTACGGCATCGAAGTCGGCGGCCTGACCGCAAGTGAGCAGCAGGAAGCTGTTCGCCTGCTCGCCCGCATCGAGCGCGCCTTGCGTGGCGTCACCTGGGAACTCGCCCTGACCGGCGGCGTGTTCAGCGCATTCACCGATTTTGAGCCCGGCGGGGCGCAGGACGACGACAGCTTCGTCTCGCCCTATGGGCGGGCGGAAGGCTTTGTCCGGTGGGACCTCGGCACGCCAAGCGCCGACGCTCTCGTTCTTTCGGGGTCGTTGACTGCGACACAGCGCTTTTTCACGGAAGACCTGTCGGTTCCGGGCAGCAAGGAGACTTTCGTCCACGGCAACGCCGCTATCACCTGGGACAAGGGGCTGCCCAATAGTGGGATCGATTCGCTGCGCCTGCTGCTTTCGGCGTTTACCGTTACAGATCGTTTCGACAGCGATATCCAAGAAACCGGCATCGGCCTCAGTGGACGCTTTCTTGTGCGCCCGACGGTCGAGACGACGCTTTTTGCAGGCGGCGGCTACATCGATCTAAGCGCCTCGCAAGGCATTTTCGCCGATAGCAGGGTTTTCTATGAGGCAGGCGGCAGCTACCGCTTCCGCAATGGCCAGGCGCTCGGACTGCGCTTTGTCGGGTCGAATGACTTCGCCTCCGGATCTGGCGAAATCGGCCACAGCTACACGGGCGAGGTCCGCTATGGCGGCCTGTTGATGACCGTACCGGATCTTTTCGCATGGTCGCACCAGGTCGCGTTCTCGGCCGGCCACAGCAACACTCCCGATCTGTCCGTTGGCATCGGCACAAATATCAAGAGCGACTTCTGGCGCATTGCCTCGGAAAGCGATTTTCAGCTGACGGAGGCGCAGAAGATCAGCGTCGATCTCGCCTATCGCGAAACCAACTTCGACATCGCCAACCGCGACCGGAAATCGTTCGAAATGCTCATGAGCTACACGTTGACGCTCAATTGAAAGAGGCCGCGATGAGGACCCCGTACCGTCAGATCGCCATTTTTGTCGCCTGCCTTGCCTTCGCGGCACCATCCGCCGCTGAAACGATCGGGTCGATGACGGCCTACCAGACCAACATCGTCCGCAACAACGGCGGGACAATGAACGTCGGTGCCGGCGTCGAACTCGGCGATCAGTTGCGCAGCGATCCCACTGGTCTTGGAATGCTGGTGTTCCGGGACGAATCGAGCGCCAAGATTGGTCCGAACACCAGCCTGACGATCGATGAATTCGTCTACAATCCGGGCTCCGGATCTGGAAAAATCGACATCGGGATGAACAGCGGCCTGGCCCGTTTTTATGGCGGCCAGGTTTCGAAAGGCGGCGTCATGCAGGTTGCGACGCCGCATATGGTGCTCGGGGCCAGAGGCGGCATCATCGAAGTGCTGGTGGCAGCCGGCCAGACCGTCGGCATACTGCGCGCCGGCCGCATGACCTGCACGATCAATGGCAAACGGCTGGTCATCACAAACCCGGGCTACGCGTGCACATCGGACGATGGCAAGCTGCTGACCGGCTACGGCGGCATCGACACCTTCCCGATATTGGACAGCATCGACCGGATAGCCGGCACCGGCCTGCCAGGCGCACCGGGTCCTGGATTGGATGTAAGCGCGATTTGTGCGTCGGCACTCGGCGGCTCGCTCAAAGTCTGCGAGTCCACCGACGGCGCATTGCCGGGAGTGGTCATGGAGTTCCCCGACAGCCTAACGCCACCTGTGGGCGGCGGGGCGAAGGATGATGGCGAGTGTGAGGGTGAAGGTTGCTGCTACTACTGCAATTAGGCCTGGCCGCACGACATGAGCCTCTTGGTCGGTTGGCGCTGGGCTGATTGGCGGCAAGCTGGCAGGCGCAAAATATCCGGTCTCGTGGTCGTGCTCCTGCTGCTCGCTTGCCATTTGGCTTTCGACGGGCCGCTGTCGCGCCTGCGTGAGCGCACGTACGACTTCTACCAGTTTCTCGCCCCGCGCCAGGCGACCAGCAATCCTGTCGTGATCGTCTCGATAGACGACGCCAGCCTCAAGGCACATGGGCGATGGCCCTGGAACCGTGGCCTCCTGGCCGATCTGGTCGATGGCATCACCGCATCCGGCGCCTCGGTGATCGGGCTTGCGCTGGTGCTGCCCGAGGCCGACACCTCGCCTGAGGGCATCGCCGGAGACAAGCGCCTGGCAGCGGCGCTGGCCAAAAACCGAACGGCGCTTGCCGTCAGCCTGGGCAACGAGGCGACAGTTTCAGAAGCAGAGCCCAAGGCCGGCTGGTCGATCGTCGGGCAGGTACCCGACACACTTCCCGGCTTCACCGGCCTGACCGGCTCGCTTGCCCAATTCTCGAACGCCGCCGCGGGCCTCGGCGTCATTCGCACCTTGCCCGATCCCGACGGCGTACTGCGCCATGTGCCGCTTCTGTGGCTTCGCAACACCGCTCAAGGCGTGCAGCTGTGGCCGTCCTTCGCACTCGAGCTCCTGCGCCTTTATGCCGGGCAGGACGGCTACATAGCCCGCCTGAATGCCGCCGGGTTCGATGCACTCAGGATGGCCGGCGCCATCGTGCCGCTCGAGCCGGAGGGGAGCATCCGCCTCTGGGAAACCAGCACCGATACGCCACGCATATCTGCTAGCACTATCCTTTCGCGCGACAGTGATCAGCGGCTGCGGGATGCCATTGTCATTGTCGATCTGTCGGCCGTGGGACTGACGCAGTACCTGCCCACCCCGACACGTCCAGCGCGACCAGGCGCGGACATCCACGCCGATGCAATCGGCCAGTTGCTTGCCGGGCGCTACCTGGCGGAGCCAATGCACGCGCGCACGGTGGAGCGGCTCTGGTTTGTCCTCACTGCCATCATGTTCATCGGGCTTTCCGGAATGCTCGCCGAACGTGTCGTGCTTGGTGCCCTGGCTCTCGCGCTGCTGGCCGTCACGCCGTTCGTGTTCGGTGCTCTCGAATATAATATGCAGGGTACACTCTATGACCCGCTGCAGCCGGCGCTTGCGACGATCCTGGTAGCCGGCTTCGAAGGCTATGTCCTCTACAGGCGCAGCGAGCAGCGCCGGTCCACCCTGGCACGGCAGTTCTCCCAGTATCTGTCGCCTTCCGTGGTGCAGCGCCTCGCAAGCTCGGACACCGAAGCCATCCTGTCCGGCGAGAAGCGCGAGATCACAATCCTGCTCAGCGACATACGCGGCTTCACGACGATGAGCGAACAACTCGATACCCAGGAAATCGCCAAGGTGGTCAACCACTTCCTCGGCATTGCGACCGATGAGATCCTCAAGCGCGACGGCACCATCGACAAATTTATGGGCGATGCCGTGCTGGCCTTCTGGAACGCGCCGCTTGATCAGCCGGATCATCGCGAGCGCGCGCTCGACGCGGGGCTAGCCCTGATAGAACGGGTAAAGCGTGAAGACGCCGCTTTCACCGCCGACGGCCACCCCTCTATCGCAATCGGCGTCGCCATCGAGACCGGCATCTGCTCGGTAGGCAATTTCGGCTCCGAACGGCGCTTCGACTACACCGCGATCGGCTCGCCGGTGAACCGCACCGCACGGCTCGAATCGACGACCAAGAAGCTGCGCATCCCCCTGGTACTTGGCCCCGGCTTTGCGAAGGGAGCATCGATGCCAGTCGTCCAGGCGGGCGCCTTTGAGCTCCAGGGTTTCAAGGGCGAGGTGCCGGTTTTCACCGTTCCGGAGCTGCACCATGATACGAGCCGCGAACAAGCGATTCAGAATGGCGAGCAATCTGGCGGCCCAGCCCTGGTCGACGGTTCACCGCTGTCCCCAAAAACAGCTCCTCCTGATCCTGCACTCCGAAACTGATCGGCTCCAGCGGTGCGCGGGGGTGTCGCCGTCTCGTGACCTGACTACGCCCTTCGGAAGGCCTCGCAAATTTGCGTGCCCTCCCCGGTTATTCGCCGCGCATGGTCGCCTGGAAGGTGGGCAGGTGCTTCTTCTGCGCCTCGAGCATTTTCTCGCGATAGACGCCATAGATGACGTCGGTGTCGTGCAGTGTGACGCCGGCAATAGTCGGCGAGGCGAAGACCGGCAGCTCGATGCCGCGTTTCGAAAGCGCCTCCGCGGTGCGGGCGATCAGCTCATGCGCCAGGATCATGGCAAGCACGGTCGACGAACCGGAGACCGGCCGGCTCCAGCCCTCGACCGGCACGATAGCATCCTCGATCGGCGAGCAGGTGTCGATGACAAGGTCGGCGGCATCGGCAAGCCGCTTGCCGGAAGAGTGCGTCGCCGGCTTGTCGAGATTGTTCTTGCTGGTCACCGCAACGACAAAGATGCCGCGTTTTTTCGCGTAAAGCGCGGTGTCAATGCCCGACGAATTGCGGCCGCTGTGGCCGAAGATGATGATCGAATCGCCTTTGTTGAGCGGCTGGTGATCTAGGAATTTCTCGGCGTATTTCTCGGTCCGCTCCAGCCACAGAAGTTCGCGCACGCCGCCGGCGCCGAGCACATTATGCCACATGACACGCGGGTCGGTTAGCGGATTGAAGCCGACATAGCTGCCGTAGCGCGGAAACACTTCCTGGACCGGCAACACCGAATGGCCCGACCCGTAGAGATGAACCAAGCCACCGCTCTCGAGCGTGTCGGCAAAGCGGCTGGCCGCCTCGCCAAGGGCTTCGGCATTGGCTTTCGACGCCTCTTCGATGAGGGCGGCAAGGCGGGGTATGTAAAGGTCGGACACGTCGGTACTCCTGTTATGTGTCGGCTTCGGTAACGGCTCAGCTTCTTGCGGTTGGCGCGGCGCGACCGGCACGCAGCGTCGACCGGATTTCGTAGCGGTCGCCACGCATGACCGAGACGGTGAATTCGAATGGGCCGCGCTCGTCGGTGGTGATGCGCTCGACCACGAAAGCGGGACTCCCCGCGGGCAGATCGAGCAACTCGGCATCCGCCGCCCCGACCGCACCGACACGGTAGTTTTCGCGCGCCGCGACCGGCACGATGCCGTAATGGCGCTCCAGCGCTTCGTAGAGCGAGCCCTGCAGCAGGCCGGCATCGAGAAAGCCGGGCACGCGCGCGGCCGAGAGCTGCGCCGTCTGGATACCGATCGGCTCGTTGTTGCCGAGCCTGAGCCGGCGGACGCGCACCACCGGGTCGCCTTCCTCGATCTCCAGCGCTCCGGCCGCGGCGGCATTGGCGGTGGTCAGGCTGCAGTCGAGCAAGCGCGAGCCCGCGACCACGCCCATATTGCCCATTTCCTGCGTGAAGCTGGTCAGTTCGCGGGTGCCGGCGACCAGTGTGGTGGAGCGCACGAAGGTGCCACGGCCATGTTCGCGCCTGAGCAGCCCGTGCTCCTCCAGATTGCGCAGCGCGTGGCGCAGCGTGATGCGGCTCACCCCGAACAGGGCGCACAGTCTGTCTTCGGCCGGAATCTGGTCGCCAGTCGCCCACTCGCCACTCTTGACGATGGCGCGGATGGCCTCTTCCACCTGATACCAGAGCGGCTCGGGCCTTTTGCGGTCCGGTTGCTGAAAGCTCGGCTCGCTCATCTTATCTGCCTCCACTGTGCTCCGGCGAGACCGGCCAGCGAGGCGCCGACGAGACCGGCGCGGGAGCCGAATTCGCCGGACCGCAGAACGACGCCGCGCAGATGCGGCGGCAGCTGACGCCGCAATGCCGCAAGCAGCGGCGGCCCTATCACGTCCAGCGTGTCGGCAAGGCCACCGGAAAACAGGACTGCCTGGGGATCGAGCAGCGCGACCGCACCCGCAAGGGCGGTGCCCAGCCGGCGCGCCGGCAGCTCCAAGGCGTCAAGGGCGGCCGTCTTGCCGGCCCGGGCGGCCTCGACCAGCCTGCCGCCATTGGCCAGCCCGATCTGGCGCGCCGCGGCGTCGAACGCCCGCCCGGAAGCGAAGCGCTCCAGCCAGCCGTTGCGGTCCTCGCCTTCATCCTCGATGTCGGCGCAGGCCCAGCCGAATGAGCAGGCGCCGCCATGTGCGCCGGCGACGATACGGTTATTAGCCAGAACGGCGGAGCCGATGCCGGTGCCGATCGCCAGCAGGATGGCATCGGACAAGCCTTTTGCTGCACCTTCGACCGCTTCGGCCAGCATGGCGATGTGTGCGTCATTGCCAACGGACAAGCGCAGACGAGGAAACAACGCCGCGACATCAATACCGTCGAGATAGGGCAGGTTTGGAATCCAGCGGCAGACCGAGCCCTCAACAAGTCCCGGCACTGCAAGTCCGAGTGCCTCGACGGGGCCTGCCTCCGCGAGCAACGCACCGATACGGGCGACAAAGGCATCAAGGCTTGCCGGCGCAGGCTCGCGGCTGAGCATCTCCAGCCAGCGAACATCGCCGGTATGGATTGCGGCGCGCAAATTGGTGCCGCCAAGATCGATGGCCAGAACGTGTGTCATCGAGAGCGGCTCCGATTGGCAGCCGCCCGGTCCTCGGCGCGCCAGTTCCTCACGGTGTCGTCGGCTCTGGTCGGCAGTGCGATACAGACCCCGGTGCACGCGGCGGCGAAGCCGCCGATCAGGCTGGGCGCAGCGCGTCGATGAACCATGATCAGTCTCTCATTCGACATCGGCTTCCTTTGCGGCGGGGTAAGTGTCATTATAACGACATGACTTTGTTCGCAAGAGCTCTTCGGGCACGTTTGGGCATTTCCGGCAGTGATAAACAACCCTAGCTATCGCAGCTAATTATCTGTTTTCAATGACATATCTCTCCCTCACAGGCCAGATAAGAATCGCCCACGGCGCCGGCCAGGAACTCTCCGCGAAGATAGCCCTTGCATCGTTGCTTCAAGTTGTCATAACGTCGTTCATATCGCTGTGCGCCTACGCGGAGGATCCCGGATGTCTTTGGCTTGGATTCCGAAACTGGCATTGGCTGCAGGGCTACTAGCCTCGCCCACCGCTGGATGGGCGCAATCGGTCAGCATCTCCTATCTGACCCACTGGTCGCCCGAAACGGTCGCTTTGCTGGACGCCGCGGCCAAGGACTACGCCAAGAGCAATCCGGATGTGACCGTCACCATCCGCGCCGTCCCCTTCGGCGACCTCCTGACGACACTGCGTTCCCAGGGCGGCAGTTCCGATGGGCCGACGATCGGCGGCATCTACGATTTGTGGCTGCCCGAACTGGCGCGAGACAAGCTGGTCGCGCCGGCCCCCGATACGGTTGCCGGCGAGGTCAAGAGTGCGTGGCCGGCCGGTGTCGTCAGTGCGGCCTCTGTCGGCGGCACGCTCTACGGCATTCCAAACGAGATCGACGTCTATGCGTTGAACTACAACAAGGAGCTGTTTAAGCAGGCCGGCATTACGGCCGCACCGAAGACCTGGTCCGAATTGAAGGATGCCGCCCAGAAGCTGACCCGGAAAGACGCCGGCCAGCAAGGTTTCGGCATGATCAACTCCTGGGCGGCTGGCGTCGTCCACCCGTTCGCCTCGCTGCTGGTCTCCAATGGCGGCGAGCTGGTCAAGGACGGCAAACCGATGCTCAACAGTCCTCAAGCCGGCGAGACTTTCCAGCTCTACGAGGATCTGATCAAGTCGGGCGCCAGCGATCCGGCGATGGCCACCGCCGACGCCAACACCACCGGCCCCTTCCTAGACAATTTCGTCTCCGGCAAGACCGGCATGATCATCATGGCCAACTGGTGGGAAAGCGCATTGAAGAGCGGCATGGGCGACAAGTTCTCCAATATCGCCACCGCACCCATCCCGGTCGGCCCGAGCGGCGACAAACCGCACTCGATCTCTTATTCGTGGATGACCGTCGTCAACGCCAATGCCGGTCAGGCCGAGCAAAAAGCGGCATGGGATTTCCTGGCATGGCTGAACAGTCCGAAGTCCGGCAAGAACGGCGCCTCGGCAATGTCGGATATTCTGATGTCGATGGGCATCCTGCCGACGCGGACCTCCGACATCGAAGCCCACAAGGACAAGCTCGGTTCCGAGTTCCTGTCCGGCTATGTCAGCGTGCTTGCCGACGCCAAGCCCTTCCCTGTCGTCCCGGGAGGGCAGGAGTTCAGCGAATCGCTCCAGCAGACGCTCGAGGCGTTGCAGTATGGGCAGCTCTCGGCCAAGGATGCGCAGGCGAACGCGCAGGCCGATGCCGTCTCGATCCTGGAGCGTGCCGCCAAATAGCGAAGGCGCCGTTTCGTGAGCCCGACGCTTTGGAAGCAGAGCGATGATCAAGACCTATCGTGCCTCGGCGGGCATCATGCTGGCGCCCGCCGTGACATTGATCGGCGTTTTCATCCTGCTGCCGATGCTGCTCACCATCTGGCTGTCATTCCAGGACTGGTCGACGCAAACACCTTTTTCCAGTGCGAGCTTCATCGGCTTCGACAATTTTCGCGCAATATTCGGACCGACCTCGGTCGGGCGGGATTTCAAGCGAGCACTGCTCAACACGGCGATCTACACGGCATTGTCGATGATGCTCATCCTGCCCCTTTCGGTAGTGTTCGGCTTGTTGGTCCACCAGAGCGATGTCGCAGGCGGCGCGGCGCTGCGGACCGTGTTGTTTTCCACCTACATGGTGCCGATGATCGCCGTGACGCTGGTCTGGTCGAAGCTTTATTCGCCGAGCGAAGGGCCCCTCAACCAGATACTCGGCCTGGCCGGTATCGGCCCGCAACCGTGGCTGTCCTCGCCAAGATCGGCGTTGATCTCGATCGTCGTGCTCAATGTTTGGCAGCAGATCGGCTATTTTACGGTGCTGGCGGTTGCCGGGCTGACCCAGATCCCGGGCAGTCTTTATGAGGCGGCGACTCTGGACGGCGCCAACCGGCGCGAACAGTTCCGCTTCATCACCTTGCCACTACTGCGGCGCACGCTTCTGTTCAGCGCCGTCATCGCCATCATCAACGCCGTGCAGGTATTCGAGCCGGTCGCGCTGATCACCCAAGGCGGGCCGGTCGGCTCGACCAACGTGCTGACCTATCACATCCGCCGTGTCGGCATCGAGCGCGCGCAAGGCGGGTTGGGCTCGGCCATGGCGGTGATGCTGATGTTGGCGCTGATCGTCGTTGTGTGCGCGCTGTTTGCATTTGCCAACCGGAAGGATGACCAATGAGCGCGCGGGGCCGCTCAGGATCGAGCCTGTGGGCGCGCAAACGCCTGGCGGGCCGCAGAGCCCTGCTCGCCACGCTGATGCTGCTGGTTGCCGTGGCCTCCGCCTTCCCGCTCTTGTGGATGGTACTCTCCAGCCTGAAGACGCCGGCCGAAACCATGCAGGTGCCGCCGGTGTGGATACCGCGCACGCCGAGCCTCGAAGCCTATGAGAAAGTCTCCGGCGTCATCAATGTCGGCCGCTCGATGTGGAATTCGCTGGTGATCGCCTCGATCACCACCGCAGGCATTCTGGTCACCAGCATGATGGCTGGCTACGCCTTCGCCAAGCACCACTTTCCCGGTCGCTCGCTGCTGTTTTCCGTGCTGATCGCCACCATGTTTCTGCCGCCGATCGTCACGCTGATCCCGTTGTACCGGCTCGTCGGATCGATCGGCCTGAATGCCAGCCTTGCCGGCATCATCGTGCCCAACCTCGCCAATGCCTTCGGCATCTTTCTGATGCGCCAGTTCATCGCCGGCGTGCCGGACGATTTGATCGACGCGGCACGGATGGATGGGGCGTCGGAACTTGTGATCCTGTTCAAGATCGTCGCGCCGAGCGTGGCGCCCGCGATCGCAGCATTGGCGCTGTTTGCCTTCGTCTATCATTGGAACAGCTATCTCTGGCCGCTGACGGTTCTACAGGGTAATGCACACGACTATCCGATCGTCATCAGCCTCAGCCGCCTGCTCAGCTACAACAGAGGCGCCCTCAATACTGGACTGGTGATGGCCGGCGCCACACTTGCTGTGCTGCCTCCATTGGTGCTGTTCGTTTTCCTGCAGCGCTTCTTCGTGGATTCGATCGTCGGTTCGGCGATCAAGGGATAGCGTCGGCGGCACTGCCGGCATCCGCCCGGCTGTCATTGGGACGCGCTGGTGCGCATAACGGAGCTACGCTGATAGCCGCGTTCTGAAGCTATCTGTTTATCGGCGAATCCGACGCGAATTCCCCCGCTGCCTACCTTTATCCAGCGCAGCCCCCTCAAGGGGTTCTGTGATGATATTGGTTATGCTTCTATATATGTAACTGTGCTCATCACCCAAGGAGCGGGATATTGCCACTTGCTACAACCACTTCGTTAGGTGGCGTCGGGCTGGTGTCTGGGGCCGTATCATAGACGCGCTTGCCGCTGGGCGGTCCGGCGGCGGCGGTATCGCTCGCCCTGGCTTCGGGTAGAGGCTTCGATCTGACCATGCAGTACGCCGCTCTCATGCTGATATAGCTGGAAGCGGCCGATGTCCTTCGCCACCGGCATGGCCGTTTGGCCACGCGACCGCACTACGCCGCGTCTGTCATGGGAGTGAACGCCTTCCGGCATCCGCGCCCAAAGCAGTTGCTTACGGCGGTGGCCGAGGCGCCAGTTACCGTATCTTGTCGGTAAAGCGACGTTGCGCTCTCTGCTTCCACATCCGGGTATGCCGAAAAGTCCGTCGGTCAAAAGTCGACCAGCGGCGTGTCAACGATCTGGTGCTCGAACAGCGCCCAGAACGGCGATCCCTGGGATTCGGAGTACCAATGCTCAAAAATCGCAAGGGCCTCGCCGATATTGGTGGCGGGTTCGACGTCGGGCAACTTCGCGGCCTGGAACAACGCAAGCGCAACCGGGCCAAAATGCGTGATCGCTTCCGTGCGCGCCTCGCTGTCCGCATTCCAGCCGAGCCGCAAGCGCAAGACGGCCAAAGCGCTGGCCACAGCGATCTCCTCACTTTCGGCCGAGGCCACGGCGTCGGAGATATCCTGCATGAGGTTGAGCCGCCTGAAGGCGAAAGCGCGCTCCTGCTCCAGAACCGCGATCTGATTGGCCGCTTGTCGCCTGAAGCTTGCCTCGGTTGTCCTGGCGGTCTCAGCCGCCGTTTTCAGGTCATTCAGAAAGGAAGCCGTCGGGTTCATCTTGGCTCACTAGGATGGCGGAAGAGAGTGGGAGTCGAACCCACCAGAGACCGACTCGCGGCCCCTCCCGGATTTGAAGTCCGGACGCCCCACCGGGGACGATGCTCCTCCAGAAATTTGCGCCATCGGCGGCTCACCCTCGCCTGTCAGGCGGAACAGGTCCAGCCTGCGCCTGTTCAGACGGCGCAAGTCTCCCCGCCGCAGCGTCACGCCGTGCCGATCGAGAAATTCGAGGATATGGATGGCGACCTTGCGTCCGCTGCCCACGCGATCGCGAAATTGAGCAGCGGTGAACTGCCCTGTAGGCATCGACGCAGCGAGGTCGCGCGCGATCTCGACGATCTGCGCCAATGCCTCGCGCTGGAAGAAATGGTCATGAGCGACCTCGTGGACCTTCCCCATGCGGCCGGCAAGCTTCAGAAGCCGGCGGATTTCGGTCTCCGGCGAGCCCAGCACCTCGGCAATATCCCACACCCTCGGCGGATGGAATCGTTCGGGTCCGCCAATGAGAGGCTGGATCTGTAGCCAGAGATTTTCATCCTTTGCCGTCAAGTGCGCCTCATGACCGGGTAGTCGCACCCAGGCGCCGTCCAAGGCAACTTCTCCAGCGTGCGAAAGGCTCCGCAGAACTGCTATGAAAGAGGAGGCCGGCAGACGTGGATCAAGCCCAATACGCAGTCTCTCCATTCCTACGCCGGGCAAATCCGGATTGTCGGCATGGAAGGTCCCCAGGGTCGCGGCCAAGTCGCGCTTAAATCGCAACCAGCGCTCCGGCGACAGCACGAGAAGCATTTCTCCGACCTTAAAACGGATAAGCCCGAGTTGATCGATCAGGCCTTCCATCTCGCAGTCACTAAGCGCCCTGTCGCGCGCAAAAGCCTTCAGGTCGAAATAGTGGGGCGGCGCATCAAGGAGTGCGGCGGCGGCCAGTTCGGGCGCCAATAGCGCATGGGCATCGAGTTGGATCAGCCGTTCCGGCGCGCGGCGTTTGCGGCTGGGCGCCCGCAGATCGAGGAAATGTCCACCGCCGATGGTTCGCTGCGCGGAGGTGTCGCGCACCACGTAAACGTCGCCGGCAGCGGCCGCGATCGGACTATCCAGCACCAATTGAACATTGGCCGTGCCGCCAGGCCCGATCGGTTCGTCTCCGAGGAGTACGATGCGTGCCCCGACCTCCGTCGCGGCATGGTGGAGCCGCACCGGAAACCATTGGCCGATCGGCTTGCGTTCACCCGGCAGAACGCGAAGGCTTGCATCGATCCGGTCCGACGGCGCGTGAAGCTCCGGATCGACAATCACGTCGCCGCGCCGGATCGCCTCCTTGAAAACCCTTTCGCCGGTCAGATTGAGCGCGCAGCGGTCTCCTACCCGACCACGTTCGGCCGGCCGGTTCTGGGCGTGGATCGATCGAACCCGCGCAAGCAATCCCGACGGGCTTACGACCACGTTGTTCCCAATACCGAGAGAACCCGAAAGCACGGTGCCCGTCACGACGGTGCCCACGCCGCGCAGCGTGAACGAGCGGTCCACCGCTAATCGAAAACGGCCCGAAACTGCACGCCGGGCAAGATGCGACGCCTCCTCGAACAAGAGATACCTGAGTTCATCGATGCCTTCGCCTGTGACGACCGAGACGGGAATCAGGTGGGCCTCGGCAAGCATCGTCCCGGCAAGCACCGAGCGGATATCGTTCGCCACCGCAGTGCGGCGCTCGGGACCGGCCAGATCGCATTTCGTGAGCAGGACGGCGCCGCGCTTGACACCGAGCAGATCGACGATGGCGAGATGCTCCCGGGTTTGCGGCATGACGCCGTCGTCGGCGGCCACCACGAGCAACACGAAGTCGATGCCGCTGGCGCCGGCCAGCATCGTGTGTACGAAGCGCTCGTGCCCGGGAACATCGACGAAACCGATGCTGTCCCCACCCGGCACCGGCAAATAGGCGAAGCCGAGATCGATCGTCATGCCGCGTGTCTTTTCCTCCTGCAAACGATCGGTGTCTATACCGGTCAGCGCATGCACCAGCGCAGTTTTGCCATGGTCGACATGTCCCGCCGTGCCAACGATCATGATGATGCGGCCTCCGGCCACGGCGCGGCGGCGCGACGCTCGGCCTCGGCGGCATCGCCCGCGCTCAATTCGGCCCGCACCGCAGCCAGATAGCGGCCGGCAAGGGCGCTGCCGCCTGCCTGGGCACGCAGGAGCCAAACCAGCGCCTCGACCGCGTCAGCCGGCACGCCCGAGCCAAGATGGCAGGCGGCACCGAGCATTGCCTGCCCTTCGGCGTCTCCTCGCATGGCAGCACGGCGCCACCAGCGGACAGCCTCGTGGGGATCGCGCGGCACGCCGAGCGCATTGTGATAAAGCATGCCGATCCGGGTCATCGCGGATGCGATGCCTTGATCGGCCGCGGCAAGCGCCCAGCGTCGCGCCTCGCCGACATCGGGAAGCATCACTTCGCCCTCCAGCAGCATCCAGCTCAGCATATCCTGCGCCGGTCCGTCGCCAGTTTCCGCTGCGGCCCGATAGAGCTCGGCCGCCCGGCGAAAGTCCTGCTCGACGCCTTCGCCGCGGAAATAAAGCGACGCCAGATTCCTTTGCCCGACAGGATCCCCTGCCTCGGCGGCGAGCGCCAGCCAGCGAAAGGCCATTTCCGCATCGCGCTCGACGCCGAGCCCTTCGGCGAAGCAGGCGCCGATATTGTTCTGAGCGCGGGCCACGCCCCGGTGAGCCAGCGGCTCCCATATGGAGAGAGCCACGGCATGGTCGCCTCGCCGCGCGGCTTCGAGGGCCTCGGTCATGCGTGCGGCCACAGGCGTCTCGGCTGGGCGGCGCGCAAGGCGGTCACGCCAGCGCATCGGTTCCTCCCGGATTTAAGCCGGCTAGATTGGCGATGAAGTTCGCCTCGTCTTCCAGACAGCGCAAATCGAGCACGAGCGCCTGGTTTTCGATGCGCCCGATCACGGGGACGCCCAGCCCACGCAGCGCAGCCGCAAGCGCTTCGAGCGCCCGGCCGCTCCCTGAGCGCGACTTGAGAGCAAGCCCGGCGCTTGGCACGGTTTCGAGCGGCAGCGCGCCGGATCCGACTTGGCTCCGGCACTCCACCGTGTCGACCGCAAAGGCTTCGCCCACGGCGTCAGCAACCAGGGGAGCAAGGCGCTTTGCCTGCGCTGCAATCTCCCTCACCGAGCGCGAGAGCAGCCTTAGCGTCGGCAGGCGCTCGGCCAGGCGGTCTGGGTCGCGGTAGAGCTTCAACGTCGCTTCGAGCGCGGCCAAACGAAGCTTGTCGACCCTGAGCGCCCGCTTCATCGGGTTGCGGCGGATCGCTGCGAGCAGGTCCCTGCAGCCGACGATGAAACCCGCCTGCGGACCGCCGAGCAGCTTGTCGCCGGAGAATGTGACGAGATCGGCGCCGTCGGCGACCGCCTCGCGCACGGTCGGCTCGCGCCCAAGGCCGTAGCGGGCTAGATCGACCAGCGTGCCCGAACCGAGATCATGGACCAGCGGCATCCCATGCGCCTTGGCGATTGCAGCGAGCTCGGGGGCCCGGATCTCTGCCGTGAATCCTTCGACTCGGTAGTTCGATGTGTGCACCTTGAGGATGAGCCCGGTCTCCGGGCCGATCGCCGTGACATAGTCTTTGCGATGGGTGCGGTTGGTGGTGCCGACCTCGACAAGCCTGGCGCCGGCGCGCGTCATGATCTCGGGCATTCGGAAAGAGCCGCCGATCTCGATCAACTCGCCCCGCGAAACGATCGCTTCGCGACCGAGCGCCAGCGTGTTGAGTACGAGAAGGACGGCGGCCGCGTTGTTGTTGACGACGGTTGCATCCTCGGCTCCGGTCAGCTCGCAAACGAGCGATCGAAGATGATCGTCCCGTTCGCCGCGCCCGCCGTTCTCGACATCGAATTCGAGAGCCACCGCTTCGCTCATTGCCAGCCGAACAGCATCGACCGCCTCCTTCGCAAGGAGGGCACGTCCCAGATTGGTATGCAGCACCGTTCCGGTCAGGTTGAAAACGGGGCGCAGGGAAGGTCGTTCGCCATCCCTGAGCTGCAAAAGTGCGTCGCCGGCAAGATCGTTTGCCTCCGGCACGATCGCTCCGGCATTGCGGGAGGCCATTCGCGCATCGGCGACGGCTCGGCGAATGGCCTCCGTCGCGGCCTGCCGTCCGAAGCGCTCGATTGCGGCCACCGCCAGCGGGGTCCTCAGCACTTGGTCGACCGACGGAAGATTGCGTAAAGGGTTTGCGGATGAAGCAGTCATCGTATTGTCAGTAGCCAACCAGGAACGGATTGAACGATCCGCGGCGATGGCCACCCTCGCGGACGAGCAGGTCGAGGCCGAGCGTCGCCACGTCGTCGGCGACCGGATCGAGAGCCGGATCCTTGTGCTGGGATAGGATCTTTACATAGCTGCCGCATGCATCGCAGGTCTCGGCTTTGACCGTGCCAGAGCCTCCCTCGATTTCCTGATAGCCTATCCCCTTGGTCGAGCCGCACAGCGTACATTTGATGCGGACGTGGTTCCACAATGTTCCACACAGCGCGCAGGCGCAGAACCGCGCCCCGTGTGCGCCGTGCCAACCGACGATGATCGAGGATACGGGCGGCCCACCGCAGGCCGGACAGGCGCCGTCGGCAACCGGAACCAGCTTCGAGCTGTCGAGACATGCCGCGAGGCGGGCGAAGTGAACCTGCAGCGCGGCCGCGACATAGACATGCTCGGCAAGCGCGTTCATTGGGATCGCATCGGTGAGCACATTGCGCACCATGGATTCGACCCCGAACGCATCGATATTCGCGAGCCTGTCCAAGGCGGCTGCGGCCGCCTCGGGTTTTTCGATCGTGGCTGCCACTTCGAACAGGCGGCCGAGCGTCATTGCAAGGGCGGCATCCGAAGTGAATTGGTTGCGATCGAGCGGCGGCATACTGAAGGTTCGTGCGCGCTCGCGCGCCTCCGCGGTCGGCAATTCGACATCCGGCAATCCGTCCTGGATGCGGTGCTGCGCATCCGCCAGTGCAGCGAGGAAGCGGAGATAGGGGCCGAGCTGGTGGTCATCCGCCAACACATTCAATCGCTCTGAGCGGCGAATGAACAAGGTCCGCGGATCAGGCAGGCGCGCAAAGGGTGGGGCCGAGACCTCGCCGATTACAGTCGGGTCAGGGCGTGACGGATCTTGTTGCTTTGGCATTTCAACCTCACGAACCTCACGGGCCACGTGGTCGGCTTGATACTGCTCCAGAGCAATTCCACGAAAAGTATAACGGCTTTCCGTCCGGAATTGCGTAAAAATAATGCCCGCTCATTCGGCGGGATTCGATCCCGAACGTCCGTCCGGTTTGCGTGCGATCAGTTCACGCAGCCATTTGCGATGATGCCGCCAAGCCCAGCCGCCGGTCACCCGTCCGCGCGTCATGGCTGGAATGGTGCCGCGTACCCAGATGGCCGAATAGAAATGGATAATCCACACGCCGATGATCGCCACGGCAGCGATCGAATGAACAAGCAGCGCCACCCGCTGCTGACTGATCGTGGTGTAAGCGGCGAAATATTGTTGCCAGATGACAATGCCGCTCGAAATCAGGATGATGATGAGGATCGACATTGACCAGAAGACGAGCTTCTGGCCGGCATTGTACTTGCCGACTTCGGGGACGTTGTCCTCGTGATTGGACAATACGTCACGGAAACGTGCGAGCCACGTTCCGTCCTCGGGCCTCCACAAATTGGCCTTCCAGAACCGAAGGAAAAGCCCAAGGAAGCTGAAGAAGAGCAAGACGCCGATCCACGGGTGAATGAAGCGCGTGAACTGGCCGCCGCCAAACAGCCCCGACAGGAAGAACAGGCTCGGGTGAAACATGGCAAGGCCGGACAAGGCGAGCAGGATCAGGCTGGCCGCCGTGATCCAATGGTTGATCCGCGCGCCAACCGTGTAGCGGTCCACGATCACTGGCTTGCCGGGATGTACCTGCTCGTTCGGCTTCACGTCATACGCGGCCATCGTAGTCGCCTTCCGTCAGCTCTTCGGCATGCTCCTCATCCGTCTCGGAGACCCTGTTCGGTCCCATGACCAGATGGTGAAGCAGGCCGACGCCGGCCGCCACGCCGAGAATGGTGAGGCCGGCATATTTGGTCACGCCCTTCCACGCCTCCACGAGCGGGCTGATCTTCGGCTCCTTCGGCAGACCAGAATAGAGTTCCGGCTGGTCGGCATGGTGCAGCACATACATCACATGCGTCCCTCCGACGCCGGGCGGATCGTAGAGGCCGGCATTCGAATAGCCGCGCGATTTCAGGTCCTTGATGCGGCCGTCGGCGTGCTGTTTCATCTCGTCTTTCGTGCCGAACACGATCGCCTGGGTCGGGCAGGCCTTGGCGCAGGCTGGTCCTTGGCCGACAGCCACGCGGTCGGAGCAGAGCGTGCATTTGTAGGCCGTGTGATCGACTTTGGAGATGCGCGGAATGTTGAACGGGCAACCCTTGATGCAATAGCCGCAGCCGATGCAGTTCTCATGGACGAAATCGACGATGCCGTTCGAATACTGCACTATGGCGCCCGGCGCCGGACAAGCCTTGAGGCAGCCCGGGTCAGCGCAGTGCATACAGCCATCCTTGCGGATCAGCCATTCGAGTTCGTTCGTCTCGGGATTGTCCCATTCGCTGTAGCGCATCAGCGTGAACATGTCCGGCGTGAGATCGGCAGGATTCTCATAGACGCCGGCATTGAAGCCGATCTCCGGATGCGTGTCGTTCCACTCGATGCAGGCCGTGTGACACGCCTTGCAGCCGATGCATTTCGAAACATCGATGAGCTTGGCGACCTCCGTCAAGTGCTGCTCGGGTGCGGGAACCCTCGAGGCAGAGCGGCGGATGAGGTCCTTGTCGGAAAAACGCGGTGCGGTATCTGTCGTCGAAGGATTTGGAAGTGGAGGAAACATCGCTTACGCCTCCTACGCTACCGGCCCGGCGATGGGCTCGATGTTGACAAGGAACGCCTTGTATTCCGGCGTCTCGATGTTGGCGTCGCCGACAAAGGGGGTGAGCATGTTCGGGCCAAAGCCTTTCTTCGCCGCTCCCGTGAAGCCCCAGTGCAGCGGTATCCCGACGATGTGGACGGTCTTGCCATCGCAGGTGAGCGGCCTGATCCGCTTGGTCACCATGGCCTTCGCCACAACGGAACCGCGTTTCGACCAGACGCGCACCCAGCCGCCTTTGGTGATGCCCTTCTCGGCCGCAAGCTGTTCCGAAATTTCCACGAAAAACTCCGGCTGCATCACCGCATTGGTGATGACGTGCTTGGTCCAGAAGTGGAAATGCTCGGTCAGTCGGTAGGAGGTCGCCGCGTAGGGGAACTCCTGCGAAGCCGATTCGGCGAACTGGGCCATATCGCCTTCGAACACCCGCGCTGCGGGGTTGCCGCGGACTTTGGGAGCTATCGGGTTCGCGATGGGCGACTCGAATGGCTCGTAATGCGCCGGGAATGGTCCGTCGCGCATCATGCCCCGGGTAAAGAGGCGCGAGACGCCTTCCGGATTCATGATGAACGGGCCTACTTGATCGGGCTTTGCCGTTGGCAAGATGTCGGGGACATCGTAGCCCGACCATTTCGTGCCGTCCCATTCGATCACCTTGCGGCTTGGATCCCAAGCCTTTCCGGCGAGGTCAGCCGACGCCCTGTTGTAGAGAATGCGGCGGTTGGCGGGCCATGAGAACGCCCATTTGGAATAGGCGCCGGTTTCGTCAGGATCGGTGGTGTCCCGCCTGGCCATGTTGTTGCCGTTTTCGTTGAAGCAGCCGGAATAGATCCAGCAGCCGCAGGAGGTGGAGCCGTCGTCGCGCAGCGCGGCGAAGCCCGGCAAGAGCTTTCCGGCCTCGGCCAGCACCTTTGTCGGGTCGGCCGTATCGGTTACCCTGGCGAGCGCCCTGCCATTGATCTCCTGGGCGAGCTCCTCGGCCTTCGGATCGCCGGGATCGGCATAAGGCCAATTGAGCTTGACGATCGGATCGGCGAAGGCACCACCTTCCTTGGTGTAGAGCTCCTTCAGGCGCAAATAGAGCTGCGCCATGATCCAGGTATCGCGTTTGGCCTCGCCGGGGGGCGTGCCGCCGGCCCAATGCCACTGCAGCCAGCGCCCCGAATTGACCAGCGAGCCGTCATCCTCGGCGAAGCAGGTGGAGGGAAGCTGGTAGACTTCCGTCTGAATCTGCGACGGATCGACATCGTTGTACGGCCCGTGGTTCTCCCAGAACCGGCCCGTCTCCGTGTCCAACGGATCCATGATGACGAGGTATTTGAGCTTCGAGAGGGACTCGATCACCTTCTTCTTGTTCGGAGCTGCCTGTAGTGGGTTGAAGCCCTGGCAGAAATAGCCGTTCATCTTGCCCTGGTGCATAAGCTCGAAAGCCCGCAGCAGATCGTAGCCCGGCAGGTCGAGCTTCGGCAGGAAGTCATAGGCGAAATCGTTCTCCGGTGTTGCGGCATTGCCCCACATCGACTTTTGGAAGCTTACGAAGAACTTCCTGTAGTTCTGCCAGTAGCTCATCTGGTTCGGCCGGAGCGGCTTGAAGCCCCGGGTCGACATGTAGGCTGCCAGATCGACCTCCTTCTCAGTCGGCAGCGTCAGATAGCCGGGCAGCAGGTTCGACATCAGCCCGAGGTCGGTCAGCCCCTGGATGTTGGAGTGACCGCGAAGCGCGTTCATGCCGCCGCCGCGTATACCGATGTTGCCGAGAACAAGCTGCAGCATCGCCATGGCGCGGATGTTCTGCGAGCCCTTCGAGTGTTGCGTCCAGCCGAGTGCGTACATCGAGGTCATCGCCTTGGTCGGAGACGACGTCTCGGCGACCATCGCGGCCACCTTCAGGAACCGGTCCTTCGGTGTCCCGCAGATGCGCTCGACCATCTCCGGCGTGTAGACCGCGACATGCTTCTTGAGCAGATTCCAGACGCAGCGGGGATTGGCCAATGTCGCGTCGACAACGGCAAAGCCGTCCGAGCCTATGTCATAGTCCCAACTGGACTTGTCATAGTCTCGCTTCGCCTCGTTATAGCCCGAGAAGAGGCCATCCTGATAGGTGAAGCCCTCCTTGACAACATATGTCGCGTTGGTGAAGGCCTTCAGATAGTCCCATTGCACCTTGTCGTTCTGGATGCAGTAGTTGATCAGCCCGAGCAGGAAGGCGATGTCCGTTCCCTGGCGGATCGGCGCGTAAAGATCCGATACCGAAGCCGAGCGCGTGAAGCGCGGGTCGATGACGATGAGCTTGGCGCCGCGGTTGGCCTTCGCCTCCGTGACCCATTTGAAGCCGCAAGGATGCGCTTCGGCGGCATTGCCGCCCATGATGACGACGAGATCCGTGTTCCTGATGTCGGTCCAGGAATTCGTCATTGCGCCGCGGCCGAATGTTGGGGCGAGACTCGCCACCGTCGGGCCGTGTCAGACACGTGCCTGGTTGTCGAACACCAGCATGCCCGCGCTGCGGACCACCTTGTAGGTCGCGAACGCGGTTTCATTGGTCGAAGCCGAGGCGGCGAGGAAGCCGGTGGTGATCCACCGGTTGACCGTCACGCCGTCATTGTTTGTCGCGACGAAGTTCTTGTCGCGATCGTCCTTCATCAGGCGGGCGATGCGGCTGAGTGCGTCTTCCCAGCTTATCGGCTCGAACTTGTCCGAGCCCGGTTTGCGGATCATCGGATGTTGCAGACGGGTCGGCGACTTGACAAATCCGAGCAGGGCCGACCCTTTGGGGCACAAGGTGCCGCGATTGGTCGGATGATCAGTGTCACCCTCGATATGGGTGATCTCGGCTGGCTCGCCCTTTCTGAGATCACCCTTCGAATACAAGATTATGCCGCAAGCCACCGAGCAGTATGGACAGGTATTGCGTGTTTCGATGGTGTTCGCGAGCTTGAAGGACCGTATGGCCGCCGCGTGTGCGGCCTCGCTATCGCCGAAGCCGAGGGCTCCGAGCGTAGTACCGGCGAGACCCGCGCCTGCTGTTTGCAGGAACGCGCGTCGAGAAAGATCGATGTTCATGGTTTCCTCCCGAAGCCGATGCCCCACAAGGCAACTCGAACCAACGGTTCAATCCGGGTAACTAGTCTCGGACCAAATAAAATCAATGCCAAAGAACGAGGTGCGTACGGTGCAGCAAAAGTGCCCTCCGAACGGCCTTCGCAGCAGGTTCGTGCCCGCAAATCGGCACTGTGTATTATTGTCGAATTTCTTGTCTTGTTTTCGTGACCGCGACTGCGATTGACGAAAACGAACGTATTATAATAAAGTAAAGCGTGGCGATGAAACAGCTCCCGCGGGTCGGGGCGCCTTTCGATCTATACCCAATGACGGCGGTGCCTCGCACGCCGGGTACGGTCCTTGCCTTTCCTAACTCAACAAAATCCGCTGAGCGCAAGCGTGCTCCAAACGTGCCGTGCGTCGGGCGATCGTATTTTCCATTCCGGTTGACTTTGATCCCTACTTAAGCCTGCCAGCAGAGGAGGCTCGACCATGGCAATCGCCCTCTCGCCTGAAATCACGGAAGCGCCCGTTGTGCGCCTGACCAGCCTCGCCCATGGCGGCGGTTGCGGCTGCAAGCTGGCACCGTCAGTGCTGCAGCAGCTTCTCGCCGATCCGGCGGCTGCCAGTCCCTATCATCAGCTTCTCGTCGGCACGGAAACCGGCGACGATGCGGCAGTCTGGCAGCTCGACGGCGCGACTTGCGTCATTGCGACCACCGACTTCTTCATGCCGATGGTAGATAACCCCTACGATTTCGGCCGGATTGCCGCAACCAACGCCCTGTCCGATATCTATGCGATGGGTGGCCGGCCGATCATGGCGTTGGCTATACTCGGCATGCCTCTCGACAAGATCCCGACGCTCATGGTCCGCGAAATCCTGAAAGGTGGCGAAGCTGTCTGCGCCAACGCCGGAATCCCGGTTGCCGGCGGCCATTCAATCGACTCGCCGGAGCCGATTTACGGCCTTGCAGTCATCGGCACATGCCGACCCGAGGATATCCGACGCAATTCTGATACCAGGCCGGGCGACACCTTGATCCTGACGAAAGGGCTCGGTGTCGGCATCTATTCCGCCGCCATCAAGATGCAGGCGCTTTCCGAGAGCGGCTATCGCGAAATGATCGCCTCCACCACCCTTCTCAACCGGATCGGAGCGGAGCTGGCGCAGGACGCGAGCGTCCACGCGGTCACCGACGTGACCGGATTTGGCTTGCTCGGACATGCCCTCGAGATGGCACGCGGTTCCGGGTGCACGCTGATGATTTGCAGCCGCGACGTGCCGCTGTTTTCCGAAGCTGTCTCGCTCGCGGTCGACGGCCACGTTACCGGCGCATCCTGGCGCAACTGGGCGAGTTATGGCGACGCGGTAAGCTTACCTCCCGGCATGCCCGAGTGGCGACGCCACCTTCTCACGGACCCACAGACTTCGGGCGGGTTGCTGGTTGCTTGCGAGACCGACTGCGCAGCGGCGCTCGTCGAGAGGATCGTCGCGGACGGGTACCCTTCGGCTCGCATCATCGGCCATGCCAGGCCCGGCGCGCCGACAATAGTAGTAGAGGCCTGAACGAATCGGCGAAGCTCGTGGCGAACTATCTTATAAAGCATTGAAATAATGATAACGGTGGGCCCGGAGGACGTTTTGGCTTCGCGGCATTCACATGAATTCCAATGTTTTTCGATGTTTTGTCCTATCTACGGCGCCAGATTCCACCCGATCAAACGCCTCGCTCACCGTTAACGGAAAAGGGAGGGCCATGACGTGTTTCAGTCTCAAGTTGGAAGGTCGCATGGCGCATTGACGATACTTTGCGACGAGCAAGGAGGGTCTCGATTTGGAGCCGGAGGCGGATTGGCAGCTTCGAGGCTTGGATTATCAGAAGCGGGCCTTCAGTAATCACGTGTCTTCCTGTTATTATGGACACGAGGAGATGCCCCCTGTGAGCGAGAACCGCAAGTTAGCCGCGATCCTGGCCGCCGACGTGGTCGGGTACAGCCGGCTAGCGAGCGCGGATGAAGACCGTACTTTGGCCAGGTTGCGGGCACTGCGCAGCGACCTGATCGACCCGACCATCGCTGTCCACAACGGACGCCTGATCAAGCGCACAGGCAATGGCGCACTGGTCGAGTTCCGCTGTGTGGTAGTGGTGCGCTAACAGCCGCTACGGATGAGGACGGACAAGCAGTGCGCTGGAAGGCGTCAGGCCTCTGTTCACCTGCCAAGCACAGCTCGCACATTCCACGGTGGTTTCAGGCTTTGTCGATAGCCTTGACGAGCCGCGCACGCCTTATATCTCGCCGAAGCACCCGTCGCAGGCACTGGGTGTGAAGGTGGCCAACCTGGCCCAGTTGACGGTGTCCACCGCAACACGCTCCGTAACCCGTCATCGGAGCGCCTGCAGGGTCGGATGCGCGAGATGGTGAAAGTGATCTCGGCCGCGACGGAACTCACTGGCGACGTCGACTCGCGCTAGGGAAGCTGGTTTATAATCCGTACACTTTTAGACGATTGACCGAAGTACACCGCCGTCGACGCGCAGACCGGCGCCACTCGTCGCTGACGCTTGCTCCGAACAAACGTAAACAACCATGTTGGCAACTTCTTCGGTCGTCGCAAATCGATTGATCAGTGTTGTCGGGCGCATCGTCGTCAAGAACACTTGCTCCGCTTCCTCTTGGCTGATGCCTTGCGAGTGCGCCAGCTCATTCATCATATTCGACAGGATTTCGGACCTCGTTGGGCCGGGGAGGACCGCGTTAACTGTAACACCCGTTCCGGCGACCGCTTCGGCAAGCCCCCTCGAAATAGCGAGTTGCGCCGTCTTGGTCATGCCATAGTCGATCATCTCTTTCGGGACGTTGAGTGCGGATTCGCTGCTGATGAATACGACCCGTCCCCAACCCCGCGCAGTCATCTTCGGCACATAGTGGCGTGCGGCGCGAACGCCACTCATGACGTTGAGCTGGAAGAGGCTTAGCCAGTCGTCATCGGCGAGATCGAAGAAGGTCTTCGGGCGCGCTGTGCCCACATTGTTGACGAGGATATCCGCATCGGGCGCCTGTGCGAACAGAGCTCCGGCCCCTTCGGCTGTCTCCAGATCAGCCGCAACGCCCGTCAGACCAGCCTGTGGGAAAAGCTCGCGAATCTCGCGAAGCGCTGTGGCGACGCGTTCCTCGCCACGGCCGTTGATCACAACCGAAGCGCCCGCGCGCGCCAGTCCTTCGGCGATGGCGCGACCGATGCCCGCCGTGGAACCCGTTACAACGGCCTTGCGGCCCTTAAGATCGATATTCATGAGTCTATTCCTTCAATTTCGGACTGCGACAGCGACGGCTGTTTTACTTGATGTGTGAGGCAGTGCGTTCGGTTGCGACCTTGGCGAGATCCTCAAGGAGCTTCTCGTGCGTGCGCCAAAAAACGTCGGGGGCCTTCTTGGCCAATTCGATCCAGAACGGGCCCCGCATCGTCTCCTCGGTCCAGAGGTGGCATCCATTCGCCGTGGGTGTGATAATCCATGCGTGATAGGCCTTCGAAGTCACCGCCGCCTTGGGGTAGCCGCCCCACGCGATGCGCGTCATGGGCTCGAACTCCTGCACTGACGCGAAGACGTCCTGGCCGGCCAGGTTGGTTTCGAACCGTGTGCCAAGGCGAAGCGATTCGTGCCCATCAAGCAACTGCACGTGTTCGACGCCCGGGTAGAAGCCAGGCCAAGCGGCGGGATCTACGAGCAACGACCAGATCGTTTCAGCAGAGGCCGCGACCTCAAGTTCGTTGGTGAAATGGATCGGGGATCGGCTGGGCGTCAGGTCTGCCGGCCATTTGATTGCCTTGAACATGTTGTTCTCCGTGTTGGGACAAAAAACGAGAAAAGTGCCCTACCTGCCTGCGCGAAGTGGTCGGCCGATGCCGAAATTAGCGGCGGCCCCTCAGCGCCAGCGGCCCGGGCTCACACCTGCGCAAAGCCCCCGTCGACGGTCAGCTCGATGCCGGTCACGAACGAACTGTCGTCGGACGCGAGGTAGAGCGCGGCCGCAGCGATATCGTTGGCTTGACCGTTCCTGCCCAGCGGCGTGTCGAGGGCAGTGTGCGCGAAAAAGGCATCGCTCTGCTCCTGGGACAGCCCGGCATTTATGCCAATGGGCGTTTCGGTGTTCCCGGGGGCGAGCGCGTTTACGCGGATATGGCGGGCCTTCAGATCCGAGGTAAGGGTCCGCGCGAGGGAGCGGACCGCAGCTTTGGTGGCCGAGTAGACGCTGAAAGCCGGAGCGCCCTTCGAGCCCGACACCGACGACGTGAGAATGATCGAGGCGCCGTCTCGGAGCACCGGCAACAGCGTTTGCACGGTGAAGAATGTGCCCTTCAAATTGGTCGTGACGGTTCGATCGAACGCTTCTTCGCTCACTTCGCCGACCGGCGCGAACGTAGCGACGCCGGCATTGGCAAACAGGACGTCGGCGAAGCCGTAGGTCTTGGCGGCGTGGTCGCGAAGAGCAGCGAGATCTGCCATCTTCGTGATGTTGGCGAGGACCGGATCCAGGCCCCGCCCCAACGCCTGCGCGGCACGTCGAACCTTCTCGCCGTGCTGGTCCACCATCACGACTACTGCGCCCTCGGCCGCAAACCGCTTCGCGGTGGCAAGGCCGATGCCGCTTGCCGCACCTGTGACAACGGCTATCCGACCATCAAGTCTTCCCATGTCGGTTTCTCCTTTTCGTTCGTCCAGGGCCGACGATCATCTCGCCCCCTCGCAAGCAAATGGGATCGAACGCGCTCAGGCGGGATTGACGATTTCTCGACAGCGGCTGTGCGTTGGCGCACCGCCTGTTCCCAGGGGATGGTGTTCGCACTGGCTGCGAATGCCGCAGAATAGCCGATTGCCGAGGTATGGGAGCTGCAGCGAAACTAGAACTGTGGAGGTCGACGAAGAGGTTCGCACCATTCATGCTATTTAATACGTGTTTCAACACCGCACCTTGCGGTGCAAGGTTGCACCACATGATCGACTGGGACGACGTTCGCTACTTTCTTGTCATCTCGCGCGAAGGTTCGGTTCGGGCCGCCGCTGAGCGCCTCAAGGTAAACCACTCGACTGTGCTGCGACGCATTGCCCAACTGGAACAGCGCCTCGGCGCGTACCTGTTCGAGAAGCTACCCTCAGGCTATCGTCTCACGGATGCGGGTGAGGGAGTCCTCGAGTTCGCTGTCCCTGGCCACGGGTGTCGAGCTCCACTGGGACGCCGAAGCGCGACCAATCCGTGAATGGTGCGCCGATGCACAGCCGCTGTTGAGAAATCGTCAATCCCGGTTGAGGCTCCACGACCTTAGCTAAGCTCCAGGACGTACCGGCAATTCGCCGATCTGGAGATATGAAATGACTTACGCAATCATAGGCGCCGGGGCCGTCGGTCAGGCGCTCGCGAAAAGGTTCGCCCGCAAGGGTATCGAAGTGGCCATAGCAAGCACACGTGCGCCCAAGGCGCTCGCGCCGCTCGCAACGGCCATCGGAACCACGGTCATCCCCAGCTCCCTGAACGAAGCGCTCAAGGCCGACATTATCCTGCTGGCTGTTCCGTTCTGGGCGCACGGGGAGATTGCGAACACTGCCAAGGACTGGCGGGGCAAGATCATTATCGATGTGACGAACGCCTACGGCGTCTCACCAAACGATTTGGGCAGCCTCCCGTCTTCGGCCGTAGTCGCCAAGGCGTTTGGCGCTGCCGCGCTTGTCAAGGCGTTCAACCACCTGCCTGCAGGCGTCCTTGCTCAGGAGCCCTCCATCGGCGGCTGGCGGCGAGTGGTTTTTCTCTCCAGCGACAATGACAGCGCCCTTCCGGTGGTGTCCACGCTGGTCGAGCAACTCGGCTATGCACCGGTCAACCTTGGAAGGCTCGCAGAGGGTGGGCTGCTCATTCAGGCGCGAGGAAACACCTGGGCGCCTTTAATTTTCAAAGATCTCTTCAAGAAGCAGGCTTGAGCCATGTATGATCGTGTAAAATGGCCTGACCATTTCGACCCGAAGATTTCGTCGATCTACGCGCTCAATGACATTGACGTGAAAGCGCCGCCTGAAGTGGTGTGGGAGCTGCTGGTCGACGCCGAGAACTGGTCGAGCTACTTTCCTCCAGAGGATCAGGTCAAGATCCTGACCGGTGAGCCTAAACTGGCGCTCGGAACCAGATTCAGTCGGGTGACGGTTGGATTTCCGATGAGCCTTGTCGTGACGGAGTGCGAGCCCGGCCACAGGCTCGCGTGGAAAACGGTGGTCGACGGCGACGAGACCGGCTCGACCGCCTATCACGGTTGGGTCATCACTCCCAAGGACACGGGTTGCCATGTGCTGACGGAAGAGACGCAGCAGGGCCCTTGGTTCCTCGACGTGCTCGGACACAAGCACCCCGGTGGGCTCTACCGCTATCATCAGCAGTGGGTCGAAGACCTTGCTCGCGCTGCCGAGGCGGAAGCGGCGAGGACGGCACGCTAATTCCGCATCTGCGTCTTCTTCGCTCGCGGCTGATTTTAGGGCCTCCGCCTTAGGAACATCCCCGCGATAAGAAGCGGTCACGTGCTTGCATGACACGCTCTCTATCGGCGAATGCCCGCTTCGCCAAGGCAGGCGCGCAAGTTGCGGATGTCACGGCTTTGGCACGAACTCGAGCAACGGCGCGTAGGGCGGCCCCACAAGCGGTGGATAGCGGCGGTAGGTGTTGTAGACCGCTCCGTCCTCCCTCGCGAAGACGCTCCCCCCCTGCGCTCACCGACACGGCCGACTGGAGGTCCGGCGCATAGTCCTGCAGCCATCGCGGGGCCTCGCGGAGGGGAACAGCGCCAATACACCGAGCGACACGGAGAGTCTAAGCGACGAAGACCGGCATGGCCGAGGCAATTATCTTGCTAATGGTATCTTGCTGACGGGAGTAGACGAGGAGAGAGGAGCCGCCCTCTCTCCCCGAGTTCTTACGGACGAACGCTGATGACTGTCTTTCCCGTGCGTCGCTCGGTTGAGTTGAAGGTGGCGACGGCATCATCCATGCTCGAGACCTTGCCGATGTTCGTCCGCAGTCGTCCATCCCGGATCCGCTGAACTATCTCCGAAAGCTGGGCTCGATCAGCCTCGACGACGAAGTCAACCGTCAGGCCATCTGCAGGTCGAATATCCGTTGGTCCGACGACTGTCACAAGCGTCCCTCCGGCCCGGACCAGCGTTGCGGACCGTTTCTGAATATCGCCGCCGATGACATCGAACACCAGATCGACACCGCCGACCTCTTCCAAGGTGTCATTCCCGAGATCGATGAATTCATTTGCACCAAAGTCGAGCGCCTTCTGGCGGTCAGCGGCGCGTCCGGTGCCAATGACATAAGCTCCGGCCTCCCTTGCAAGCTGCGCCACCATCGAACCGACGGCACCGGCCGCGCCATGCACGAGAACGCTCTGCCCCGCCCGAAGGCGGCCGTGCTGGAACAGTCCCTGCCACGCGGTCAGGCCGGAGATCGGCAAGCTTGCGCCAACCGTGAAGTCGACGTCGCCGGGCAGCGGTGCGAGATTGCGTGCCTCCATGGCGACATACTCGGCGAGCGTGCCGTCGCGATGCCAGTCGGCGAGGCCGAACACCCGCTGACCGATCGAAAGCCCCGTGGTGCCGTAGCCGAGGGCCGTGACCACACCGGCCAGCTCATGGCCGAGGATCGACGGCGTCCGGTCATGGAAGGCCCGATCGGCCCAGGTCGAAGGCCACTCCAGTTCGGTGTTGACGAATCCCGCCGCATGAACTTGTACGACGACATCGTTTATTGCCGCCTGTGGTTCGGGCCGCTGCCCCAGCTTCATTCCGGCCGTTCCTGCAGCCTGGTCCGTCACTACGATCGCTTTCATGGGAATTGTCTCCTCAGTGATTTGTTGGTTCGGGGTAAATTGCTGGCGTGGAGGGTCTGTTCGATCTCTCACGCAGTTAGACTAGGTCCCCATAAAGGTATGTCATCACGCCGAGCCGCAGCACGCCGTCGTCGCCGGTCGAGTAATACCGCTACTTCAGCGCCGCCGACAGGATTCCAATGACGGTCTCATCGGTATCGGCGAGCCGCGAATCCATGCTAAGCCGCCGCCCTGTATGAAAGGACGACATCTGTGAGCGAACTGACCGTGGCCGAGGCGACCGAAAGTATCTATGCCTCGCTCCGGGCGGGCAATGCCGACATCGACGCAGGTATCGCGACGCTCAAGGCAGCGCTCACACGAGAGGGGATAAAACAGGCGGTGTTCGATCCGACCAAGTTGGCGCAGAACAATCGCTCGGGCCGCAAGTTGATGCAGGCTTATTTTCGGCAGCGCGGCGTGAGCGTGAGGTTTTCGGACCAATAAAACCGAGCGCGGGCGATCTCAGGCGCGCCGTTGGGAGTGATGGGCCAATCCGGCGATCTGCCAACTGTAGTCGTGACTGCGCCGCTTACCAGACATGAGACCATGCACGCTCACAGATCGACCCTCGCAATCCTGAAGCCGGAGGAACCAGCAAGAGCGCCGAGCAGCAGAGGCGCTCAGTCGAAGCGTCTCTCCAGCTGCCGTGCTTCAAACTATTGCAAGACGTTCAAATTTGACCTTCCGCATTCATGCTCTGTCGAGCGTATCTCTTAGAGGCGCTTAAACCTTCTGCGCCGTAGGTTTTTGTCGGGCTGAATCGCCGTCAGCGACGATGACGACGAAATAGGAGAACGCAAATGGCTCGCAATCACGTTGAACGTCTTAGAGAATTCAGGGAAATTCTGGTCGCGACTCGACGCGAAGGAGTCCGTAACGTGCACCATACTCGCGACGCAATGCGGGCAAGTGGCTTTCAAATTGGCGACAGCGACGGCTCCAGCTACGGAGTCGAGCTGAAGGCCTCCAAGAGGAAATCGAGGCAGTCGATCGCGCCATCGAAGACGAGAAGCGGTTGGCCTTGACACTCGAGAGCGCGGCCCAATCCCGCCGGCCGATTAAGCCGAGAGTCGTGAAAGGAACATAGAATCAGGTACGAATCGCTCCTGGTCGTTCGAATCTGTCCAGCATCTTCGCGCGCGCCGGCATGGCCCACACGCCACGTTTGGAAGGCGCGAGGCCGCTCCGTCGCACATCCTCTGTTTGTACCTGCACCGTGAAGCGCCAATGGGCTCGTAAAAAACAGGGACGTTGCGAATCCTCAATCAGTCCGCGGTCAGCACAACCTTGACACTTTGAGCGCGGTCGGCGCCAAGTCGGAAGGCATCGGGGGCGGAGGAAAGCGTGCGCTCCGCCGTCACCAGCTTTAGGACGTCCACCTCCCGTGACACAATGAGGTCGACTGCGCGACCGAACTCGCTGCCGAAGCGGAAGGTGCCTTTGAGGTCGATCTCCTTGGCCATCACCGCATTGGCGGGCAGCGGGATCTGGCCACCGGGAAGATTGCCGACCTGGACCACCGTGCCGCCGCGCCGGACGCTGGCGATTGCCGCGGCAAGGCCTGCGGCAGTGCCTGAAATCTCGAACGCCACATCAAGGGAACCGCCGGCCGCGAGCGACTGGATCTCGGCGTCCCCGCTGGCAAGGTCGATCGTCCTGTCGGCGCCCAACCTGCGGGCGAAGGCGAGCGGCGCGGCGGCGATATCGACGACGATCAGTTCAGCGCAGCCGGCAAGCCTGGCCGCGAGCATGGTCAAGAGGCCAATGGGACCGGCACCGAACAGGACGACGTTGCGGCCCCTGATGTCGCCGGCCCGCGCGACGGCGTGCAGGCTGACCGCCAGCGGTTCGGCAAGTGCGGCCGCCTGGTAGGCCACATCAGATGGAACCTTGAAACATTGCGCGGGCGTGACGTCGAACAGACTGGCGAAGCCGCCCTGCATATGCGGCGTCTTCGATGCCGAGCCCATGAAGTAGATGTTTTCGCAGAGATTGGCGCGGCCTTCCAGGCATCGCGCGCAATGCCCGCACCAGCGTGACGGATTGACCGCGACGTGGTCGCCGACGCCCAGGCCGGGTGCCGCGCCGTTGATCTGGACGATTTCGCCGGAGATTTCATGGCCGAGGACAAGCGGCGAGGTCACAACGAAGTCGCCGGTGCGGGCATGGCGGAAATAATGCAGGTCGGAGCCGCAGATGCCCCCGGCCCCGAAGCGCACACGCACCATGCCTGGTGCGAGCGGTTCGAGCGGATGCTCCACGACGCGCAGGTCCTGCGGGCCGAACAGCGTTGCGGCGATCACCTGGCCACTCACCGGATCAAGCCCATCTCGGTCGGCAGCCAAAGCGTAATGGCGGGTATGAAGGTGATCAGAAGCAGCGCCACGATAAGCGGCACCAGCCACGGCAGGATCGCCATGGTGGTGCGCTCGACCGAGAGCTTGGCGACGCGTGACAGCACGAACAGCACCATGCCGAGCGGCGGGTGCAAAAGCCCGATCATCAGATTGAGCGTCATAATCAGCCCGAAATGTACCGGGTTGATGCCGTAGACGGCGGCGACCGGCAGCAGGATCGGCACCAGAATCGTGATCGCGGCGATCGTATCGAGGAAGCAGCCGACCACCAGCATCAGGATGTTGACCAGGATCAGGAAGACCCACTTGTTTTCGGTGAGGGCGAAAATGAAGTTCGAAAACAGCTGTGCCGCCTGGCTGACGGTAAGCAGCCAGGCGAAGATCGATGCGGCGGTAACGATGAACAGTACGGAGGCGGTCGTCTCGATCGTGTCAAAGCTGGCCTTGGCAAGCAAGCGCAACGTCATCGTGCGGTAGCGCACCAGCCCGAGGAAAAGCGACCAGATCACAGCCGCCATTGCCGCCTCCGTCGGCGTGAACCAGCCCATCGTCATGCCGCCGATCAGGATGACCGGCGTCATCAGCGCCATGACCGCGGAGAAATCGAAATACCAGTCCGCGGCGATCAGCAGCAGCAGCACGATGCCGACCGCGATGTTGATCGACAGGCCAAGCTGCACAAGCACGTAACAGCCAATCGGAAAGGCAGCCACCACCAGCACCTCGCCCGCCGCTTCGGCGAGCCGCCGAAGCTCGAAAGGCGTGTCGGAACCCCAGCCGCGATTGTAGGCAAAGATGGCAACCGTAATCATCATCAGCACGGTCATGACCACGCCGGGCAGGATGCCGGCCATGAACAGGGCACCGATCGAGACATTGGCCATCATGCCGTAGATGACGAAGGGCAGCGAGGGCGGAAAGATCGGCCCGAGCGTGGCGGAAGCGGCGGTGACGCCAACCGCGGCGTCGATAGGATAGCCGTGGTCCTTCATCGCCTTGATCTCGATGGTGCCGATACCGGCGGCGTCGGCGAGCGCGGTACCCGACATGCCGGAAAAGATCACCGATCCGATGATGTTGACCTGCGCCAGGCCGCCCTTCATCCAGCCGACCAGGGCAAGGGCGAAGGAATAGATACGCCCGGTGACGCCGGCGATGTTCATGAGGTTGCCGGCCAGGATGAAGAAGGGCACGGCGAGCAGCGGAAAGCTCTCCACCCCGGCGATCATGCGCTGGGCTGCGATGATGTCGGGCGCCACGCCGTAGATGACGAGGTAAAGGATCGAGGCGGCCGCCATCGAAACAGCGACCGGCACGCCGATGAGCATCAGGACAAGAAAACCCCCGACCAGAAGCAGCATCGCTCAGACCCCCGCCGTCTCGAACGCACCAGGACGCTCGAGCACCGAATAGCCGCGCCGGTAATTGCCGATAAAGACCTGGATCGAGCGCAGAAGCATCAGCACGAAGCCGGCCAGTACGGCGTAGAAGAACCAGCGCCGCGGCAGGTTGACGGTGACCATGCGCTCATGCGCCACGATCGTGACGTAGCGCCACATCAGCCAGGATCCGTAGGCGAAGAATGCGATGCGGATGATATCGACGGCGAGGGCTAGCCAGCGGCCGACGCGCTCCGGCAGATAGTGGTAAAGCACGTCGACGTGGATATGGCGCGAAAGGCGCACGCACATGGCGGCGCCTAGAAAGACAACGACGACGAGCGCGTTGATGGCGATCTCCTCGGTCCACGCAAAGCTGTTGTTCAGCGCATAACGGGTGAAGAACTGCAGGAAGACACAGACGACCATGCCCCAGAACACGGCAAGCGTGACCCAGTCCTCGATACCGTGGTCCGACAGGTCGACGCGTATCGGCACTTCCTCGAAGGCATGCGCAATCTCTTCGACGGTGATCTCGGTGTGGTGTTCCTCGGCCATTGGCGCGCACTCCCGAAGCTGGTGGATCGTCAAGGATTGGAAGGCCGTCCGGCGCAATTTGAGGCCGGACGGATGGGCAGGTTAAAGCGGCGAATCCGATTGCCGCTCTATCCTCTTGATTGAGCATCCAGTTTCCGATGCTCTACTTGATAGCGCGGATCGCTTCCCAATCGGCCTTGTTGTACCCGAACTCCTCGAAGGTGACCTTCTCCAACACATTCTTCTCGAAGTCGGCACGGTCGACATCCGTTACGGTGATGCCGCGGTCCTTGAATACCTGCACCAGTTCCTTTTCGCGGGCGACGATCTTCGCCGTGGCGCGGGCGGCAGCCTCCTGCATCACCTCGGTAAAGATCTTCTTGTCCTCGTCGGACAGCGAGGCCCAGCGCGACGCCGATATGATGGTGTTGAGATGATCGACGATATGGCCAGTTAGCACGATATTCTTCTGCACCTCGTAGAATTTCTTCGCCTCGATGGTGGTCAGCGGGTTCTCCTGGGCCTCGACCGTGCCGTTCTGCAGAGCCAGATAGACCTCGGCGAAGGCAATCGGCGCCGTGTTGGCCCCGCAGGCACGCGGCATGGCCAGATAGGCCGGCACGTCGGGAACGCGCATCTTCAAGCCCTGCATGTCGGAGCACTTGGCGATCGGCCGGTTCGAGGTGGTCTGCCGCGTCCCGTAATAGGTGGTGGCGACGATGTGATTGCCGGTCTTGTCCTCATAGCCCTTGGTCAGGGCCTTGTAGACGTCGCTTTTGGTGTATTTCAGCAGATGGTCGGCATCGCGGAAAGTGTACGGGAAATAGGTGACGCCGATCGGTGGATATTCGCGCGCCGCGAAGCTCGATCCGGAAATGATGATATCGACGGTGCCGAGCATCAGGCCCTGGTTGATGTCGGCTTCCTTGCCAAGCTGCGAGGCCGGATAGACGTCGATGGCGTAGCGGCCCTGGGTGCGCTTCTTGATTTCGTCGGCAGCCCACACGGATTCGGTGTGGAAGGGCTCCGTCGTCTCGTAGACATGTGCCCATTTCAGGACCGTTTCCGCCGAGGCCGACGCCATGGGTATGGCAATTGCGGCGATCGCACCGAGCAGAACTGCGTATTTTCTCAGCATCTAATTCCTCCCTGGTTGAATTTGACGGCCGGATCTCCCCCAGGCCAACTGCTATTCCGCAACCTCCTTGGCTGCGGCTCTCTCATCGAAATTGCGTGAGAATCTGATTTGCGACTGGCGCAGATGCTGCTGCATGGCGGCCTTGGCCCGCTCGGGGTCGCGCGAGGCAATTGCATCGCGCACGGCACGATGTTCCCTTGCCGCGACCTGCCAGGAATCGCTGGTCTCGAAATAGATCGACAGGCGTTCGAAGTACGGGTTCATGCGCTGGTCGAAAAGCTCGCCGATGAAGCGCACCAGCACCGCGTTCTCGAGAATGCCGGCGACAGCGGTATGGAATTCCCGGTCGAGCGTAATGGTCATCTTGTTGGGGTGACGCATGGCCTCCATCCGGCGCAGCACGTCGTCGAGCCGTTCGATGTCTGCAGGCCGGACATGGAGGGCCGCTTCGGCAGCGATCGCGCCTTCGACGAATTCGCGCGCGCGCAACAGCTCGAACGGGCCTTCCTCGACTTCGGGTTCGGAGGCGGCGGCGCTCGGCGGATCGGTGACGTAGATGCCCGAGCCGACGCGGATGCGTATGCGGCCTTCGACCTCCAACGCTATCAGCGCTTCACGGACCGTCGGGCGGGAAATTCCGAGTTGGTCGGCCAGATCCCGCTCGGTCGGCAGACGGTCGCCGACGGAAAACTCGCCGGCATCGATCAGCTGCCTGAGCTGATCGGCGACCTGTCGGTATAGTCGGCGAGGTTCAACAGCCTGGATCGGCATGCGCGTCTAATTCCCCTCCCCGGCCGCCCTGGTACATTGGTCTGACCCATTGACCACAGCCTAAACTGACGACCCAGAGAGTCAAGCTGGATAAAAAGACAGAAGAAGAAGGCGCCCCGCCCGATCTATCCGGTGCACCTATGTGGCGGGGGCCGCGCAGCGGCATTGCATGCGTCAGCGTCGTCCTCCTCGAATGACCAGGACGTTTCCGGCGGCGACGAGGACGAGCCCGATGATCGCGTACGCAGTCCAGGCATAGCCTTCCAGTGCCGTGGAGATCAAAAGCGCAAATACGGGAAATATGACGGTCGCATAGCCGGCACGGGCGCCGCCAATGCGTCCGAGCAGCGTCAGGTAGGCGGCGAAAGCCACGACCGTCGATATGACGGCGAGGAAGACCAGCGAGCCGATATAAGAGGCGGTCGTCGCGAACACGAACGGCTCACCGAACAGGAAGGCCAGGAACGCCGACCACAAAGTGCCGTAGAGCATGCCCCAGGCGTTGGTTGAAACGAGCGGCAGGTCGCGGCGCTGGTTTGCGACGGAGACGAGATTGCCTGCGCAGAAGCTCAACGTTCCGCAGAGGCACAGAAGAAGGCCCACCAACGTCCCGCCTGAAAGCCCGTTGGCAGCAATTTCGGGGAAGAACATCAGCGCTATGCCGGCGAAGCCGATGACGCCGCCGGCGAGAATGCGCGGCGCCGGGCGCTCGCCAATGACCAAGGCACCGAGCAGCATGTTGATGACCGAGGCGAGCGAGAAGACGACCGAGAGCAAGCCGCTGACGAGATAGCCGGCGCCATAATAGAAAAACAGGAAGTTCGACGAGAAAATGAGGATGCCAAGTACAGCAAAGCGCAGATGATCGGTGATCGGGAAGCGGAGCCGCCGACCGGAGAAACCCGCCCAGGCAAACATCAGCAGCGTGGCGATGGCGAAGCGCCAGACCAGATTGACCTCGTTCGACACGCCGCTGCCGACCTGAAGTTCGATCGCGAACCACGATGCGCTCCAGGCAATGACCGTTAGTGCGTAAAGCCCATAGTCGACGGGTTCGAAGGGGCGGTCGCGCGTCGTCATGCGCATTTCCGCATTAGCCGGTTCCGCGGCGCCGTTTGGTTCTCTTGTTACTGACATGCTGGCGAGCCTCTTCCGCTCACAAGACGCTTACGGGCCGACTGTCCGCCTTCGCCGCTTCTGAACCCAGAAGACGAGACCGAGCAACAGCAGGGCTGGAACCGCGAACCAATAGCGTGACGGCCGCTCCGCGGGCACTAGCACCTGGTTGATTTCGTCGCCGGGCTGCAGGCCGAATTTGGCCGCCTGGCTGCCCAGTCGCACGACGCCGACCATCACGCTGTCGCCGAGCGCGCTGACGTCCAGCCCCACAGCCTTCAGGCGTTCGGCCGATGAATTTGCGGGCCCGAGTTGTAGCCGAACCAGCTTCGATATCTCATCGCCGTTGAGGTTCAGTGTCGTCAGGCGCAGGCGAACCGCTCCGCCTTCGGCTGTCTCGTCGACGATACGGCTGAGTTCGGAGGGAGGCACTGCCCGATAAGGTTCGCTCACCTGATCGAGCAACAATCCCGGTCTGAACAAGATGAAACAGGCCAGAAGCAACGCAATCGTCTCGTACCAGCGGTTGCGCACGAGCATCCAATTCTGCGTCGCTGCTACAAACGAGACCATGGCCAGCGTCGATGTCACGACCATCGCAACGAAGTCGAACGGCCCTTCGAGATCGATCATCAGCAGTCCGGTGTTGAAGATGAAGATGAACGGCAAGAGGCCGGTACGGATCTCGTACTTGAAACCCTGAATCCCGGTCTTCACCGGATCGGCGCCGGAAATTGCCGCAGCAGCATAAGCCGCCAGCCCCACCGGCGGCGTCACGTCCGCCATCAGCCCGAAATAGAAAACGAACATGTGGACGGCGACCAGCGGCACGGCAAGATCGTTCTGCGCCGCCAAATCGACGATGACCGGCGCCATCAAGGTGGCGACGACGACATAGCTCGCGGTGGTCGGCATGCCCATGCCGAGAATGATGCAGATCACCGCGGTGAACAAAAGCATGACGATGAAGCTGCCGCCCGAGATGAATTCGACGAGCTCGGTCATCACCAGCCCGATGCCGGTGAGCAGGACCGTGCCGACGATGATGCCGGCCGTCGCAGTGGCAATGCCGACCGTCGTCATGTTGCGCGCAGCGGCGGACAGGCCACCGACCAGATCGTCGAAACCGTGAAGCCAATGCCGTGCCAGCGCTCGGTCCTTGCGGAAAAAGGCGGTGAGCGGCCGTTGCGTGACGATCAGCGCCATCAGGGCGACAACGCCCCAGAATGCCGAGAGGCCCGGCGAGAGCTCCTCCACCATCAGGCACCAGATCAGCAGAATCACCGGAAGCAGAAAATGCAATCCAGTGCGCGCCGTCTCGCCGAAGTGCGGAATCCTGACGATCTCGCCCTCCAGATCCTCGAGCGGCAGGTCGGGATAGCGCGCCCGGTAGGCGACAAGGCCGATGTAAACGGCGATCAGCGCGGCAGTGATCATCCAGGTCGCGGCCGCGCCGAAAACGATCTTCGTCCAGCCGATGCCGTAATAGACAAGCCCTGCGAGGACGATGAAGCCGCATATGCCCATCAGCCCGCGCAGTGCACCCTGAAATGCGGAGTGCGTGCGGCGTGACGGCAGGCCCTTCATCCCTGTCTTCATCGCTTCGATATCGACGATGTAGAACAACGATCCGTAGGTCAGCAGCGCCGGATAGAAGGCGTGCTTGACCACCTCGGCATAGGAGATGCCGACATATTCCGCGATCAGGAACGCGGCGGCGCCCATCACAGGAGGCATCAGCTGACCATTGACGCCGGCCGCGCATTCGATGGCGCCCGCCTTCACCGCAGAATATCCGACCCGTCGCATCAGCGGGATGGTGAAGGTTCCGGTGGTCACGACATTGGCGATCGACGAGCCGGAAATCATGCCGGTCAGGCCGGAAGCCACGACACCGGCCTTGGCCGGACCGCCGCGGTATTTGCCGAGCAGCGAGAAGGCAAGCTGGATGAAAAAGCCGCCGGCGCCGGCGCGCTCCAGCAATGTTCCGAACAGAACGAACATGAAGACGACATTGGTGGACACGCCGAGGGCGACACCGAACACCCCCTCGGACGTCAGCCACATCTGCGAGGCTGCGCGCGATAACGTCGCGCCCTTGTGGCCGAGCAGGCCAGGAAGGTGAGGCCCGGCGAAAATATAGATCAGCATGATCGCCGCGATGACAGTGATGGCAGGCCCGACGGCGCGACGGGCGGCCTCGAGCAGGATGAGGACGCCGGCGATAGATACGACCAGGTCAGCTGTAGTGGGAAGCCCCGGCCGGTGGGCGATATCGCTATAAAAGACCAGCAGATAGAGGGCGGACGCCGCCCCGGCGATGCCTAGCACCCAGTCGGGTAGCGGCACCCGGCTGCGCGATGAGGTCTTGAAGGCGGGAAACGTCAGCATCGCCAGAAACAGGGCGAAGGCCAGATGGATGGAGCGGGCGATGCCGTCGCTGACAACGCCGAAATTGAGCATGAACGGAAGGGGCGAGGCATACCAAAGCTGGAACAGCGACCATGCAAGCGATACGCCGAGGATCAGCTTCGCGGTGCGGCCGGTCGGCTTGCGCCCACCGGTGTCGGCTTCCGCGACGATCTCGCTGAGCTTGTCGATGTCGATAACGGGTTGGTCAGGCGCTGCCGCCCGCTGGCTTTGATCTGTCATCGTTCCCCACATTTATTTGCGATGCGAGGCGCCCTTGGCGCCTCGCATTGAAAGCCTCAGAGCCAGCCCTTCTCCTTGTAATAGCGCTCCGCGCCCGGATGCATTGGCGCCGACAGACCGGTCTTGATCATCTCCTTGGGATCGAGATTGGCGAAAGCCGGATGCAGTTTCTTGAAGTCGTCGAAATTTTCGAAGACCGACTTCACCAGCTCGTAAACCACCTCATCGGGGGTACTGGCATTCGTCACCACGGTGGCGCGGACGCCGAATGTCTTCACGTCGTCCGGGTTATTGGCGTACATGCCACCCTTGATGGTGGCGACTGAATAGTACGGATGAGCTGCCAACAGCGCGTCCACTGCCGGACCGGTCAGCGGGATGAGTTTGGCGCCGCAGGCCGTGGTCGGATCCTGGATCGCGGCGGAAGGATGACCAACGCCGTAGAAGAAACCGTCGATCTTGTTGTCGCACAGCGCGCTGCCCTGCTCATCCGCCTTCAGCTCCGCGGCAAGCGAGAAATCGCCGAGCGTCCAGCCCATCTGCTTCAGCAACTCCTCCATCGACGAGCGGGTGCCTGACCCGGGGTTGCCGACGTTGAAGCGTTTGCCTTTGAAGTCCTCGAATTTGGTGACGCCGGCATCGGGCCGCGCCAGCACGGTAAACGGCTCGGGATGGACGGAGAAGACGGCCCGCAGATCCTTGAACGGCTTGCCTTCGAAATTTCCGGTCCCCTCATAGGCCTGGTACTGGACGTCCGATTGGGTCAAGCCGAAATCGAGGTCGCCGGTCTGGATGGAGTTGACGTTGAAGACCGAACCGCCGGTCGACTCGGTCGAGCATCGGATGCCGGTTTTCTGCCGGTCCTTGTTCATCAGCCGGCAAATGGCGCCGCCGACGGCATAGTAGACGCCGGTGACCCCGCCGGTGCCGACCGTGACGAAGCGCTGCTCGGCTCTGACGGACGGCAGCGCCAGCAGCATGCAAGCCGCCGCGCCGATCAGGGTTTTCATTGGACTGTACATGGTTGCTACCTCTCTGGTGGGTGTCCCGGCCCATCGCCGATGACGCGTTGGAACTGATTGAGGCGGTCCGCGTCGTGCGGGTCAGGCCGCTGAAGCGATCGCAGCGTCGATCGCCTCACCGAGCCGTTCGACGATCCGATCGATATCCTGTCTGGAAATGATGAAAGGCGGCGCCACAAGCACATGAACGCCCCGCACACCGTCAATCGTCCCGGCCATCGGATAAATCATCAGGCCGCGGGCCATTGCTTCGCGCTTGATGCGAGCGTTGAGTTCAAATCTCTGGTCGAACGGTTCCTTGCTGGCGCGATCGACCACCAGCTCGATTCCCCTGAACAGACCTCGTCCGCGAATGTCGCCGACGTGATGGTGATTATCAAAGCGCTGGTGCAGGCGCTCGTCGAGCTGCGCGCCCATTGCACTGACGTTGTCGAGCAGGCGGTCGCGCCGGATGACCTCCTGCACGGCAAGGCCGGCCGCCGCCGCCATTGGATGCCCCATATAGGTATGTCCATGCTGGAAGAAGCCCGAACCCTGGGCAAAGGCTTCGAAGATATGCCGGCCAAGCAGCACCGCGCCGATCGGCTGGTAGCCACCGCCGAGCCCCTTGGCGATGGTCAGCAGGTCGGGAGCGATGCCGTCCTGCTCGCACGCATGCAGCGTGCCGGTACGGCCCATGCCGCACATCACTTCGTCGAGAATGAGCAGCACGCCGTAGCGGTCGCAGATCGCGCGAATGTGCTTGAAATAATCGGCGACCGACGGCACGGCGCCGAGCGTGGCACCCACCACCGGCTCGGCGACAAAGGCGATGACCTCGTCCGGGCCGAGTTCAAGGATCTTGTCTTCGAGCTGCCGAGCGGCGCGCGCCGCATAGGCTTCGTCGCTTTCGCCATGCTTTTGATAGCGATAGGCGTAACAGGGGTCGATATGGTGGGTCTCGATCAGCAACGGCCTGAACTGGGCGCGCCGCCATTCGTTGCCGCCGGTGGCGAGAGCGCCGAGCGTATTGCCGTGATAGCTCTGCCGGCGAGCGATGAGATGGCGCCGTTGCGGCTCGCCTTTCTCGACAAAATATTGCCTGGCCATCTTGAGCGCGGCCTCGACCGCCTCCGAGCCGCCGCTGACCAGATAGACGTGGTCCAACCCTTTCGGCGCGTCCTCGACAAGCCGATCCGCCAAGCGCTCCGCCACCTCGGTGGTGAAGAAGCCGGTGTGTGCGTAGGCGATGCGGTCAAGCTGGGCGTGCAGCGCGGCGATCACGTCGGGATGACCGTGGCCGAGACAGGACACGGCGGCGCCGCCCGACGCGTCGATATAGGACTTGCCCTCGGCATCGAACAGTTCGATGCCTTGGCCGCGAGCGGCGACCGGCAGCGTCGAGTGGATGGTTCGATGAAGAATGTGTGTCATCGACGGTCCCTGATGGGCATTTTCTTCGGCGGACGCTGGTTCAGATGGGTCTTGAGGGCGGCGCCCTGCTCATCGAAACGTCGCAGCGACTCAACAGCGCCCTCGCCTGCCTGCCCCGCGACAAGAGCACCGAGGACCTCAGCAACGATGAAAGCTGGCGTCATGGTGTGGAAAAAGGACGGGCTGCCGGTCGGCACGACGACCAGGTGATCGGCAAGCAGCGCCAAGGGCGCTACCCCGCTGTCGGTAATCGCAATGACCGGTACGCCGCGGCCGGCAGCGTACTCGACAAGCTCGATGGTGAAGCGCGTGTAGGGCAGGACGCTGGCGGCGATCAGCACGTCGTCCCTGGTCGCATGGGCCAGAGCGTCGCCATCGGTTCCGCCGATGCCGTGCAGCAGCACCGATTTCTCGCCGATCAGCGACAGGATGTAATGCAGATGCCAGGCCACTGCGTGGCTTGAGCGCAGGCCGAGGCAATAGACGCGCCTTGCCGCACTGAGCGCCCTGGCCGTCTCGACCAGACGGTCGATCGACCTGCCTTCGGCGAGATGGGCAAGCTGGCTGGAAATCGAATCCAGAATATCGGCCGCCAGCGCGTGGTCGCCCTTGACCTTTTGGCTGGCGACCTGAAGGCCCGCCTTGCCGGCGAAACCGATTTCGCCGTCCCGGATCGCGGCGGCGTAGATATCGCGTACCGCCTCGTAGCCATCAAGGCCGAGATGCTGGGCCAGCCGCGTCATCGTCGCCGGCTGCACTCCTGCGTGCCGGGCCTGCTCGCGCATGGACAACAGCGCGACATCATACGGCTTATCAAGGACATAGCGCGCGGCGGACCGAAGCTGCGCCGACATGCCGTCGAAGGCAGTGACGATCTGTCCAGCAAGCTCTTCCTGGTCCATGGATATTGCTAGCTCGCCAGACCAGCGATTGCAACGTCTGTTTCAGTGTGATCAAAGATGATTCATATGAATCTTGTCGCTTACAGAACGTTCCCATGAAGCCGGCCCATGGTGTCGACGGCATCGCCATAGCCGTCGCCCCGAACGGGGGACGTCGGAGCAAGGCCGACCATCCGGCGATTCCGCTGACACCAGCCGAACTTGCGAGGACGGCCGCGGAATGCGCCGATGCCGGTGCGGCTATGATCCACGTTCATGTCCGCGACCGAAGCGGCAATCATCTGCTCGACGCCGACGCCTACCGCCAGGCGATCGCCGCCATCCGCGGTGCTGCCGGCGACCGCTTGGTAATCCAGATCACCTCCGAAGCACTCGGTATCTATTCGCCGGCCCAACAGATGGCCGTCGTACAAGATGTGAAGCCGCAAGCTGTCTCCCTGGCGCTTCGCGAAATCGTTCCTGATGCCGGATCGGAACTCGCCTTCGTGCGCTTCATGGCCTGGCTGCACACCGAGGGGGTTGCGCCACAGATCATCCTCTATTCGCCCGAGGAGGCCGTCAGGCTTTCGGACATGCAGCAACGCGGACTGACCCCTTGGGCAAGCATACCGGTTCTCTACGTGCTGGGCCGCTACACGCCGGGACAGACGTCCGTTCCTGCCGATCTCTTGCCATTCCTCGCGGCGAACATGCCGCGCTTCGATCATTGGAGCGTCTGCGCCTTCGGCCGTAACGAAGCGGCGTGCGTGACCGCCGCCGCATTGCTTGGGGGCCATGTCCGGGTCGGCTTCGAAAACAATCTTTTCCTTCCGAACGGCAGCATGGCCTCGTCCAACGCCGAGGCGGTAGCGACGGTCGCACGCATACTCGCCGACTGCGGAGTCAAGCTCGCCTCGGCCGCCGAGTTGGCGGCTCAATGGAACGCGCCGTTTCGTTCCATATGACAAACCAAAGCCTATTTTCGGCGGCAAGCTCGCATAAGGCATAGAGAGGCGGCTGCAATGTCATCGCCACGGAAGAACGACGTGTCCCCGCCCGCGGCGCGCCGATTGCAACAACAGTGCCGGTCGTTGTAACCATTCCGGCCGCTTGATTTTGGAGGAGACGCAGCATGGACCGATTCACCGGCGGTTGCCTGTGTGGCAACGTCCGAATTGTCGCGTCGGGGCGCCCATACCGGGTCGGTCTTTGTCACTGTCTCGACTGCCGCAAGCATCATGGAGCCCTTTTTCACGCTTCCGCGATATTTCCCGAAGATGCGGTGACGATCGACGGCGAAACACGCGACTATGCCGGGCGGTTTTTCTGTCCCCGCTGCGGCTCGACCGTTTTCGCCCGCACCGCCGACGAAGTCGAAGTGAACCTCGGATCCCTGGACGCGCCTGACCAACTGATGCCAACTTACGAAAGCTGGATCATCCGTCGCGAGTCCTGGTTGCCGCCGTTTCCGCTCACGAGACGATACGAGCGCGATCGTGACGCCACGGGTCGCTTTGAGGAATAGGTCGCACGAACCGTGCGACGGCGCCGGCGCGTCACTCCGGAAGGCCGGCCTTACGGAAGCCGTCAACGAAAATGCTCAAGCGTCGCAGCGTCGCGGAATGGCTCCGTCGCCGCCCAGTGGCGGGTTGTGAAATGCGGGTTGCCGACGAGAAACAGTTCGACCTCTGCGCGCGCCTCGTCGAGCCGGCCGAGTTGGGCAAGGCTTGCCGCCAGGAAACGGCGTGAGCTTGTACGATAGGTCTCGTCCCTGCGCAGTGTCTCGACAGCGGCTTCGTATTCGCCGGCCGCATATTGCGCCTGGCCGAGCGCGAGATAATACCAACTTGCCGGAAACGGATTCAGCCGGAACGCCTTGCGAATGTGCTCAAGACCCTCCTCGACCCGTCCGGCCAGGACCGCGATGTCGGACAATGCCGCCCAGGCATCGGCCTCGTTCGGGTCGAGCTCGATCGCCTTGGCGAATTCCGCATCCGCCTCGGCGAAGCTGCGCTCGTAGGCAAGCAGGTAAGCCAAAACCCAGCGGCAGCCGGCATCGTTGGGGTCGATCGCCACGGCTTTGCGCGCCAGTTCCAAAGCAGCGCTACGGGATGTTTCGGTTGGTCCGCCGGAATGCACCCATCCCATCCAGTGGTTCATGGCAAGCCAGCGATAGGCCTCGGCATATTCCGGATCGAGCGAAACCGCGCGGGTCAGCATCAGATGCGCTTCCTGCGCCGTCTGCGGCGAATCATCCATCAGCTTGCGCGCCCGCACGCAGAGATCGTAGGCCTCGAGATTTTGGGGCCGATTGCGCGGCGGCGGTGCGCGCAGCCGGCCGAGTAACGCCTCGACGATCTTGCCGGTGACCTCGTCCTGAACGGCAAAAATATCTTCCAGGCTGCGATCGAAGCGTTCCGCCCATAGATGATCGCCACTCACCGCGTCGACCAGTTGTGCGTTGATGCGCACGTGCCCTGCGGCGCGCCTTGCGCTACCCTCCAGCAGGTAGCGCACACCAAGGTCCTGTGCGATCCCGCGCACGTCCATCGCCTTTCCTTTGTAAGCAAAGGCCGAGTTGCGTGCGATAACGAAGAGGCCGGAGATCCTGGATAAGTCGGTGATCAGGTCTTCGGTCAACCCGTCCGCGAAGGATTCCTGCTCGGGATCGTTGCTGACATTGACGAAGGGCAGCACGGCTATCGATGGTTTGTCGGGCAGCGGCAAAGGTTTTCGCTTCGCGACGCCGAGCTGTTCGACGGCGCCCGTGAAGCGGTAGCCGACGCGCGGAACCGTGGCGATCCATTCACCGCCGTCGGCGGCCGGGCCAAGCAGCTTCCGCAGCAGCGCGATCTGGACGGTTAGGTTGCCTTCCTCGACGGCTGTACCCGGCCACGCCGCGTCCATCAACTCAGCCTTTTCAAGGATTTCGCCGGGCCGTCCGACGAGCGCCGCAAGCAGCTTTAGCCCGCGGTAGCTAACGGCAACGGGGACATCGTTCCGAATAAGCGTTCCCGCACCCGGATCAAGCACGAACGGACCAAAGGCAAAGCGCGATCCCTGCATACGGCGCATCTATAGCCCGTTTGGAAGTTTTGAGAACTATTTGGGAGAGCTTAATTACGGCGCGGTTCGTATCCTGCAGAATTCAGCCTCTTTCAGGTCGAGGGCCCCACACTCCCAAAATCGTATGGGCCCCTCAAACCATATGGAGGTTGCCATGAACGATATTCCCACCTTTGCCTCGGCCCCGCTTCAGGCAGTGCGGCCGGCGGAAGCATCGCCTCGGCGCTACAGCCTGGCGACGCTGCGAAGCATTATCGCGGCCTGGCGCGAGCCGACACGCTTTCGCTGGGATCTCAAGCGATTGGCGCAGACCAATCCCCATCTGATCGACGATATCGGTCTGACGAGGCGACAGGCCGAGGAAGAGATCGCCAAGCTGCCCTTCTGGCAGCGATAGGCGGATGCTGCAACAACACCGGATCACCAACGACCAGCGGCTGATTGCAGATGAAGACGAAGCCGCCGCCCCGAAATGATGATCACAGGCTAGTGGTCGCGGCGACAATCAACCCGCCCAAGACGGCAACATTGGTGAAGCCGGTACGAAGCGCTTCGCGTTCATCGCCGCTGTAGGCCAGAAGTTGAGCGCCATGAACGACGCCGTAATGGTGAATACGGCCAGGGCCGCGGCGGGAAAGGGTCCACCAAGGCCCGTTGCGAGGCAAAAGCCGCCTGCGATCTCCAGCACCGGTCCGGCCGCGAGAAGAGGCTTGGGAGCAGGAAGCCCCGCCCGGCCAGGGACGCTGCAATCGCCCGAAATCTGAGGACATGCTCGGCGCCCGCCCAAATCAAGACGCCGCCGAGCAAAACCAACCCGAGGTGGGAGGAACGCGATCATTCATTGCTGCCGTCTTCGGTATAAACCGCTAGCTCGTAACCGTTCGGGTCCGCGAAATGAAAGCGCCGGCCACCGGGGAACCCATAAATCGGCCTGACGATCTTGCCTCCCGCTTCCTCGACACGCTTGACCGTTCCCGGCAGATCATCGGCATAGAGAATGACGAGCGGGCCTCCTCCGGACCTCGCTGGGCCAGCAGCAAAGCCACCTGACAAGCGCCCGTCGTTGAACTCGCAATATTGCGGGCCGTAGTCGGTGAAGGTCCAGCCAAACGCCTTTCCGTAGAAGTCGCGTGACCGCTGAATGTCTTTCACGTTGAATTCGACATAGTCGATCCGTTGGTCGTTTTTGTTGCTCATGACGCATACCTCTCATGTGATGTACGACGCCGAAAGATAAGCACGCATCTCGCTTGCCTTATTGAACAGAACGGCCATTGACGTATGAGCCGCACACGGCGCTGCCGATGGCGATGCACGTGGCATCGCCCTCCACCTGCCCTCTTCGTTCCGGCCGGAAGAAAACAACCGATTCTTGCAACCGTTCTCGATTGGAAGACGTTGTCTCGAGCGACGGCCGGGCGCCGCCGCTGCGCCGTAGGTTCACCGCCGCTAATCCGAAGGGGAGCGAGATGAGCGATCCCGTCCCAGCGCAGGCAACGGGTTCATTTCAGCAACGTCCAGCGTCGGCGCGGCTTCGCGGGAGCTTTGCTTCGGTGTGGGTGCATCGAATGGACCCGGCGGGCTCACCGCCAATCGTCATCATGCCCGACACGACGATCGATTTGCAATGGATCGGAGGCAGCTTCCGAATTGCCGGCCCTGACAAGGAACCGCAGACCGAGGTTCTAGCGGCGGACGAGGTCGTGATCGGCTTGCGCTTCCATCCTGCCGCGGCGGCGGCATGGCTCGGCGTGCCGCAAATCGAGCTGGTCGGCAAGAGGCTGTCGCTCGAAGATCTGTGGGGGGCGCGAGCTCGCCGCCTGGCCAGCCGCGTGCGCGCCAGCGACAGTCTCGAGGATCTGGCCTGCTCGCTCCAACAGGTCGTCGCCGAGGAGATGCCCGCGACCGCGACCGACGTTCCCATGCAGGCGGCATATCGTTTGATCGAGCGCGGGCCGCCACCCGACGCGCCGCTCGTCCCTTGGTTGATGCGCGCGCTCGAGATGAGCGAAAGGACGTTGCGCCGGCGCTTCGACACGAGCTTCGGCTATGGCCCCAAGACGCTTGACCGTATCCTCCGCTACCAGCGCTTTCTGCGGCTTTCGAGCCGCTCCAGCAGCTCCACCGCCATGCTGGCGGCCGAAGCGGGCTATTCCGACCAGGCGCATCTTGTCCGCGAGAGCCGCCGCCTGACGGGAAGCACCCCGCGACAGATTCATCATCTGCTGCACTGCCAGTGAATTCTCGGCGCGTTCTTCGACCAGAGGAGACTGCTATGAAACCGCACATTCGGTTTTGACTATCGCTGTCGCCGACCTTGGCGGCCAGCACAACCCCGAGGGGCTGACTATGTTGCTCTATCCAGATTGGCGTCGCCTGCATGACGCATCATGCGGCGAAAGCTCATTGAGATATGCGCCCGCCTTATGTGCCCTATGGACTCCCAGTCACCGATCTCGGCGGCGGCAAGGACCTCTTCCATTTCGCGGCGGAACGCGGTGAACTCCTCGACAAGGCCCAATTGCGGCATCATCTTCAGGACGACGCGCGCGACCTGAAAATACAGGCGCTCGCTGATCTCGCGCAGCGGCTGGTTGCCGGTCATCGCCGTGAGCTCGTAGAAAAAATCCATGTTGAGGCGCAGGAAAGCGCGCTGGTCGGGATTGAGTATATCGGCATCGCAACGCGCGATGAGCGCCCGTATCCGGTCGAGATCGTCCGCCGTGCGCGGGAGCGGCGAAAGCTTGCCGACGAGGAGCGCCAGCTCCAGGCGCAAATGATAGACCTGCTGCAATTCCTCGATATCGACATCGGTGACGATCGTGCCGACGCCGTGAACGGATTGAACCAGACCCTCGGATTCGAGACGCGCCAGGACACGCCGGACCGGCGTGCGGCTGATCTCGAATTCCTGGGCAAGTTCTTCCTCGGACAGATGGCTTCCCGGCGCATAGTCGAGCAGGCAGATGCGGTCGCGCAGTATCCGGTAAATGCGTTCAAATCGCTCCCGGGCCGAGAGCGGACGTGGCGGCGCGGCGGTCACGGCTGTGGGCGTGGCATCTGTCTCAAGCGTCATCCAGCCTCCAGGACAGCGTGCAGGAACTGCCGTGTCCGCTCGTTCTTGGGGGTGCCGAACAACTCGCCTGGCGGCCCCTGCTCGCAGATCTTGCCCGCGTGGAAAAAGCAGACGCGATCGGAGAATTCCTTGGCAAATCCCATCTGGTGGGTGACCATCAGCATGGTGAGGTCATGCTCCCTACCAAGTTTTCGGATGACTTCAAGCACTTCGCCGACGAGTTCGGGGTCGAGGGCCGAGGTCACCTCGTCGAACAGCATGATCTTGGGCCGCATGGCGCAAGCGCGTGCGATGGCGACACGCTGCTGCTGACCACCGGAGAGCTGCGAGGGATAGTGGTCCTTCTTATCCGATAAGCCGACCATGTCGAGCAGTTCGGCGGCACGCGCCTCGGCATCGGCCCGCTTCATGCCGAGCACGGTTATCGGTGCCTCGATGCAGTTTTGCATCGCCGTCATGTGCGGGAACAGGTTGAACGACTGGAACACCATGCCGATCTTGGCGCGGATCTTGCGGATGTGGGCGAGATCGGCGGGAACAAGTTTGCCGTTCCTCTCCATATGGGTCAGCGGCTCGCCTTCAACCCAGATGACACCGTCATTGATCGTCTCCAGCGTCATCAGCATGCGCAGCACCGTCGTCTTGCCCGAGCCGGACGGGCCGATGATGGAGACCTTTTCGCCGCGCGCTATTTCCAGATTAAGCCCGTCGAGAACGGTTAACGTGCCGTAGCGTTTCGATACATTGTCGAAGCGAACCATCGGTTGTTCCGTCATCGCATGGTCCTCCGGTTGAGCAGGCCTTCGAGGGAGCGAATGAACGCAGCAGAAACCAGGCTCATGGCAAGGAAGAACAGACCCACCAGCGTCATCGGCTCGGTGTAGCGGAAGGTTTCGGAGCCAATGATCTTGGCCGTCTGCATCAGCTCCAGCACGGCGATTGCGGACAGCAATGGCGTCTCCTTGAACAAGGCAACCAGATAGTTGCCGAGCGCCGGAACGATCGGCGGAATCGCCTGCGGAATGATGATGTCGCGGAACGTTGTCCAGGCCGAAAGATTAAGTGCGATCGAGGCTTCCCACTGGCCGCGAGGGATGTTGTCGAAACCGGCGCGATAGACCTCGGAGCAATAGGCGGCATAGTGGATGCCGATGGCTAGCACCCCGGCGGTGAAGGCGTCGAGCACGACACCGAATTTCGGAAAGACGAAATAGAGAAAGAATATCTGGATAAGCAGCGGGGTCGAACGGATCAGTTCGACCAGCACCGAAATTGTCCAGCCGGTCCACGGCACGGCGATACGGACGACGGCCAGCACCAGGCCAAGCGAGGCGGCAAGTGCAAAGCCGATCAGCGTCGCCTCGATGGAGACGATGGCCGCGCGGGCGAGCACCGGCAGGATTTCAAAAGCAAATGCCCAGTCCCAGATCATGCTGCCTTCCCTCGCGCCAGTCCGATCGATGCCCGCCTTTCGAGAAGCCGCATGCCAATGGTGAGAACCAGCGACATTGCCAGGTACATCAAAAGGACAAGTGTGAAGATCGGAATGGTCTTGAACGTATTCTGGTTCATTTGCTGCGCCTTGAAGGCGAGGTCGGAAAGCGTGATCAGCGACACAAGCGCTGTCGATTTCAGAAGCTCGATGAACAGGTTGCCCCAGGGCGGGATCATCGCCACAAAGGCCTGCGGCAGGATGATCCGGCGCAACATCTGTGGCCGGCTCATGTTCAATGCCGTACATGCCTCCCACTGGCCGCGAGCGACCGAAAGGATCGCACCACGCACGACCTCCGACCCGTAGGCACCGACGTTCAGGCCGAGTGCCAGGACTGCCACCACGAAAGCGTTGATCGTGACGCCGAATTGCGGCAGCACGAAAAACAGCCAGAACAATTGTACCAATGCCGACGTTCCGCGGAAGATCTCGACATAGACCGTGGCCAGCCATCTGAGCGGCGTCGGGCCATACATCCGTGCAAGTGCTGCAAGCACGCCCATGACGATTGCGAGCAGGCTGCCGAGGACGGCGATCTCGATTGTCAGGACCGCGCCTTGCAGCAGCCCCGGCATGAACACTCGATAGCTTTCCTGTGTTGCCAAGGCGCCGATCACGACGAGCGCGATGACCAGCATGGCAACGAGCGTACGGATACCCATGCGATTCCCCCGGAGAAAAAAGGGCGGCGCTTTCGCGCCGCCAGCAGTTGGGAACCTACTTGCCCGCGCAAAGCTCCGCGGTGGTCTTGTTGGGGAGGTAGTCCTTGCCGAAGCCGAGCGGCTCGACCAGCGCAATATGCTCCGGCGAACCGATGAACTTCTTCAGCTCGGCGTTGAACGCCTGCTGCAGGTCGGTGTCTTCCTTGCGGAAGCCGAAGCCGCCATGACCTTTCACCGATTTGCCGGCAACCTCGCCGAAGGGCTTGGTCGATTCGACGCCGTCGGCTTTCTTGGCCATATCGGCGATCGAAAGAGCGGTCAGCGCAGCAGCGTCGGCGCGGCCCGACTGGACGGCCGCGACCAGGCTGGACTGGTCGGGCAAGGAGACAATCTGCCCACTGGCAACGCCCGCTTCCTTGGCGAAGCCGCCTTCGACGGCGCCGGCCATCACGGCAAGCTTGAGATCCGGATTATCCTTGATGCTGGAAAAATCCTTGATGCCTTTCGGATTGCCTTTTGCCACCAGCATAGCCTCGCCGATGCCGTAGGACGGCTCGGAGTAGTTGATCTCGGCGCAGCGCTTCGGAGTGATGAACATGCCGGCGGCGATGATGTCGAAGCGGCCGGCCTTGAGACCTGGAATGAGCGAGCCGAATTCGGTCAAAACACCGTCGACCTGCGGTATGCCCATCTTGGCGAGCACCGCCTTGGCGACTTCCGGCGCCTCGCCGGTCAGCTTGCCGTCAGGCGTGGCGTAACCGAACGGCGCCTCGTTGGCGAAACCGACGCGGATGTAGCCGTCCTTCTTGGCCCGTTCGAGGGTGGTTTCCGCGTGAGCGGATAGCGACGTCAATGACGTCGCGGCGAGCGCGATGCAGGCAGCCGCTTTCACGACCATGCGGCGCGATATTGATGAATTGAGCATGCTTTTCTCCCATTGGACAACTGTGGATGGTTCCCAGGGCGCAGCCTTCTTCGAGGTCGACGCCTGCTTGATAAGACGTATACAACTGCCCTAGACATTTCGCAAGCTGAGATATAGAAACCATGAAAATTCGGCGGTAATTCGTAGTTAGCCAACAAATTGACGTCGAGTTGTGCACAATTTGGCCTATTTGCCCATGTTGATCAAAGGGCAAGCGGCGTACCTGGAAGGCAGGATTTCGGTGGCGACCGCGAACGGGTTCGGGACATTCACGCAAGCGGAGTATGGGCAGCGTCTCGCCGGCGTGAAGACACGCATGCAAAAAGCCGGCTTCGATCTCATCGTCTGTCAGGATCCAGCCAACATGTGCTGGCTGACCGGCTATGATGGATGGTCGTTCTATGTTCCGCAGTGCGTCCTCGTCCATCTGGAGGAGGATCGGCCGATCTGGTTCGGCAGGGCGCAGGATGCCAAGAGCGCGCGCCTGACAACCGGCCTGCCGGAGACAAACATCGTGCCGTTCTCGGAGCGGCTGGTGCAGCAGCCCGTCGAACACCCCTATGACGAACTCGCCCGACTGATCCGGTCGCGCGGCTGGGAAAAGGCCAGTATCGGCGTCGAGATGGACGCGCATTATTACACTGCGCGCTGCCACGCCCACCTTGTCGAGGGACTGCCCGACGCGCACTTCGCCAACAACCACGATCTCGTCAACTGGGCGCGGCTGATCAAATCCGAAGCCGAGCTGGTGCTGATCCGCGAGGCGGGTGCGATCTGCACGCATGCCATGAACCGTGCCATCGAGAAAATGCGGCCCGGTGTGCCTCAGAACCACGCCATTGCGGAAATCTATCACGCGCAGATCATGGGCGTGCCCGGATCAGGCGGCGACTATGCCGCGATCTGTCCGCTGATGCCCGTTGGCGAGGGCACTAGCACGCCGCACCTGACGTGGTCCGACGCGCCGCTGCCGGACAGCGGCCTCGCCATTCTGGAGGTCGCCGGCGTGCGCCGCCGCTACCATGCGGCGCTGACCCGGACGGTACATTTCGGCAAGCCGCCGCAAGCCATGCTCGACATGGCCAAGGCGATCGTCGAGGGCGTCGACGCTGGCCTCGAGAACGCGCGCCCCGGCAACACCGCCGAACAGGTGGAAGCCGCCTGGCAGGCAGTCCTGCGACGGAACGGGCTGAAGAAAGACAGCCGCGTCGGCTATCCGGTCGGGCTCGCATATCCGCCCGATTGGGGTGAACGCACCGCAAGCCTTCGTCCGGGCGATACTACCGAGATGCAGCCTGGGATGTGCTTCCATTTCATGGCCGGCGTCTGGCTCGACGATTTCGGCATCGCCATCTCGGAATCGTTCGTCGTCACGGAACGCGGCGGCGAACGCCTCTGCGATGTGGCGCGCGAACTCATCGTCATCGACTGACATGGGGGCCGGGAAACCGCCTGCCGAAAAAGACCATGCCCGCCAGCAAGCCGGCAACAAGCACGAGGACGCCCGATGGACCGCAATCCTTTTTCCGAAGCCGAAATCGCAGGCCGGCTGGCAAAGGTCCGTACTGCACTGGTTGAGCGCGAGCTCGACGCGGCGGTGTTTGCCTCGCCGGAGAACGTCTTCTATCTCACCGGGCTTGATCACTGGGGGTATTTTGCCCCTCACCTGCTGATTGTCCCGCTCCGGGAAAAACCTGTTCTGGTCACCCGCTCGATGGAGAAGGTGACAATCGAGAAGCAGGTGAAGGCAGCGGAATTCCGTGGCCATTCCGACAGCGAAACGGCGGCCGACCTTGCCGCGCGGGTGCTGGCAGAGCTCGGCCTATCCGGCAAGCGGATCGGCCTCGAATACTGGACAGCCGGCCTTAGCCATGGACTTGCCGTGGCACTCCAGATGCAAGCCGATGCAAAGTGGAGCGATGTCTCCGGTCTGACCGACAAAATGCGGCGGGTGAAAAGCGCCGAAGAACAGGCGCTGATGCGGCGGGCGGCACAAGTGACGGACGCCGCCGCCGGTGCCGCGATCGCGGCGATCTCCGATGGCGCTTCCGAACAGGAGGTCGCCGCCCAATGTGTTGCGGCAATGATCCGCGCCGGCGGTCATGCGCCGGGCTTCGGACCGTTCATCCGCCCGGCCGCGCGCCTGGGTGAAGAGCACACAACCTGGGGCGACGGGATCTACCGCAAGGGCGAGCCCGTCTTTGTCGAACTGTCCGGGTGCATCTCGCGCTACCACGCCCCGCTCGGCCGGCTCGTTCGCATAGGCCACATCAGCGATGAAGACGCCACAATGGCGGAGGTGACCGCCAAGGCGTTCAACGCGGTCGTCGAGGCGCTACGGCCGGGCGCCAAGGCGCGCGATGTCTACGCCGCCTGGCAGGCCGTCGCCGACGAGGCCGGTCTTTCCCACTATCGCCGCCATCACTGCGGTTACCTGGTCGGCGCCGGCCAGCCGCCGTCATGGACCGGCGGCAATTCGGTGACCGGCTTGCGACACGATTCCGACCTCGAGATCCAAACCGGGATGAGCTTCCACATCCTGTCGTGGCTGATGGGCACTGGTCGCGGCAATGACTTCGTCTCCAACACGGTGCTGTTGACCGATGCGGGCGCCGAAGTGCTTACCCGCACGCCGGCCGGCCCGATCATTCGATAGGCCTGCACACATGGCGCGCTACTCGGCATTTTCGGTTTTCCGCAACGCGCTGTCAGGCCAGAAGAACTGGCAGCGAGCCTGGCGGGCCGCGGAGCCAAAATCGTCCTATGACGTGATCGTTATTGGCGGCGGCGGACACGGCCTCGCCACCGCCTTCTACCTCGCCGAGAACCACGGCATCCGTGACGTCGCGGTGCTCGAAAAGGGTTATGTCGGCGGCGGCAATGTCGGCCGCAACACCACCGTCATCCGCTCCAACTACCTGCTCGACGGCAACACCCAGTTCTACGAATTCTCGATGAAGCTTTGGGAGGACATGTCTCAGGCGCTGAATTTCAACGTGATGTTCTCCCAGCGCGGTCAACTCGTCACGGCGCATTCGGCCGATCAGCTCGACGGTTTCAGCCACCGCGCCAACGTCATGCGGCTGAACGGCATCGACGCCGACATCGTCGACCGCGAAGACGTGCGCCGGCTGGTGCCCTATCTCGATTTTTCCGACACCGCCCGCTTCCCGATCCATGGCGCCATCTTTCAGGGCCGCGCGGGCACGGCACGCCACGACGCCGTCGCCTGGGGCTATGCGCGTGCCGCCGACAGCCATGGCGTCGACATCATCCAGAACTGCGATGTGACAGGCTTTGTCCGTGACGGCGACAGGATCGTCGGCGTCGAAACGACGAAAGGCCGGATCGGCGCCGGCAAGGTCGGCCTCGCGGTTGCTGGCCACACGTCCGTGCTCGGCGCCAAGGCTGGGCTTGAATTGCCGATCGAAAGCCATGTGCTGCAAGCTTTCGTAACCGAGCCGCTGAAGCCGCTGGTAGATCACGTCGTCGCCTATGGCGCCGACCATTTCTACGTCAGCCAGTCGGACAAGGGGGGGTTGGTCTTCGGCGGCAATCTCGACGGCTATAATTCCTATGCCCAGCGCGGCAATCTCGGCGTCGTGCGCGAAGTGGCGGAGGCCGCGATCGCATTGATGCCGTGCATTTCGCGCGTCCGTCTGCTTCGCCATTGGGGCGGCCTCATGGACATGACCCCCGATGCCAGCCCGATCATCTGCCCGACGCCGATCGAGGGTCTCTATCTCAACGGCGGCTGGTGCTATGGCGGCTTCAAGGCGACGCCGGCTTCCGGCTGGTGCTTCGCCCACACGATTGCCACCGGCAAGCCGCATCCCTTGATCGCGGCCTACGGGCTCGATCGTTTCCGCACCGGCCACACGCTCGATGAGGCCGGCGCCGGCCCTTCCGCCTGGCTGCAATAGGAGGCAGGACAAAATGCTGCGCATCGAATGCCCCTGCTGCGGCCCGCGCGATCATGACGAGTTCCGCTATGGCGGCGATGCCTCGGTCAAGCGTCCGGCCCATGACGATCCCGATCCGGAGGCCTGGTACCGCTACGTCTATATCAGGACAAACCCGGCCGGCCCGCACCGTGAATTCTGGCAGCACGTGACCGGTTGCCGGCAATGGCTGGTGGTCGAACGCGACACCCGCAACCATGCCATCGCAGCCGTCGACTTCGCTAGAAAATTGCGGGCCAGGAAATCAACTCTCAGGAAGTCACCGGCATGAGTTCAAACCGCAAACGGCTGTCGGTGGGTGCCCGCATCATTCGCGAGCAGCCGGTCGAGTTTACCTTCGACGGCCGCAAGCTGGCTGGATATCGCGGCGACACACTTGCCTCCGCGCTGCTCGCCAATGGCGTCACGCTGGTCGGGCGCAGCTTCAAATATCATCGCCCGCGCGGCATTTTTTCCGCCGGACCCGAAGAGCCGAATGCGCTGGTTACGCTCGGGACCGCCGGGAGGCGCGAGCCGAACCTGCCGGCGACCACACTGGAACTCGCCGACGGTATGGTCGTGGAGAGTCAGAACCGCTGGCCATCGCTTGCCTTCGACATGCAAAGCGTCAACGGGCTGTTGGCACCGTTTCTGTCCGCCGGCTTCTACTACAAGACCTTCATGGGCCCGACGCGCCGCGCCTGGATGTTCTACGAGCACTTTATCCGCAAGGCTGCCGGTCTGGGCAGAGCCGGCACCGGCGTGGATCCCGACCACTACGAGGTTCGTCATGCCTTCGCCGATGTCGCCATCGTCGGCGGCGGCCCGGCGGGATTGTCGGCGGCGCGGGCGGCCGCCGCGGCCGGCGCGCGGGTCGCGCTGATCGAGCAGGATTTCCTGCTTGGCGGCCAGCTTCTGGCGGAACCGTCCGACAGCGCAGCGGCCGCATGGCTGCGGCAGGCCGAGGCCGAGTTGGAGGGCTTCGAAACCATCACGCTTATGAAGCGGACGACCGCTTTCGGCAGCTATGACGGCAATGTCCTTGGACTGGTCGAACAGCGCGATCCAACCAATCCGCAGCCGAATGGCGAGACACGGCAAACGGTCACTATGTTGCGCATCCGCTCGATCGTTTTCGCCACCGGCGCCATCGAGCGGCCGATGGTGTTCTCGAACAACGACCGGCCCGGCGTCATGCTTGCCTCGGCCGCCCGGACCTATCTCAACCGTTTCGCCGTCCTGCCGGGCAAGAAAATCGTCGTCGCTACCACCAATGACGGTGCCTGGCGCACCGCCTTCGACTATGCCGCAGCCGGCGCGGAGGTGACGATTGCCGATCTGCGCCCCGTCCCGCCCGCAGCACTTGCCGCAGAAGCCGCACGGCTCGGCGTGGTGGTGCGGGCCGCAACGCGCATCGTCGACCTGCATGGCGGCCATGCCGTCAGGCGCGTAACGCTCAATGGTCCGGAGGGACAATCTTCGGCCGCCTGCGACTTGGTCTGCATCTCCGGCGGCTGGTCGCCAACCGTGCATCTCACCTCACACCTCGGTGTCAAACCTGTGTATCACGACGACATTGACGGCTTCGTGCCGGGCGTCTTTGCAGCCAGCCAGTTCGGCGCCGGCGCAATGATAGGAGCCTATGCGACCGCCGCTGCCGTCGAGGACGGCCATCGCGCTGGCATCGAAGCGGCAGCCTCCTGCGGCAAGTCGGCGCCGGTGTCCGCTCCGTCCAGACTCGATCTCGGCGAAACCGCCACGACGCTACTTCGCGAAGCCCCTTCGGTCGGACGTGGAAAAGCCTTCGTCGATTTCCAGATGGACGTGACGACCGGGGATATCGAGATCGCCCATCGCGAGGGTTATGAATCGGTCGAGCACCTGAAGCGCTACACTACGCTCGGCATGGGCACCGACCAGGGCAAGACCAGCAATTTTCCCGCACTTGCCGCCATGGCAGCGCTGCGCAACGCAACGATCCGTGAGACCGGCACCACGACCTTCCGCCCGCCCTATACGCCGGTTGCCATCGGCGCGCTTGCCGGGCGCGCCATCGGCCATCATTTCAAGCCGATCCGCCGCACGCCGATGCATGACTGGCACGTGGCGAACGGCGCCGAGATGCTCGAGGTCGGGCTCTGGATGCGGCCCTATTTCTACCGGCAGTCGGGACGTGACGTGAACGACGCCTATGTCGCCGAAATGCGGAATGTGCGCCAGGCCGGGGGGCTGATGGACATCTCCACGCTCGGCAAGATAGATGTCCAGGGCCCGGATGCGGCAATCTTCCTCGATCGCGTCTACGCCAACGGCTTTGCCAAACTGGCGGTAGGCCGCGCCCGCTACGGCATCATGCTGCGCGACGACGGTATCGTCTTCGACGACGGCACCACGACGCGGCTGGCGGAAAACCGGTTCTTCATGACGACCTCGACCGCCAAGGCCGCCGATGTGCTGTCGCGTCTCGAATTCCTGCTCGACACGGCCTGGCCGGATTTGCGTGTGGCCGTCACCTCGGTCAGCGATGAATGGGCGGCAATGTCGGTTGCCGGGCCTAACAGCCGCGCAATCCTCGGTGCTGCTTTTCCTGCCCTTGACGTTTCCGATGAGGCACTTCCGCACATGGGACTACTCGAAAGCGAGTGGGAGGACCGTGGGCTCCGCATCTTGCGTCTCAGTTATTCCGGCGAGCGCGCTTACGAAATCTATGTCGGCGCCACTGCCGGTGAACAGCTCTGGAGCCGTCTGGTCGAAGCCGGCAGACTGCTCGGGCTGAAGCCGTACGGCGTCGAGGCGCTTGGCGCGCTGCGGGTCGAAAAGGGCCATGTCGCCGGACCGGAGATCGACGGGCGCACGACGCTCGACGATCTCGGCCTCGGCCGCATGGCGGGCAAGCGCAGCGGCTTCGTCGGCGACGTCCTGCGACGGCGCCCTGCCCTCCAGGCCCCCAACCGACAGCGCCTGGTCGGACTGGAATGCATTGAGGACGGAAAACGCCTGCGCGGCGGCGCCATCCTGTTCCTGCCGGATGAGAAACCCCATGGCCATGGGCGCGGTCGCGTCACCTCCGTCACTTTCAGCCCCGAACGCGGCCATTATGTCGGGCTGGCCCTGCTTGCCGGTGATGTCGCGGCAGAAGGAAGCGAGGTCGTAGCGGTTTATCCGATGAAGGCCGAAACGGTTCGCGCCCGCGTTGTCTCGCCGGTATTCGTCGATCCACAGGGAGAACGGCTGCATGGCTAGCTTGACCTCTTCTCGGGATTTCAGCCTGTCCGTGGCAGATTGTCCGCTCATCCAGATCGAGGGCTGGGACGCGACATTGACGCAATTCGAAAAGAGCGTCTCGGCGCCGCTGGGCAAGAAACTTCCCGCTTCGGTCGGAGAGACGGTTCGCCACAAGGGGCTTCTAATTATCCGCGTTGCACCTCGCCGCCTCTGGCTGGCTCTAGACGAAGGCACGCAAGCGCCTGCGCTTGCCGTCGACCCCGATCTCGGCTGTTCCGTTCCCCTCGAGGAAGGTCGTGTTCGTTTGAAAATGGCCGGCCCTGGTATCGCAAGGCTTCTGTCCGGCTGCATTGCCGTCGACTGGCACGCGCCGGCCGCCGCTCCGGGCCGCGCCGTGCTGACATCCTTCCATCACGTGTCCGTGCTCTTCCTGCGCACCGACGAGACCGCGTGCGAACTTATCGTGCCGCGAAGTTTTGCCCGCAGCCTCTCGGATTGGATCGCCGACGGCTAGCCCTGGCCGAGATCCGCCAATTCGAGGGCGCAGCTGAGGTCCGCCTAACTGACGGCAAAGCTGCAACGGCCTGCCAGGCCCTCGCCAGGCCCAAGCACCGACAGTCCATTCCATTTGTCGATCGAACCACGATTGTGAGCATCGACAGCATGACTGACCGGTTCAAAACAGAAGAAGTCGCTCTCGTCCGATGGCGAATAGACCAGGTAGAAATTCAAGGGCGATGAAGCTTCAATCCGCAGGCTGCAACTGTGTTCCGGCCACGATATGGTGGCGACGCCGCTCCAACCGGCAAACAGATTGTTTATCCATCTACTCGGCAATACGACTGGGGCGCCGAAATTCCAATCGGGATGGGTTTTGACATCCACAAATCGTTCGGGGAGATGGTTGGGCAGTTCGAGACAAACCTGCGAGGCCGGCGCATGAAGCGCGGTTCGTGCCGTTCTCGGGAACCATGGATGGATGCCAAGCCCGAACGGCAATCTGATCGATGCCTGATTGACGATGCGAAGCTTCAACTCGAGCCCCTGTCCGAACAGCGCGTAGCTCACCTCGGCGCGATATCGGTATGGGCCGGGCCCGTTGCTGATGAGGGACAGCTTCGCGTTGTCCTGCGCTACGCTATCGACGTCCCACTCGCTGGAAAATCCATTGCCGTGGATGGGAAATGGCTCGCCTGCAACATTGGCAGGCAGTTCGTGGAATTTGGAGTCGAATGTGAACCCGCCGCCTGAGATGCGATTTGACCATGGCAAAAGCAGGTTGCAGGCAAGGTCGAACGGTTTGCTGCTCCCGCCGTTTGGCCAAGGCCTGAAGAGCGGCACGCGCCCGTGGTCCAGTCTCGCAAGACCTGCCCCAAGCGATGGGACGATTTCAGCGGACAGGTCTCCGCTTCTGATCTTGATCGTCCCGACCATCCGCTTCAGACGGTATCGGCCTTGGCAGCGGCGATCGGCTGTTGACGGCGGCCTTTGCGAGCCACTGCAAGAAGGTCGTTCGACGCGATCCCGATGAGCGCCTTCATCTGATCGTGAGCGTCGTCGGCCCTGCGCATCCTAATTGCCTCCAGCACGTCGCCATGCGCGCTGAGCGTCTGCTGGTAATTGGCGGTGGCCGATGTGGTCAAGCGGAAGGAGAAGCTGAGAGCGGCCGCAAGCATATTGCCGAGATTGGCGAACACCGGGTTGCGGCTGGCACGAAGAATGGCGGTATGAAACCTGACGTCGGCATCGAGACACGCAGCGAGATCGTCCTGCGGAGCAATGCGCATGGCTTCATAGGCCGCTTCGATGACTGCGAGATCGCCTGACGTCGCCATCTTGGCCGCAAGTTGGGCGGCAGCGGGTTCAATGACCAGTCGCGCCTCGATCAATCCGCGGACGAAATCGAGATCGGGCTCGATATCGCGCATCCATTCCAGAACCTGTGCATCCAGCCTGTTCCATTCGCTCGACGCGCGCACACGCGTCCCGGCCCGCTTGCGTGCCTCGATCAATCCTTTCGCCGAAAGCGTCAGAAGAGCATCGCGAAGTGCAGTGCGGCTCGCCCCGTAGATGACGCAAAGTTCGGATTCCGTTGGCAGCACGGAATGCTGCGCGTAGGAACCGGCGAGGATGCGCTGTCCTAGATCGCGTGCGATGCGATCCTTGAGCGATGACGTGGTGCCATCTGCGGCAGGAATGTCCTGCTTGCCCTGGCCAGTCGAAGCGATCGCCGCGTCCATCGTCATGTCCTGTTCAAGTGGTACTCGGCAATTACCACAGCAAGTATCAGCAGCGAGCCCTTGGCAAGCAACTGATAGAAGGTTGGCACGGACGTCAGTATCATCCCGTTGTTGAGGACGCCAATGATGGCGACGCCCAGCAGCGCGCCGATGATCGTACCCTTCCCGCCCTGCAAGGCGCAGCCACCCAGCACGGCCGCTGTGATGGCCTCGAGTTCCAGACCTTGGGATCCGGATACGGGCTGCCCCGAGCCGGTACGGGCAGCCAACAGAATCCCGGCCAATCCGGCAGTCACTCCACTCATGATGTAGATGCCGACGCGGTAGCGGTTGATGTTGATGCCGGAGAAGCGCGCTACAACGGGATTGCCGCCCAGGGCATAGATGTTACGCCCAACGATCGACCGGGCAAGGAAGAGATGGAACACGATCGCGGTCAGCAAGAGAATCCAGATCAGCAGAGGCAGGCCGAAGATTCGCCCGATCCCGATGAAGCGGAACGTGTCGCTGAAGATCGCGATCGATTGCCCATCGGACATGATGAATGCGATGCCGCGGAAGATCGCCATCGTACCAAGAGTCGCGATGACTGCGTTGACCCGCCCATAGGTGATGATGATGCCGTTCACAAGACCGGCAAGACCGCCCAGGACCAGGCCGGCAACAATGCCCACCGCGGGCGAGCCCGTCGACTGGATGGCCATTGCCGTCGATACAGTGGTCAGACCAACAATTGCGCCAACGGCAATATCAAGTCCGCCCGCGACAATGACCACCGTCTGGCTCATCGCCAGAACGCCCAGGATGGTGATGCCGAGGCCGATGTTCAGCAGGTTTCGGCTGGAGAAGAACACATCGCCTCTGATCGTGCCGAAGATGAGCACGAGGATGGCGAGAGCAACCAGAAGGCTTATGTTGTGAATGCCGATGCGCTCCGCGATGCGCAAGGACGCGCGCCTTTTGTCGGTTTGTGCTGTTGCTGTCCGGAGCTCAAGGCTGTTCACTGAATTTGTCCTCCAAGCAATGCTACGGATTGAGGCATGGCGTGTTTCAGGATCGTGGCCTCGTCGATGTCAGGGCGGGAAAGTTCGGCCGTGATCCGGCCTCCAGCCATGACAAGCACCCTGTCGGCCAGCCCGATCAGTTCCGGCATTTCCGAGGAAATCAGGATTATGCCGATGCCGCTGGCGGCGAGTTCGTCGATCAGGCGATAGATTTCCGCCTTGGCGCCGATGTCGATGCCGCGGGTCGGTTCGTCGAGGATGAGAAGCATCGGCTGCCGCGCAAGCCAGCGCGCGAGAACGACCTTCTGTTGATTGCCGCCCGACAGTTTCGAAACCTGTTCGTCGAGGTTAGGCGCCTTGATCGACATCTTTGCTGCGAGCGGTGAGACAATCTCCTGCGCCTTGCGCCGGTTGAAGAAGCCGAAGGTCGACGTCCTGTCGGGCACGCAAAGCGAAGCGTTGTCAAGAATGCTGCGGAACAGCAGCAGGGCTTCGTGCTTGCGGTCTTCCGGGGCGAAGCCGATGCCCGCCACGATCGCTGCATGCGGGCTGTTAGAGCCAACGGGCACGCCATTCATCGTTATGGTTCCGCCGAGCCGCCGATCATAGCCGACGATCGCCTTCGCCAGTTCGGATCGGCCCGCCCCCATAAGGCCGGCGATGCCGAGCACCTCACCACGGCGAACCTTGAGGCTCACATCGGTGACGCGGTCGGTGGTCAGGCCCGTCACCTCCAGCAACGGTTTTCCCGATTGCCACGTCTCGCGCGTAAACAGATCGGCGATGTCGCGGCCCACCATGAGCTTGGCTATGGTCTGCTCGCTGGCACCGGCAGCGGGGGAGTCATCGACCAGCCGGCCATCCCGCAAAACGACAATGCGGTCTGCTAGGTCGATGATCTCGTTCAGCCGGTGAGAGATGTAGACGATCGAAGTGCCCTCTTCGCGCAGCCGGCGGATTACTGAAAACAGACGGCGCGCTTCGTCGTCGGTCAGTGACGAGGTCGGCTCGTCGAACGCGATCAACTGGCCGCCGGCACGTATTGCGCGCATGATTTCGATCATCTGACGCTGTGCCGGACCGAGCGTGCTGCAGAGTTGCCGCGGCCGCATATCCTGTTGCATGCCGAAGGTCGCAAGCACCCGGTCGGTCTGCTCCTCCAGCCTGTGCCAGTCGAGCAGGACGCCCGCCAGCCGCGGCAGTTCCCCAACGAAAATGTTCTCGGCCACGGTCAGGTTCGGAACGATCTCCGGCTCCTGATGGATGACGCGTATTCCGGCTCTGTGGCTGTCGCGCGGTTCGCTGAAAACGATCGGCGTGGAACCGTGCCGCACAGTGCCGCTGTCGGGCTCGAACACGCCCTCGAGAATTCGCATCATCGTCGATTTGCCGGCCCCATTCTCGCCAACCAGGGCGAGCACCTCTCCCGGCCGAAAGGCAATCGAGACGTTGTCGAGCGCCTGCACGACGCCGAAGCGTTTGGATATCCTATCGAGCGAGAAGAAATCCGATTGCATCAAAGCTCACTCCCGAGGATCGATCCCGTGTCGGTGGCGTGTGCGCGCTGACAACCTGCCGGCCCAAAGAGCGTCACGCGCCCTGCGGCGCATGACGCGTAGCCGGCTCAGTGGCAGAGCTTGGCTTTGTAGTCCGACGCAAAATTGTCGGCGGTGATGTATTCCGGGTCGGTGAAGGATTGAACCGGCAGCTTCGTTCCATCCTTGATCGAGGCCAAGAGAATCTTCACCGCAAGCGCGCCGTGATTTTCCGAATTGAGCCACATCGTGCCACGGAATGCCGAGGGCTTTCCTGATCCGAAGGCGTCGCAGGCGCGGCTCCCGTCGATGCCTATCCCCATGCCCTGGTCTGCGGTGTAGCCGGCATTCTCCAGTGCTCGCGCACCACCCAGTACGCCATCATCGTTGCATGAGTAGAATATCCAGTTCGTGACGCTGGGATTGGCCGTCAATGTGGTGGTCATCACGTCGATGGCGTTGACCATCGTGTTGTCGTAGGGGACGCGCACGATATTCCCGGGCTTGAAATCGGGCACCGCCTTCAGGAACGCTTCTTCCGCGCCCTTATTGCGCTGCATGCAGGTGTCGGCCTTGCGGTCCTCGATCGAGGCGATGCGCACCTCTTTGCCCGCCCAGCCGTCGGCCTTGTAGAGCTTGGCGAGCTCTTCGCCCACCCGCGCACCGATATTGTAGGCATTCATGCCGACATAGGGGACCTGTGTGCCATCCTGGTAGTAGATATCGTCGTCGACCGCCACCAAGGGAATTTTTGCGGCCTTTGCTTTCTCCGCGATGACCGGTCCCAGCGCCTTGTCGGGGACGACGATGGCGATGCCTTTCACACCATCGCCGACCATCGTATCGAAGGTCGTGATCGTCAAATTGGCGTCGAACTGGACGTCCTGCGACACGAACGCGGCCCCTGCCGCCTCAGCCGCTTTCCTGGCGCCACCAACTTCGGCGACAAACCATGGATGGTCACCCATCTTGTTGATGTAGCCGATCTTGATTTCGTCTGCGCTTGCTGCGCCACTCATCAGTCCGGCAGCCAGTACTGCAAATGTCGCCAAAGCCTTTGTTGTGGTTTTCATGAAGATCCTCCCTGAGCTCTTTGGTGGTTGCTAGTCGTGGTAGAGAACCGAGCGCCCACCATCGATGGTGATCGTCTCGGCATTTATGAACGGCGCTTCGTCCGAAGCGAGGAAAACCGCCGTCATTGCAACCTCGTCCGGCCGGCCAATACGCTTGGGCGGATGGAGGTCGTAGGCTCGCCGCTTCTCCTCGGCGGGGTTCGGGAACGTGTTCCAGTAGGCTTCCGCGATTGGCGTCTCGATATAGCCGGGCGCGATCGCGTTCACCCGGATACCGCGTGCGGCGTATTCGATGGCGAGCGAACGGGTCAGGCCCAAAAGTGCATGCTTGGCGACCGGGTACGGGAACGTATGGGGAATGATCTGGAAGGCGTGACAGCTCGCTATGTTGACGATGGACCCCGAGCCCTTCGCCAACATCGTCGGCAAAACCGCCTTGGCGCAGAACCACGCGGCCTGGAGGTCGAGCTTGAGGCAGCGCTCCCATTCCTCATCCGGCATCATCAATGGTTCGTAGAAGACGTTGGCACCGGCATTGTTGACCAGAATGTCGACGCCGCCATAGGCCGTGATCGTCCGCGCGACCATGTCCGCGACTGCGGATGCGTCGGTGACGTCAGTCTCGACGAACAGAGCGTCCGCGCCTTGTGCCAGCAGTTCGTCGGCGATCGCTTTCCCGCTTGCCGCATTCAGTTCGGCAATAACGGTCTTTGCCCCATGCATCGCAAAGGCGCGGGCCGTGGCGGCACCAATGCCCTGGCCCGCTCCCGTGACGATTGCGATCTTTCCTTGCAGCCGGCCTGCCATCGCATTCACCAGTCGACCACGGTGCCGTCCGGCATGACGGCGTTACGGGCATGCAGCACTTCCTGCTTGAAGGGGTGGCGCGCGATCACGTCCTCATTGACGGTGACGCCAAGGCCCGGCAGTTCGGGCAGATCCCAGCGGCCGGGTTTACGCTGAATTGGCCAGGTGACGACGTCGTCGTACCAGGCGACGGCACCGGACATCTCTTCCTGAATGACAACGTTCGGCGTCGATATGCCGAAATGAAGAGCAGCCACGCCGGCGATCGGGCCAAGCGGGTTGTGCGGCGCAAGGCCGATGCCTGCGGTTTCCGCCATGGCCGCGATCTTCTTCGTCTCGAGCAGACCGCCAGTGTGGCAAATATCAGGCTGGGCAATGTTGAAGGCGCGGGCTGCGATCGAGTGCGTAAATTCGCGGCGCCCGATCAGCCGCTCGCCGGAAGCGATCGGCACGGCCGATCGCGCCGTGATATGCGCCAGTCCGGCAACATCTTCGGGTGGAACGGGTTCTTCCGCGAACATGATGCGGGCCGGCTCGATTGCCTTGAGGTAGTCCATCGCCGCGTTAACCGATGCAGGGCGTCCGTGGAAATCGACCATGATGTCGATATCCGGGCCTACCGCCTCGCGAAGTGAGCCAACCATGTTGGCAACGGAATCGACTGCCTTGGCGGGCGATACGTAGTGGGTGTAGGGAACGCAGACGACCTTGACCGCATCGTAGCCTGCTTGCGTCACGATGCGTCCGCGTTCCACGATGGCATCCGCGGATCCGGTCTCATAGACCGCCTTCATGTCCCCGAGGCCGAGATGCGTGTAGGTGCGCAGATAATCGCGGACCTGACCGCCCAGAAGGCGCCAGACGGGGACGCCCAACGACTTGCCCAGGATGTCCCAGAGCGCAATCTCGATCCCGCTGACGGCAGACATTCCCTCGACGCCAAGACGCCAAAAGCCGTGGCGCGTAAGTATCTGGTAGCACTGCTCCACGTTGCGCGGATCTTGCCCGACGAGCAGGGCCTCAAGATCCTGAAGCGCCCCAACGACGGCTCGGGTCTTCCATTCCAGCGTCGCCTCACCCCAGCCAAACAGCCCGGGCTCGTCGGTTTCGACCCGAACGAAGACCCAGTTGCGCATTTCCGCATTGCAGACGCGCGCCTTGATGGCCGTGATTTTCATCGGTCCTCCCAGTCCTGCCGTCTTTTTTGAAGGCAATATGTATGATTTATTACCAATAATATGGACCAGTCAAGCGCAACGTCGATGTGGGACCAGGGCCGCACCTCGATGTTCAGCTCGCAAACATCATGTCCTCGCCGCCCATCCAGCGCAGGTATCGGCAGCTCACTCAGCTTGCCTGATCGTGGCGGCGAACGTCATTGCTGTCGCACCGACAATGCGCCGGCGGCGATGATCGACCGTGTCGGGAGCCTTACTCGCATTCATGATGAAGCTCTATGATGACCAACAAGCGGGAACGACGAGACCCGCCCGCCTCATCGGCCGACAGGAAATATTGCGCTTATTTCGACGGTGACTGCGGCGAATCCGGTATTCGCAACCACTCGGCCAGGGGGCAGTGCGGCGAGCTCTGACGGAATGTCAGTAAGGTCAAGCGTTTCCTCGATTTCCCTTCGGACAAATTCGAGATGTAGGCCGTCCCCGCGCTTGGAAGCGGCTGGATGTAGCATCCGCAGAAACGGCAGCATGAGAATGACTCCTGATCTTCTGTTGGGGCGAGAGAATATGTTGCGTCTGATCTTACGCTCGCGGCCACCCTCGGCTTCAGACGAGGCCCTCACGATCCATTGCGATGCGCACGGCCGGTCGAGCAGCCATTCGGGCGCGGAGGGCTTGCAAAGGCGCGGGAACGGGGACGTGGAAGCGGGCCGCCCAAAGCAGCATCACGAAAAGATAAAAATCCGCGACGCTGGGTTTGTCGCCGAACAGATAGTCGGTCTTGAGCCCGTCAGCGAAGAACTCGAATTGGCTCGTAATCGTCGCGCTCGCCTTGGCCTTTTCAGCATCGCTGCTTTGGTGCCACATCGGCTTGAAGCTTCGATGTATTTCAGTCGAGACGTAGGTCAGCACTTCGAGAACGCGCGTACGGCCCAAAGGCCCTTCCACTCCCAGTGCCGGGTATCGCGACGCGAGCCAATCGAGGACGGCGATGTTTTCCGTCAGCGTTTCGCCGCTATCCAGCACGAGGGCTGGAACATACCCCTTGCGCGTCACGGTGGTGAAATCATCCCCGGAGGCCGTCCGCTTGGTTTTGAGATTGACGGTTTCGCGCTCGAAGGATGCACCAGCCTCCTCCAGCGCGATGTGGTCGGCCAGGCTGCAGGCGAGAGGGCTGTAGTAGAGTTTCACCGCTTTTCCCTTTTCTGAACCCGATTGAATTGCGCAATTGGTCCTCGCCGGGCGGAAAACCTGCCGCGCGAGACAACCGCTCCAGAAACTCGCATCTGGCGGAGACCACGACTACGACACCGACAGCTAGACGTGCCTATGCCGAGGTATGGTCGGGCTGAAGTTTGGGATCGCCGTGCGCAATGCCGGGGCATATCCCAGCTCAGTGACCAACGGTTGTCTGGAGGAATCCACGACCTTCCATGATGGCATCATCGCCAGCCCGGCCAGTCCTTCGCTCAGGAAATCCTAAACGAAAGTATTGGACGCACGTGCCGTTGGCACGATGGCTCACACCCGGCCACGGCCGGCATATTTGGGCGATATGAGCAGACTGGAAAGGCGAAAGCCATGGCCTGCTTTTGCTCGATTGCCACCAACGCGATGACGCAGCTTCCAGCAATAGGAGTCGCCACCATGGCCGACCTTTCCGAAACCTCCACAGCCGAGCACACATTGCGCGTCGAAGCGCCCGCCGCGATCGAGGTCGACGTCTCATCGCTGACGCCGGGAACGTCGCTGATCGTCGACTGGCATGGCAAGCCGGTGGTCGTACGCAACCGCACCGAAAAAGAGAGGAAGGACGGCCAGGCGGTCAGTCTCCCCGAGCTCAAGGATCCAATTGCCCGCAACGCCAACCTGCCGGCCGACGCGCCGGCAACCGAGGCCAACCGGACTATTGCGGGCAAGGAGGCATGGCTGGTGATGGTCCAGGTCTGCACCCATCTCGGATGCATCCCGCATGATCAGGAAGGCGATTTCGACGGCTGGTTCTGCCCATGCCATGGTTCGCAATACGACACCGCCGGCCGCATCCGGAAGGGGCCGGCGCCGGAGAACATGGCGGTACCGGTGTTCCAATTCGTCTCCGACACCAAGATCCGTATCGGCTGAGGCAGAGGGCTTTCGATGAGCGGCGACAAATACTCGACCTATACGCCCAAAACCAGAATCGAACGTTGGCTCGACGCCCGCCTGCCGCTGCCGCGGCTGGTCTATGACAGCTTCATCGTCTATCCCGTCCCGCGCAACCTGAACTACGCCTATACGTTCGGCGGCATTCTCACGATCATGCTGGTTTCACAGATCCTGACCGGCATCGTGCTGGCGATGCATTACGCTCCTGATACGGGGCTGGCCTTCAATTCGGTCGAGAAGATCATGCGCGACGTGAATTCGGGCTGGCTGCTGCGCTATCTCCATTCCAACGGCGCGTCGTTCTTCTTCATTGCCGTCTACATCCATATCTGCCGCGGGCTCTACTATGGTTCGTACAAGGCGCCGCGTGAGCTGCTGTGGGTGCTCGGTTGCACCAACCTCCTGCTGATGATGGCGACGGCCTTCATGGGCTACGTCCTGCCTTGGGGACAGATGTCGTTCTGGGGCGCTACTGTCATCACCAACTTCTTCACGGCCGTCCCACTGATCGGCGACTGGCTCCAGCAGCTTTTGCTCGGCGGCTTCGCGGTCGATAATCCGACGCTGAACCGCTTCTTTGCGCTGCATTACCTGCTGCCATTTGTGCTTGCGGGCGTGGTGACCTTGCATATCTGGGCGCTTCACGTCGTCGGCCAGAACAATCCGACCGGCATCGAGGTCAAATCGAAAACCGATGTCGTGGACTTCACGCCCTATGCGACCGTCAAAGATGCCTTCGGCATCCTCGTGTTCCTGTTCTTCTTCGCCTACTTCGTCTTCTACTTGCCGAACTATCTCGGCCATCCAGACAACAACAGCATCGCCAATCCGCTGAAGACGCCGGCCCACATCGTGCCGGAATGGTACTTCCTGCCGTTCTACGCGATCCTCCGGGCCATCACGTTCAATATCGGGCCGATCGATTCCAAGCTCGGCGGCGTGCTCGCGATGTTCGGCTCGATCGCGGTGCTGTTCCTTGTGCCGTGGCTCGACACCTCGAAAGTGCGCTCGGCGGTCTATCGCCCCTGGTACAGGGTGCTCTTCTGGCTATTCGTTGCCAATGCCCTCTTTCTCGGCTGGCTCGGCTCCCGGCCGGCGGAAGGCGCATACGTCGTCATGTCCCAACTGGCGACGCTTTACTATTTCGCGTTCTTCATCATCGCCATGCCGGTGCTCGGGCTGATCGAAAAGCCGCGACGGCTGCCGAATTCGATCACCGAAGCAGTGCTCGAAAAAGACAAGGCCAGCGGCAGAGGCCCGATCGCCGGGCCGGAGACCAAACATTGAACTGGGCATTGCGGTGATCGTTCATGAACTGGTGGAACTCTCCTCTGGTCTACATCGTGTTGCTCGGCCTCGCCGGGATCGTCGTTTGGTCTCTCATCGCCAGACGCTTCGCCAATGCGAAGCTGGTCGTCCAACTTGGCTTTTTCCTCGCGATGTCGGCCATGGTTCTCCACCTGCGCGTCGTGCCGTACGAGGCCGCAGGGAACAACGAAACAACCGGGGGAGCGATCCTCATCGGCTCGGTCAAGCTGCTCTGGTGGGTTCACCTTGCCTGGGCGCTGATCGGATTTGTCCGCATCTATCTCGTCTTTGAGCGAAAGCCGCGCGAGGCACGTCTCCTGCAGGACGTCGTGGTCGGAATCGTCTATGCTGGAATGTTCCTGTCGATCCTGGCGTTCGTCTTTGCAGTGCCGGTCGGAACGCTCATTGCCACGTCGGGCGTGTTTGCCGTCATGCTGGGACTGGCGCTCCAGAATACGCTTGGTGACGTATTTTCTGGGATCGCGCTTAACCTCGGCCGCCCTTACGTGCTTGGAAACTGGATCATTCTGGGCGACGGAACCGAAGGCCGCGTTGTCGAGACCAACTGGCGGTCGACTCAACTCCTTACCCCGACCCACAATGTCGTCGCGCTGCCAAACAGCCTTCTCGCCAAGATCGGGGTAACAAATTTAAGCGGTCCGGACGAGAGCCATGGACTTGCCGTCACCGTCAAGGTGGCGCCAACGAAGACGCCGGCGATCATCGTAGATCTCATGCGCACTGTCTTGCTGAGCTGCAATTCAATCCTCCAGGACCCTTCGCCTTCGGTTACCATCAGAAGCCTGGATGCTGCAGCTATCGAGATCGAGTTGTCGTTTCGCGTCGCAAGTATTGACCAGCGAAGTGCCGCTCGGAACGACATCTTCGATCTCATTTATCGCCATTCAAAGTCGACCGGCCTGCTGCTGGCGCAGCCACTTTCGGGCTCGATTGCCATGACCGACCGGCCGAGCGACGAGACGGCAGCCTCGCAAGGCTTCACCCCGATCGAGCTTATCAATTCCATACCGGTATTCTCGGCACTGACGGGTACCGAGCAGGAGTCGCTCGCCAAAGCGGCCTCGGTTCACACCTACCATAAGGGCGAGATCATCGCACGACAGGGAGAGATGCTGCCGTCGCTCATGATCGTACGGACGGGCGTCATCGTCCGGCAAATTGGCGAGGACGACGATCAACTGCAGGAGATCGGCCGGCTTGCACCTGGCGATTTCTTCGGCGAGACCGGCCTGCTCGCCGGCATTGGCGAGATGTCGAGTTTGCGGGCAATGACCCCTGTCACGGTTTACGAGATAGACCAGGAAAGCTTTGCACCGCTGCTGCACGACCGGCCCGAAATGGCCGAAGATCTTGCCGCGGTCCTGTCGATGAGGGTGTCGGCTTCTAATGAAAGCGGCATCGCGGGAGAGCATCACATGAGCTCCAAATTCGCCCTCCTCAAAGCCATTCAGACGGTCTTTCGAGCCGCTCCGTTCAAGCGCGTTCGAGCACCTGGCTGACAAAGCATGCAGAAGGACAGAGATCCATGACCATCCGCCAAAGCGATATCACAGGCATCGATCCAGCCGGCTATCCTTGATTTTGCGGACGGACTGAAGGTAGGGCGCGTATTGCCCTCCTCGAATCGCCTCATGATCGGGCCCTTCGTCCTGTTCGACCATTTCGGCCCCGCTATATTCGACGCAGGTCACGGTTTCGAAATGGCACCGCATGATAAGGCAGCGGATGGTGACCTCTGCGCCGCGACGGCTTTACGCCGCTGGCACGAGCAGACCACTACGACATCAAGTAGAGATCGTTCATCGTTTCCTCATCGAGCAAACCGTCGAACCAGACGTCGAAGATTGTCTCGAGCAGGAACTCCTCGTTGCTTGCTTCGGAAAACAGCGTGAGGGACGCGTGCAACTTCTTCGCATCAACGTCACCGAAGACAGCGCGAGCGCTCAGGCCCGAGAGCCGTTGCAGGGTACCAACGCATTCCCGATAACGGCCTCCGAGGATCGGAAATGAGAGATAGGCGCTGGCTTCGTCGAGCGATGTGATTGCATATGGCTCAGGCGCTGCACCAGTTCGCCTTATGGCCAACCTTGGGAAGATGAACTCCATGTAGGGAGTGCACATCATCCCTCGACGTAGAATGGCCAGCGCGTCGTCGTAGACCGGATCCTGTGCGCTGACGAACCTCTGCAGATCATACTCGTCAGGCATTTGGATAGATCCTTGGGAAACCCTCAACATTCGTCCCCATGACTAGCCGCAGACGACATCTGCATAGTCCGGGTGCTTGGCGAAAAAGCGGCTCATGAAGGGACATTTCAAGATCGCTTTACGGCCGGTTTTGCGGAGCAGTTCGAAGGTCCCTTGGGCCAATTGCGACGCGATCCCCTGTCCGGAAAATTCCGACGGGACTTCGGTGTGTATCAGCGCAACCTTCCCGCCCTCGAGCCGATAATAGGCCGCCGCAAACATATCGCCGGCGATCGGCAGCTCGAAACGGTGCTGTTGGACGTTTTCGACGACTTGTGCATCCATCTTTATCTCTCGACTGTATGTCACGTTTATCACCAGAGGCAGATTGGCGGGCCGCTATCGCATCGCAGGCAACCGCAGAGTGACGGTCGTGCCTACCCCAAGTGTGCTCTGAATATCGATGCTTCCGCCTGATTGCTCGGCAAAGTGCTTCACCATCGGCAATCCGACGCCGCCGAGGCCTTCGCGTTTGGTGGTGAAGAACGGATCGAAGGCGCAGACCATCGTCTCGCTGGTCATCCCGATACCGTTGTCCGCGACACGGATATCTACCTGACTGGCGGCGGAGTTTTCAGAGGCCAAGCCGGCATCGATCGAGATGAAACCGCCGTCAGGCATTGCATCGCGCGCGTTGAACAGAAGATTCAGAACCGCATTTTGCAATCCAAAGCGATCGCATCGCACCAAAGGCAGGTCGGACCCGACCCGAAGCTCAAGACCGAAATTGGCGTCCAAGGCGCTCCGTACGAGGGTCTCGATCTCAGCCAGGCAAGCACCTACGTTTGTGTATTCGATTTCCGCGTGGCTCTCTCGGGCGAGGCTGATGGTTTGCCGGACAAGGCCCCCGGCCCGTTCCAAAGCCGTTTTGGCGCCGGCTATTACAGGCCCGAGCGCCGGAGCCGCTTGGATGCTCGGATCGCGGGCCAGGTGGTTCAACGCCGACGAGGCGACCTGAATGAGATTGCCCAGGTCATGGACGATGCCGGTCGTCGACATTTGCACGGACATACCACTTCCAGGGCCATCGGGCGGGCCGTCGAAGACATCTTCTTTTATGTCCGGACGAAACATTTCATTCCCCGCTGGCTAAGTCGTCACCTATTTGCTTCAATACGCTATAAATTGCGACCTTTATTTTCTACTATATCTAAGAAGACGCCGATGCATACTTCCGTATATTCAATCGCGAGACCATGCTCTATTGGTAGCCGATCCCGCTGATGTAGTTGGCAAGCAGCCGTTCCTGCAGTTCCTCTTGTTTAAAGAGCGCCTTCATCGCATCACGGATATCTAGGACGCCTAGCGGTTTCGAGTCAGCCCCGAGCACCGGCACATTCTGCAGGCCTTGCGCGGCCATGGTCTGCCAGACTGAATGAAGATCATCATCGGGACCACAGGACACGATGGACCGGCTCATCAATGCCGCAATCGGCGCTTCTGTTGGCCCTGAATTGGCCAGATGGCGGACAAGGTCGGACTTGCTCAGCACGCCTGCCGCCTCCCCACTGCCGTGGCACACCACGACCAGGCCTATTGCGGGCCTGGAAAGTGAGAGTGCCGCACTGCGGAGTGGAGCGTCGACATCGACCACCATAAGACGGGCCGATATTACTGGATGCAGACTGTCAATGCGCATGACGCCCTCCTGAGAGCGCCTCGCGGCCGCGGCCGGGAGGCTGAGATCGGTTCCAGTGTTGGTCGCCGAGCTCGGCGACTTTGCCCGGCGGCTCAGAATGGCGCACAAACAAGCGCCATTCTGACCCATTCCAAAGATTAGCTCAGCGCTGCTTTGCTCAGGCCAAACTTCGCATCGCCCGAGCCCGGGACGGGTTTGAAGCCGATGTTCAGACGGTTCCAAGAGTTGACCGCCATGACAACGAAGGTCAGATCGGAGATTTCCTTCTCGGAAAGCTGCGACCTGACCCGATCGTAGATCTCGTCCGGGACACCCTGCTCGGGCAACTTCGTCAAGACTTCCGTCCATGCCAAGGCTGCACGCTCGCGAGGAACGAACAAGGTCGAATCCCGCCAGGCTGCCAGATGGTAAAGGCGCAGTTCGCGCTCGCCATGAATCTTCGCCTGTTTGACGTGCATATCGAGGCAGAAGGTGCACCCGTTCAGCTGCGCGGCCCGGACGGCAACAAGGTCGCGGATTGGCTCTTCGATCGACCCCTCTCGCGTCGCTCCAAGAAATTCGATAAATTTCTTCAGAAGTTCGGGCGACTGCTCGGCATAACTCGCGCGTTGGGCGGCGGCTTTTCCCTTCGGAGCGACCGGTGACGCTGCAATATTCATTACTTTATCTCCTTGAGGTGTTTGCAATCCATTGCCGCGTAAGGATGACCGGCGAGCCAAATTGTTGCTATCGTGCCCGATGATATGTACTGCCATTCATTAGGTCGGGGCGCCTAAACCGAAGTATAGGAGGTGGAAATTGGCACCTGACCGCGCCCCTCGGCAATTCGCTTTGGCGCAGGCATGCGACAGGCGCACAGCGTTTGGGTCACTTGAAGGGCGAGGCTGAACCGACCGGTGTCGATTGAACCTGGATCGAAACTGCGTTCACTCTTCGAAGGGAGCGTTCATCACAAGATCAACTGCCGAAGTCGCCTTGTAGCCTGAAACAAAGCGCTCGCCGAAGTCCCGGGCAAAGTTGTCGTAGGTGGTTTCCGGCCTGACCTCGGCGATATGGCAAAAGCATCGCGTCATCCGCCGCTTCATCCCGAGGCGCGGAAATTCGCCAACGATCTTTGCAATCTCGGCTGACGAAACGAGGCTGTATTGCAAGCCGACGACATCGAGGCAGATGCCGGCTGTGCACAGCGCCACCTCAGCCTCCTTGTAGAGGCCGATCGACGGCGTCGAGTTGAGGGCGACGCTGTCCCAGATCAATTGGGCGCGCCGCTCGTCGAAGCCGCCTTCCCGAACGAAGGTGCGGGCAAGATCGGCGCCTTCCACTTCGAAACGGCGCGGCCCGGCGAAGTCCTCATTGAGCGTGACGTCATGCAACAGGGTTGCAACGGCAACAACCTCCGCGTCGTGCTGGATATTCTGAATCTGTCCGATCCGGGCCGCGAAAAGCCAGGATCGGACAACGTGGTTGAACAGGTAGGGCTCACATCGCTGGCGGGCATGTTCGATCGCTCGGCCAACAAGCGGTGTATCGGGGACCGAAATCCCTGCAAGTGTGCGGCTGGCGATCGAATTCATGTCACTGACCGTCCTTTCGCATACGATGGTCCGGGGGCCACGATTTCATTTCGCGTTCGTCGTCAGTTCCGTCTCGCTGGTGTCGACGACGAAAATAGCAAGCAGACGAGCGCCTTCCGTCTTGCTGGCGTTTTCGCTGACGGCATGACGGTCGCCCGGGAATTCGGAGAAACTCTCGCCGGCGCGATAAGTCTTCACCGGCCCATCGTTGACCTGGCTTCGGATCGCCCCCTCCAGAACCGTGGCATAGATGAACGCGGATTTGGGATGGGTATGGGCCGGCGACGTACCCCCCGGCGCGTACTCGACGAGCACGGCCTTCATGCTCTTGCCGGGCACGTTTGGAAGGGCCTGGTCGTAGACAAGCTTCACGCTGGCGGCGTCATTGGCCATTGCTGCGGTGACGGAAGCGGCGGTGAGCGCGGCGCAGAGAAGTGTTCTGATCATGTCTGGTCTCCTTATTGTGAGAATGGCCTATCCGGTGATTGCTTATTTCGGTGGCGTGTATCGGCTGAGCCAATCATCGAAACGCACGGCGCCGATGCGCGCATTCTCGCCGGGCACCAGCGTTCGGTCGTCGATTGCCACTTGGCCGTAGTAGAGCGCGCCGGGATCCGGGACGACTTTGCGCGGGTCGTTGGTGGCCTTCAGGAAGCGCTCGACAAGTTCGCTCATGCGAACACGCTCCGGGCCGGCAATTTCGATCATGCCGTTCAACGGCGCGGCAAGCGCGACGTCCGCCATCGCATCGGCAACATTATCAGCCGCCATGGGTTGGAAGTAGGCCGGCGACATATGAATGGTATCTCCGACGGCATCCGTGTTTGCGATGGCGGCTGTGAATTCGAAGAACTGAGTGGCGTGAACGATGGTGTAGGGAATTCCGGACTCCCTGATCAGCTTTTCCTGAAGCAACTTGCCGCGGAAATAGCCCATGCCCTGCAGCCGGTCGGTACCGACGACGGACAGCGCCACGTGATGACGGACGCCGGCGGCCGTTTCGGCGGCAAAAAGATTACGCCCGGATGCCCCGAAGAACTCCAGGGCAGCCTTTTCCTCGAACGACGGCGAGTTCGCCAGGTCGACGACGACCTGCGCACCGGCAAGCGCGGACGCCAGACCCTCTCCCGTAACGGTGTTGACGCCCGAATTCGGCGACGCCGCCAGCACGTCGTGTCCTTTGTTTCGCAGCCTCTCCACGGTCTTTGAACCGATCAGCCCGGTTCCGCCGATGACGACGATCTTCATGTCTGGTCTCCTGGTGTTGCGTGTCTATTTTCGTTGCTCGATCGGATGCAGGCGCTTCCAGCCTGCTATTGACTGACCGATGCAGCAGCATCCTCGATGAGTGACGTGACCTCGTCGGGGTGCGAAACCATGAGCGCGTGGGACGCACCCTCGATGACGACGGTCTTTACCGCGTGCGCACGCTTGGCCATGAAGCTCATGACGGCTGCCGGGATGTTGCGGTCATCCGAGCCGTAGATCATGTAGGACGGCAGCGTCTTCCATGAGGCGACGCCCGAGGTTTCAGTCAGAGCCGCCTGAGCAACAGGACGTTGAGTGGCAGCCATCAGCAAAGTCTGCTCTTGCGGAACGTCGGCGGCGAACTGGGCGCGGAACTTGGCCGGCTCGATGAAGAGGTCTTGCCCGCCGTCCGGCAACGCTACCGGAGCAAGCGCGCTCCCCAAGGTGCTGCCGGGAAACATGCTGGACAACGTAAGGCTCGATTCGCCGGTATCCGGCGCGAAGCCCGCCACGTAGACCAACGCCTTTACATTGGGATTGCCATTGGCGGCCTCGGTGATGACAGGCCCGCCGTAGGAATGCCCCACCAGCACGACCGGCCCGGAAACCGACCGGACGATGGCTGAGACTGCTTTCGCATCGCTGGCAACGCCGCGGAGCGGATTAGCTGCGGCTATCGCTACATAACCGTCTTTGCTGAGCTTGGTGATGACTGCGTCCCAGCTCGACGATTCCGCGAAGGCGCCGTGCACCAGTACGATCGTCGGCTTGGGCTGAGAATTGGCGGCCTGCGCCATCCCGCCGCCCGACGCGGCCAGCGCTGCGGTGAGCGCCAGGGCTCGAGTTATGTTTCGCATTTGCTTTCTCCCGTGTGGCCTGTGGTGACCAATGCTCAAGAGAATGCGCCGACGCTGCCCGCCAACCTATTGTGCGGAAGGGTCTGTCATACAATGCCAAGGTGCAGGGTAGGTCACCGGGGAGATCAGGTGCCCTGCAGCATAATTGAGGTATCTATGCCGGGTGTGCATTGTCGGCGGACGCCGGAACAGACACTGAGGGCGCGCGGCCGGAGAGCTGTGTTTGCAAGACGCCGCTGCCGCCGTGGCGAGACCTGGCGATCCGACTTCTCTTGCGCGTCGATCCCTGCAATGCGACTTGCTATTTACGTGGCTCAATTTGCGCCACGTCGACAAAACGTGTCGCCTCCGACCTATTTGGCGCGACTCGTGCGGCAGCTTCCCAAAAAATTTTCGTGAGGAAGACCGATTGCTCAGCCAATAACCGGCAGTCTATTGGCGCGATCTCGCAGTCATGGCTCAGAGCACTGCCATCCCGCCATCCACCCGCAGATTGATGCCCGTGACGAAACTGCTCGCGTCCGAGGCAAGGAACAGAGCAGCTTTTGCCAGCTCTTCCGGCTGCCCCATCCGGCCCAGGGGTATTGCCTCCGCCATCGCCTTTTCAAACAGCCCGCGCTGCTCAAACGGTATGCCTAGCTTATCGAGAATAGCCGTATCCACCGGACCTGGGCTGAGCACGTTGACCCGGATGCCGCGAGACTTCAGTTCGATCGCCCAAGCGCGCGCAAAGGCATTTATGGCCGCCTTCGAGCCCGCGTATACAGCATGACCGTCCAGGACCTTCTCGCTGGCGAGCGAGCCTGTGAGGATGATTGCGCCGCCGTTCCGCATGATCGGAATCAGCTTCTGGACGCCGAAGAAGACGCCTCGCGTGTTAACGGCAAATTGCGCATCATATTCTGCCTCGGAGACATCGGCCGAGTGCGTGATGGTGTTTATGCCGGCGTTCGCCATATAGATGTCGAGCGCCCCGAACCTCTGGCGGATCTGCTGCGCTACCTCGTCATGGTGCGACACGTCGGCCACATTTCCCTGAATGCCCAGCGCGCCTGCCCCGATCTGTGCGACCGCTTCCTCGACCGCCTGCCGCCGGCGGCCGGTAATGACGACTTGCGCGCCCTCGGCCGCAAAGATTTTTGCAGCCGATAGTCCGATCCCGCTGTTTCCGCCGGTGACCACCGCGATCTTGCCTGAGAGTGCGCCCATGTCGTTCCTGCCTTCGAAAAATTGTGCCGGTGCTGCTGCGATGGTCGCAACTGCTGGCCAAGAAAATTTCACGCCGAATTGAGACCGCCAAAATGAGCGGCAATCGCAAACGGCTACCGATTGATAAACTCCCGGCGATTAGCCAGTTTGACGACCTCGAGAGCGCTTTGGCCTTCAAGGCGCGGCGGCGACCCCCGACAGTGCGACGTAGTGTCAAACCCCGGCGATCGCCTCCGCGCTGCACAGGCGCAGTTGCCCGAATGGCAGCCCTGTCGCAGCATATGTTTGCCGCCTTTGCCAGCGCTCCAACTCGATGGCGCAGTGGTTCGGTTCCACAATCCGGGACATGAGCCGACAGAACCGGCATTCAGGCACCGCTCGGCTATGCGAGCGCACAAGGTTGACCTGGCGCGCCACCTGAAATGCTGTTCAGGGCGCGCGAAATATTGCCAAAGGTGGTCATCGGCGGCTCCAAGGAAGTGCGGACAACATGTGGTCGTGTCTGAGGGCGTACTATCCTTTGATGAAGGCGAGCAGGTCAGCATTGACCTGATCCTGGTGCGTGGCCGTGATCCCGTGGGGCGCGCCGGGGTAGTAGATATCCTTTGCGCCTTTGATCAGTCGGGCCGACTTGACTGCCGAGTCCTTGACGGGGACGATCTGGTCGTCCTCGCCATGCAGGACCAGGGTTGGTACGTCGAACTTTTTGAGGTCCTCGGTAAAATCGGTCTCGGAGAACGCCTTGACGCTTTCGTACGCGTTGACGAGACCCGCCTGCATGCTCCAGAGCCAGAACTGATCCAGAGTCCCCTGGGAAACCTTAGCGCCCGGCCTGTTCGCGCCATAAAACAACGGTGCGAGGTCCCGGTAGTACTGCGAACGATCCTTGACGAGGCCAGCTCTTATGCCGTCGAATACCTCGATCGGCAGGCCTTCCGGATTGGCCGGCGTCTTCACCATGATCGGCGGAACAGCGGCGATAAGAACTGCCTTGGCCACCCGTTTCTTCCCGTGCCGTCCGATATAGCGAGCAACCTCGCCTCCTCCGGTGGAATGGCCGACCAGCGTGGCGTCCCGGAGATCCAGCGCCTCGATCACGGCTGCAAGATCGTCCGCATAGCCGTTCATATCGTTGCCGGAAGTCGCCTGGCTCGATCGGCCATGGCCGCGCCGGTCATGCGCAACGACGCGAAAGCCGTTATGGGCAAGAAACAGCATCTGGCCGTCCCAGGCGTCGGAATTCAGCGGCCAGCCGTGCGAAAATGTGACGACAGGACCCTTGCCCCAATCCTTGTAGTAGATTTCGGTGCCGTCCTTGGTCGTGATGGTGCTCATCGTCTTGGTTCCTTTGATGGAGGGGGAAGAGGAAAGCTTTTGTTTTCGGCTCGTTGCCGAAGCAGCGCGGGGCAGTCCGGCGGCTACCGTAGAGATCAGGCCTGCCAACAAGACATCGCGGCGAGATCCGCCGACGGAGAAAAGTCCGTCTTTGTTCATCATGTCCATCCATGTGCTTTGAACATCATGCTCACCATCACGACCGTCGAGTCGGCCTGTGCGGTCGCGTTCGGGGAGGAGCGAGCGAGGAGCGGTAGAAACGCGACGGTCGTGATGGCTTGCGAGGAACAGGATGCACCGATCCGGGCCGCGAACCTATTCTACCGAAGCATCTGTCATACGATGCCGAGGTGCAGGGCAGGCACGCCGAGGATAGGGGCGGGCCAAGGCAAGCTCTTATAGACACACGTCAATTTAGGCTTGGGTAGCGGCGCGGGGACCGCCGCGGCATGGCCGGCGTCAGTTGTTGTTGCATGGAATGTTGCGAGTTTGTCGGTCAGGCTGGGCCGCCAAGGAGCGCCGCTCAATGGTAACCGATGTTGGCGCGGGCCTTGCCGCGAAACACCCAACAGGACCACCGATGTACATCAGGATCACCCGCACCAGCACGAGCGTACCGACAGCAGGAAGGCCTGGGCGCGCAGAGGTAGCAATTTCCCGCAGCCTGAAGCAGCCGGGCGCGCCGGGCGATCCTATTGGATGGGGCATGGATGGGCTTGTGCCAAATTCTAGGCCTGGCGCATCGGCGCGGGCAGCGTTTCCCATGTCCTGATCAGCTCACCGATGGAAGCGGCCTCCATCTTGCGCATGACATTGCCGCGATGCAGCTTGACCGTCACTTCACTGATGCCGAGGTCGAAGGCGATCTGCTTGTTGAGGCGTCCGCGCGCCACTTCTCGCAGAACCTCGCGCTCGCGCGGCGTCAGCGTCTCGACCCGCTCTACATTGCGCTTGACGATCACCGCATCCGCCCGCCGCTTGGCGTCCACCGCAATGCCCGTGATCACCGCGTCAAGCAGGGTCTGATCCCGCACCGGCTTGGTGAGAAAGTCCACGGCGCCGGCCTTCATCGCTTGGACAGTCATCGGGATATCGCCATGTCCGGTCAGGAAGATGATGGGTTTGGGGTTGCCGTTTTTCGCAAGATGATGCTGCAGATCGAGACCGCTCGTCCCTGGCATGCGCACGTCGAGGATCAAGCAGCCGGGACCTTCCAACACATCGGCGTCAAGCAATTCGCGGGTCGAGGTAAAGCTGACCGGCAGGAAACCCGCCGACAGGATCAATTCCGACAGCGCCTCCCGAACAGAGGCATCATCATCAACAATAATGACCAGCGGCTGCTCGGCTTCAGCCCTCCGCTGCTGTGATGACGGCGTCGATCTCCGTAATGGCAATTGGTCAACTGTCATGTTTAGGCTCCGTTTTTGGGTTGCGTAAAGCATCGCCGATCGCCGCAAGCAGGGCCTGGCCATCGAAGGGCTTGCAGAAAAGCCCGCCAATGCCCTTGGCGCGGTGCTGATCCACTATCTCGTGGCGACCGGTGATCAGGAACACAGGCAGGTCCGGACGCGCCTTCTTGACCAGGTCACGAAGTTCAAAGCCGTCCATGCCGGGCATCCCGATGTCGGTGATGAGCATGTCCAATCCAGACAGGCCGCTGACCAGCAATGCCCCCGGCGACGAGAAGCTGCGGGCCACATAGCCGGCGGACTCCAAGAGGTCCTCCAGCGACTCGAGCAGTCTTGGGTCATCGTCGACAATCGCAACGACAGGCCTCCGCTTGCTCACCCTCAGCTCCCCCCTGCCCGGCGCGAGTGCGTGATCGGTATTCCCAATCGCTCGGCGATGCGCACTAGGTCGGCGAGCGACGCCGCGATCATCTTCTGCATGACGTTCCTTCTATGAATTTCCAGCGTAACTTCGCTGATCCCTAGTTCAGCGGCGGCCTGCTTGTTGAGCAGGCCGCTGACCACCAGCGGCAGCACCTCACGTTCGCGCGGCGTCAACTCAAGATAACGTTGCTTCAACACGCCCAGCTCGGCGCGCTCCGATCGCTGTACCCGATCCTGGGCAATCGCCGCATGGATTGCGGCCATGAGGTCTGCATCGCTGAAGGGCTTGGTCAGGAAATCCACGGCGCCGTGCTTGATCGCACGCACCGAGGACGGGATATCGCCATGTCCTGTCAGGAAAACGATCGGCGGATGATCGCCCTCGGCAATCTGTCGCTGCAGATCGAGGCCGTTAATATCCGGCAACTCGATATCGAGGATGAGGCAGGCAGGGACGTCCGGCTTGTCAGCGCGGATATAATCGCCCGCCGATCCGAACGCTGTGGCACGCAGGCCATGTGCGGCCAGCAGTTCACTAAGCGCCTCCCGGATGCGTTCATCGTCATCTACGATAAAGACAATTTGGCCGTCCGTCGTCATGACGCCGCTTCCATTTCAACCGGCAACGTGAAGATAAACGTCGCTCCACGTGGTTCGTTCTTCTCGACCCATAGACGCCCGCTGTGCGACTCGATGATCGAACGGCAGATCGCCAGTCCCATGCCCATCCCTTGCTCTTTCGTGGTAAAGAACGGTTCGAATATCCGGTCGGGAAACTCGACGCCCCGGCCGCGATCTCTGACTTCGGCCTGGACAACATCCCCGATATGGCGCACGCGGATGCTGATAACTCCGTCATCCGCACCAGAGTCCATCGCCTCGATGCCGTTGCGAATGAGATTGACCAGAACCTGCTGGATCTGGACGCGATCGAGCGCGACTAGCGGAACGTCGCTTTCGACATCAACGCTGATGCGAACGCCCCGCCGCATCGCTTCCTCGGTCACGAGGTCGCGTGCCTCTGCGATGACACTGCTGAGCGCGGCATTGGTCCTCGTCTCGGTGGATTGCTTGAACAGCGCGCGGATGCGGCCGACGACGTCCGCCGCCGAATTGGCGTCCCGGATAATGCGCTCGGCCGTAATCTTCGCGCGTTCGACGTTCGGCGGGACGGCGCCCAGCCAACGGTGGCATGCATGGGAATTGGCGACGATCGCGGCCAGCGGCTGATTCACCTCGTGCGCGATCGAAGCGGAAAGCTCGGCGAGACTTGCAGCCTGAGTGGCTTGCGCGAGTTTGTCGGAGGCTTGTCGCAGCGCTTCCCGCGCGCGCACCTCTTCGTCGATGTCGAGGGAAACCCCGTACCATTGCACAACCGCCCCGTCTTCATCACGCCGCGGCTCGACCCTGCACTCCGCCCAGCGATAGCCGTCTGTTTCGCGCCAACGAAACCGCATCGCGGAACCGCCGCCTGTTTCGAAACAAGTCAGCAACGTGCGCAGCACCTCGGGAGCATCTTCGGGATGAACCAGTTCTTGCAGCAATTCCTCGATGCGCGGCTCTCCGAGTGTTTCGACATTGGCGATGACGGCGCGGAAATGGTCTTGGTATCGCTTGTTGAAGTAGACCGGCCCGCCGGTCGGCACCGCGCTCCAAATGCGGACCGGCACAGCGTCGATCATCTGCTGAAGCTGCAATTCGCTCCGCCGCAGCGCCTCTTCGGCTTGCATCTGATCGTCTATGTCGTGACAGAGGCCGTACCACTGCACGATCAGGCCAGCGTGATCGCGCATCGGCTCTGCCCGGCTCGACATCCAGTGATAGACGCCATCGGCGCGGCGCAGGCGATACCTCATGGAGAAGCGCTCGCCGGTAGCAAGGCAGTGACTGAGCGTGTCGCCGAATGCTGCTGCGTCGTCCGGATGGACGGTGGCCGCTATCATCGCCGCCAGCCGGCCGATGCCCTGTTTGTCCAAATCCGTTACGTCAAGGCCGAGAAAGTCGACCATTCGCTTGTTGAAAAAGGTCGGCTCGCCGTCCGGCGTCAGGCGCCAAACGTGGCTCGGAACCATGTCGACAAGCTGCGAGAGCTCCCGCTCCCGGTCGCGCAATGCCTCCTGCGCGCGCACCTCATCGTCGATGTCGATGCTGGCCGTGTACCATTGGACGATCGCTCCACTCTGGTTCCGCAGCGGCTCGGCGCGGCCCTCCCTCCAGCGGTAGACACCGTCAGCGCGACGCAGGCGATACCGTATGGGATAGGGTTCGCCGGTGGCGAGTGAGCGGCTGAGCCATTCTCTCATCCTGGGTCCATCGTCGGGATGGACGGCTGCCGCGACTACGGTCGCCAGGCGGCTCGTGCCCGGCTTGTCCCAGCCCGCGATGTCGTTGAGGCCGATATAGTCTGTCGTGCGCTTGCTGAAGAAGGTTGGTTCGCCGTTGGGCGCCATGCGGGCAATGTGAGCGGGGATCATTTCGACCAGCAACGAGAGTTCTCGCTCCCGCTCCCGCAAGGTCTCCACACTTTGGCGCAAAGTGAGCACCGCCGCCTGATGCTGCCTGGAAATGGCGGCCACGACGAGCGCCGAAAATGCAGAGATGCCCAGAAAAAGCTGCAGCATGATCTGGTTGTGCTTCTGGGACTCGGGATCGCCGGCAAATTGGCTGGCGCCGGATATCGTGAATACTGCCGTGATCAGAGCGAGAACGGTCAATGCTACGGCGGCGCCTCGGAACTCAAAGCGCACCGCGGCCCAAAGAAGAGGCGGCATGATGATGTAGGCGAACGGCAGATAGCCGCTCAAGGAAAGGGCGGCGATCCCAAGAAAGATCAGCCCTAGGACGCAAGCTTCCATCCACCGCGCTGCCGAGAGCTGCGCCTTGCCGCGCCAGTTCTGGAACACGACCAGCGCCAGTGGCGCTACGATCAGGACTCCTGTCGCGTCTCCGATCCACCACAGCGGCCAAGCCGTCGCAAAGCTTTGCGATTGTATGCCAAACCACGCAAGCGCCGCACTTCCGACCGTGGCGCTTGCAACCGGCGCAACTCCAGCGGCCAGTACGACGAATGCGAGGACGTCCCGCAACGTTTCCAGCCGAACTGGGCGCTTGCAGGTCTGGTTCACAAGCCATGCGCCGGTCACCGCTTCAAGAGCGTTGCCGGCAAAGATCAGGAAGGCCGCGGGCAGCGGAGTGTGGAACCACAAGAAGTTGCTGAACAGTTCTGCCACACAGGCCCCCAGCACCCACCACGGCCAGCTATACCTGGAGGCGAAGACAAGCGTAGCGATGAAAAGCCCGCTCGGAGGCCAAATGGAAATCCCTGTTCCAGGTATGATTGCGAGCGACTGGGCGAAGCCGCAGCCCAGGACATAGGCCGTAATAAAAAGCCCCAGATGCAAGAATTGAGGACGGTGCGACCAGACGCGCGACAACCTGCCTCTTTCAAGATCGCTGATCATGTTGCCGCGAATCAGGCCCGGTTCATTCGTCGCGAAAGGTCGGCCACTTCCCGGTCCGGATCGGTCCAACTCATGCGTTAACGCGAGCGTTGCGTTGGAATCGGTCTCGCCAAGTGAGTTGGGCGCTATCGTCATCGGGTGCCCCTGACGGACAAACAAAATCTGGAGATTGTCGGCGCTTCGTGTAGCACTTGTTCTTGATAGCTGGACTGGGCTGACGGACTCACGTCGCCACCCTAATCCCGCCACGCCCCAACCGCACCTCATGGAAATCCATGCATTGCACGGGGCGGCGGCGCCCCTTCACCGAGAGCCGAAAAACCAAGCGCTTACTGAGCGCCGCCGGTGGCCGAGGTGTCGCCCGACTTATTGCGCAGCTTTCGCTTCAACCGGGAGAGTGAAGATGAATGTCGCCCCACGCGGCACGCTATTTTCCACCCAAAGGCGTCCGCCGTGAGACTCAATGATCGAACGGGAGATCGCGAGCCCCATGCCCATCCCGTTCCCTTTCGTTGTAAAGAACGGCTCGAATATCTTGTTAGGACGTTCGATACCCGGGCCTCGGTCGCTGACCTCGGTCTGGATCGTGTCCTCTATCCGGTGCACGCGCATCCCAAGAACCTTGTCGCCCGCGGTGGTGTCCATCGCCTCCATGCCGTTGCGAATGAGGTTGACCAGGACCTGCTGGATCTGGACGCGATCGAACGCAACCAGCGGAAGGTTGCTTTCGACGTCGATGTCCATGCGAACGCGACGCCGCATGGCTTCCTCGGCCATAAGGTCACGGGCTTCCGCAACGACGCTGGGGATCGGCGTACTGGTTCTCATTTCAAGCGAAGGTCTGAACAAGGCACGGATGCGGCTGACGACATCCGCCGCCGAATTGGCGTCGCGGATGATGCGCTCGGCCGTGATCTTCGCGCGCTCGACGTTCGGGGGCTCGGCGGACAGCCAACGGTGGCATGCGTTCGAGTTGGCGACGATGGCGGCCAGCGGCTGGTTCACCTCATGAGCGATGGATGCGGAGAGTTCGGCAAGGCTCGCCGCCTGACTCGCACGCGCAAGTCTCTCTTGTGCCAGTCGAAGCTCCTCTTGTGTCCGCACCTCATTTTCGATGTCGAGGCAGATAACGTTCCATTGCACTATGGCGCCTTCGGCATTGCGCATCGGCGCGGCACGCGTCTCGACCCAGCGATATTCACCATCGAAGCGCCGCAGACGGTGCCGTCGCGCATACGGCTCGCCTGTGGACAGACAATGGGCATATCTTTCTTTGACGCCTGTCAGGTCGTCGGGATGAACACCGGCGTCGAGTGTGCCAGCCAGCCGCGACTTTCCCGCTTCGTCCAATTCCTCAAGATTGTATCCGAGGAATTCGCGGAGCTGCTGGCTGCGGTATATCGGTTCGCCATCTGGCGCGGCGCAATCGATCATTGCCGGCAGCGTTTCAACGAGCTGCCAGAGAGCGCGTTCTCTCTCGCGCAGCGCCGCTTCGACGCGCAGCTGATCGTCGATGTCGTGCGTAAGACCGTACCACTGGACAATGCGTCCGCCGTGATCCCGCAGCGGCTCGGCGCGGCCCTCCATCCAACGATAAACGCCATCGGCACGGCGTAGGCGATACCTCATGAAGAAGCGCTCGCCGGTGGCAAAGCAGCTGTCGAGTGCTTCCTTCAGGCTGGCTGCATCGTCGGGATGGACGACGGTGGCAATGAAGGCCGCCAGCAGGCTCATGTCCGGTTTTTCCGCGTCCGCTATGTCCAGGCCGAGAAAATCTATCAGGCGCTTGTTGAAGAAGGTCGGCTCACCGTTGGGAGACAGCCGCCAGAGGTAGCTCGGAACCATGTTGACGAGTTGCGAGAGCTCTCGTTCCCGGTCGTGCAACGCCGCTTGCGTGGTCACCAGGTCATGGATGTCGACGCTCACACCGTACCATTGGAGAATGCTGCCATCTTCGTCGCGCAGCGGCTCGGCGCGAGTCTCGGTCCAGCGATAGCCGCCGTCGGCCCGCCGTTGGCGATATCTCTGAACGTAAGGCACGCCCGTTGCGAATGAATGGCGGATCGCCTGCCGTGCGGTGTCGATATCGTCTGGGTGGATGACGCTCAGCGACGGCGAGCCGTCCGGGGCCGTGATGTCATGGAGCGTGGCCCCGGTTACATCGGTGAACCGCTTGTTGACGTAGGATGGCGTCCCTTCCGGTGTCGTACTCCAGATCAAAGCGGGCACGGTGTCGATAAGCTGCTGAAGGCGCCGCTCACTTTTGCGCAACGCCGCCTGCGCGCGCACCTCATCGTCGATGTCGAGAGAAACCCCGTACCACTGCACGACCGTTCCGTCGTCATCGCGCCGCGGCTCGACCCTGCACTCAGCCCAGCGATAGGTGCCGTCTTTTTCGCGCCAGCGAAACCGCATCGCGGAGCCGCCGCCAGTTTCGAAACAACTCAGCAACGTGCGCTGCACCTCGGGAGCATCTTCGGGATGAATCACCTCGTACAGCAACGTTTCGATTCCCGGCTCGCCGAGCGCGTCAAAGTTGGCGATAACGGAGCGGAAATGGTCCTGGTATCGCTTGTTGAAGTAGACCGGCCCGCCGGTCGGCATCACGCTCCAGATACGGACCGGCACGGCGTCGATCATGTGCCGAAGTTGTTGCTCGCTCTGCCGCAACGCCGCTTCGGCGTGCATCTGATCGTCTATATCGTGACAGAGGCCATACCACTGGACGATGCGGCCGGCGTCATCGCGCATCGGCTCCGCCCGGCTCGACATCCAGCGATAGACGCCATCGGCACGGCGCAGGCGATAGCGCATGGCGAAGCTCGCACCGGTAGCGAAGCAACCGCGGAGTGCATCGCCGAATGCTGCCGCGTCGTCCGGATGAACGGCGGCCTGTATCATCGCCGCCAGCCGGCTCATGCCCGGTCGGTCCAGATCCGCTACGTCGAGGCCAAGAAAGTCAACCATGCGCCCATTGAAGAAGATCGGCTCGCCGTCGGGATCGAGCCGCCAGATGTGACTCGGGACCATATCCACGAGCTGCGAGAGTTCCCCCTCCCGGTCGCGCAATGCTGACTCGGCCCGCTTCTGATCCTCAATGTCTATTGTCGTGCCGTACCATTGAATGATGCGCCCCTGGCTATCGCGAAAAGGTCGTCCTGAGCTTCGAAACCAGCGATAGACGCCATCGGCGCGCCGCAGACGATGCTCGGTATCATAGGGATCGCCGGTTTCGAGGCAATGCCGCCATCTGGCGGCTACAGGATCATAATCGTCGGGATGGACAGCTCGACGCCAGCCGAACTCATCGTCGTCTTCGGAAGTGTTGAGATCCTCATGCGTGTTGCCGAGGAACGCCAGGGTGTTTGGGCTGACATAGGTGAATCTTCCGGCGGCATCGGCTGCCCACGCGTGGCCGGGCATGCTCTCGATGATTTGCAGCGCAAGCGTTGCTTCGGGGTCGATTTCGCCAAGTGAGTTGGACGCTGGTGTCATTGGCTTCTCCTGTCGGACAAAAAAGCCTGGGGACCGTCAGCGCTTGATATAGCACTTGTTTTCAATATCTGGACAGGCGAACTCACCGCCTAAATCTAGTTCCGCCATGCCTCGGCTGCATCTCATGGAAATCCATGTATTGCGCGGAGATATCGCCACTACGAGGCCCCTAACGATGGCCTCGCGTGAGGCTAACGCTGTGGAACGCGCAGCCCGGCGGCATCGAAGAGATGCATGCGCTCCGGCGGCAGAGCGAGGTTGATCGGCGGCCCTTGCGTTTCAACGCCCTGCTGCTTGAGAACGGCGATCAGTTTGCTGTCGCCGGCAATGGTGGCGTGGACAACGGTTTCCGGTCCCAACGCCTCGGCCAGCATTACACGCGCTTCCACCGATCCCTTGCTGCCATTCGAAAGTTGGATGTCGTGTGGCCGGATGCCAAGCGTCGCGCCGTCTCCCGGTTTCAGCGCGACCCCATCGGCCGCGATCGAGGCTGAGAGCCCGCCTGGACCTTCGACACGCACCTCGGCGCCGCTTGCCGAACGCACCTTCACCGGCAGCAGGTTCATCCGCGGCGCGCCGATGAAGCCGGCGACGAACAGGTTGGCCGGCGCGTTGTAGAGATCGAGCGGCCGGCCAACCTGTTCGATCCGCCCCGAGCGCATGACCACGATGCGGTCCGCCAGCGTCATCGCCTCGATCTGGTCATGGGTGACGTAGATCATCGTGGTTGCCAGCCGCCGGTGTAGGCCCGCCAGTTCAGCGCGCATGGTGATACGCAGTTCGGCATCGAGGTTGGACAGCGGTTCATCGAGTAGAAAGGCGGTCGGATTGCGCACCACCGCACGGCCGATTGCCACGCGCTGCTTCTGGCCGCCCGACAGTTGACCGGGCCGGCGGTCTAGATAGGGAGCAATTTCCAGCATGCGCGTCGCTTCCGTGATCCGCGCGTCGATCTCGGCTTTGGGCATACGGATGTTTTCGAGGCCAAAGGCGAGGTTCTGGCGCACGCTCATGTGCGGGTAGAGCGCGTAAGACTGAAACACCATTGCCAGACCGCGCTGCGCGGCCGAAACGTTGGTGACGTCGACCCCGTCGATCTCGATCTTGCCGTCGGTCGGTCGATCGAGCCCGGCAATCAGCCGCAGCAGCGTGGACTTGCCGCAACCCGACGGGCCGACGAGGACCAGCATCTCGCCGTCACCGACGTCGAGGTTGATGCCGTGCAAGATCTTCACCTTGCCGTAAGCGCGATCGATGTTGGTCAGCGTTATCCGTCCCATGACATCCTCACTTCAGCCCGGTGCCGGCAATGCCGGAAGTGATGTAACGCTGCAGGAAGACGAAGACGAGGACGACGGGGATCATCGTCACCACGGTCATCGCCAGGATGTAGTGCCACTGCACGTTTAGCTGGCCGGCATAGGTATTGAGGCCGACCTGGAGTGTGTAGAGTTCTTTGCGCGACAGCACCACCAGCGGCCACAGAAAGTCGTTCCAGCGCCAGACGACCGAGAAGATCGCCAGCACGGCGAGCGCCGGTGCTGCAAGCGGCAATACGATGCGCCAGTAAATCTGCCATTCGGAAGCATTGTCCATGCGAGCCGCATCGAGCAGCTCGTCGGGGATGGTCAGCATGTATTGGCGCAGCAGGAAGACGCCGGTTGGCGTCGCCACGGTCGGCAAGATCACGCCCCACAGCGAATCGAGCAGCCCAACGGCGCCCACCACCGAATAGAGCGGCACCAGGATGACCGACAGCGGCACCATCAGCGTACCGACGATAACAAGCATCGTCAGATCGCGACCGCGGAACTTGTATTTCGACAAGGCGAATGCGGCCATCGAATTGGTGAGCAGCGTGATCAGCGTCGCCATTGCCGTCACAAAAATCGAATTGCGCAGATAGCGCAGGAAGTCGAAATGGACGAAGGGCTCGGTGTAGTTCTCCGTCGCGAAGCCGATTTCGCGCACCGGCTGCCGGTCGGCGATGTTGATCTTGACGACATCCTTCGGCGCCTGCGGGTCCACCATCTGCGCCATGATGCCGATGCGCCGCACCTCGGCCAGCACCTTGCTCGAACCATCCGGCAGCTTCACCCTGTAGAGGGCCAGCGGCTTGTCGTAGCCTTCGACCGTCGCCTGTTGGCTGACATAAGGCATTATGGTCGGGGGGAACTCGGCGAGCTGTGCCGGCGTCTTGAATGACGAACCCACCAGCCAGACGGCCGGGCCGAACATGATGACAACACCGCCGAGCAGCCACAGCCAGCTCACGATATCCGTCCAGTGCCAGCCGCGACCGCCGCGCCGGCGGGTCAGGAATGTCACGACCCGGCTCATTCGCGGGCTCCTTTCCGCTCACCCCGGCGTCCGACCTGCAGCTGAACCAAGGTGAGCACGACCAGCACCAACCCCATCAGGATCGAAGCCGCCGAAGCCAGCCCCGGATTGCGCAACAGGGAGGCGAAGCCGATCTCATAGATGTACTGCGTGATATAGAGGGTCGAGGTTCCCGGCCCTCCACCCGTCAGCACATAGACTTCGTCGAAGATCTGCACGGCGCGGATCAGCGTCAGTACGATGACGACAAGCAGATTCGGCATCAGCAGCGGCAGCGTGATGCGCCAGAATACCCGCGCCGGCTTCGTGCCGTCCATCTCGGCCGCTTCGTAAAGGTCGCGCGGGATCGCCTGCAATCCGGCAAGCAGGATGAGCGTGTAAAAGCCCATATGTGCCCAGACCGAAACGCTGACGGCGGCGGTGAAGGCCCAGAAACGGTCCGTCAGCCAGTTGTGCGGCTCGCCGCCCAGATCATGGACGATCAGGTTGAGCAGGCCCTGGCGCTGCAGGATCCAACGCCAGATCAGGCCGGTGACGACGGGCGACAGCAGCACTGGAAAGAAGAACACCGCGCGCCAGAAGCTGCGCCCGACGATCTCGCGGTTGAGAATCAGCGCTGTCGCCATCGACACGACCGTCATCAGCGCCACCTGCACGACGACGAACAGGCCCGTATTGTGCACGGCCTTCCAGAAGAGATCCTCGTGGCAAGTGGCAGTGTCCAGGTAGTTGCCGCAATCGAGCAGGCGCTGGTATTGCTCGAGCCCCACATAGGTTCGGTCCTGCAGGAAGTAGGCCGTTCCCGACGTGGCCGAATAGAAGAAGTTGATGATCATCGGCACCAGGACGAAAATGCCGAAGATCGCCATGTTTGGGGCGAGGAAGAACGCGGCCATGCCACCGGTGCCCGTCGCGCGCTGACAGAACTTCAGCGGCACGTTGACGATCGATGCCAGCCAGACGACCGGCGCCGCGAGCGCGGCGCCAGTCCATGCCTTCAGTGTCGCGGCGGCGGTCACTTCGCCTCGGCAACCTTGTCGGCGATATCCTGGTCGATCCTGCCCCAGGCATCGTCGAGGCTGAGTTCGCCGGCCATCACTTGGCTGACGCGCGTCACCAGCGCGGCGAAGTAAGCGTTGGCCCACTTCCACGGCGGCAGCGCATCGGCCGCCGGCAAGGTTTCACCCGCCGCCTTGACGAACTTGTCGAGCGCCGGACCGACGTTCTTGTCGGCCGAGACCCATTTCAGCCCGCCCTTGTCTACGACGCCCTTGTGCGCGGGCAGAAACAGCGTGCGCTCGCTGAATTCTTTCACCACGTCTTCACGGGCCAGATAATCCATGACCTTGGCGACGTCCTTGGGATTCTTGGTGTATTTGATGGCGACCAGCGCCGCGCCGCCCTTCACGCCCGAACATCCTGCGGTACCGCAGGGCGAGCCGGTCGCCACCCAGTCGAAACTATCGCCGATCTTGGTCGACAGATTGGCGACCTGCCAGCTGCCCGAATAGTAGAATGGGATCTGGGCGTTGATGAAGTCGTCGGCGGCCGCGCGATAGGTCGAGCCTGCCGCCGACACCCAGGTATCCTTCAGCATGAGGCCCTTGGCGGTCCAGTCGACGAGCTTGCCGACGAACGCCTTGGTGCCGTCGTCCACTTTCGCCGGCATGCCATCGGGGCCGATATAGTTCGCTCCGAAGGAGACATTCGGACCCGAAATGCGGTGACCGGAACGGTCGATGGCGAAGGCAGCCGGAAGCTGCTGGCTCTTCGCCACCTCGGCGGCGGCGGCGATCCAGTCGTCCCAGGTCGCCTTGTCACCGGGCAGCGGCACGCCGGCCTGTTCGAACAGCGTCTTGTTGGCGAAGCCGCCAGTGAGCGTGAGCTGGGTCATGAAACCCGGGATGGCGTTGGAGCCATCAGGGCGCATCCAGTCCAGCGTGTCAGCGAAATTGGCCTCCCAATATTTCGGATCGGCCACCAGTTGCCTGAGATCGAGCCAGTGCTGGGCAAGCTCCTTGATGTTCGTGACGCGGGCGATGTCCGGCCCCTGGCCGGCCTCGAGCTGGATGGGCAGCTGCTCCTGGATCACTTTGTAGGCGACGTTGTCGAGCGTGACGTGGATGTCGGGATTGTCCTTCATGAAGCGGTTCAGAATGTCCTGGATGACATCGCCTTCGACACCGTCCGAATACCACATGATGCGCACGTCGCCGGCAAACGCGCTGGTCGATGCGAGCAGACTGACCGATAGCGCGGCCAGCAAAGTGCGGGTCTTATTCATGCTTCGTCTCCTCCTTTACCAGGGCGGCGCCCCGATGGTTCAAGCCGCCACGCCCTCTCCTCTTGAGCGTCGCAGCCGATTTCCTCCCTACTCTCTGTGCTTCATGCGCATCGCCTCGCCGCGCACGGTCCAGTTGGCCGGATCGAGTGTACGTCCCTCAGCCACGATCCTTGCGTCGGCGACGAAATGCACCGTGCCGTACTCCGGGTCGTCGACGATCAATTCGCCGTCGGGACCCGACCGCACCGACAGGCCGGCAAAGGCGCCCGCCCAGGCGTCGAGCGCCGGCAGATTGGCATTCCGATCACCGAGGCGGACGATCCATGTCGTGCTGCGTCCCGCCGCCCGCAACTCGTTGCCGGCGGTCGGGCCGGCCACGACCTGCGTGAGCGGAACATCCGTCTTCAGCATAACGAAGGCGTCGCCAGATTGCGCGAACGCCCAATCGCCACCCACTTGCACGGCATCGAAGGCACTTGCGGGGAACCAGGCGTGTGTAAAGTCGGGCTGTTCATCCGAGCAGGAGAAGCTGACTATGGCGAGGTCGCGGTATTGGTGAAGCCGGGGCAAAGTGCCTGAGCCGCCCCAATATGATGGTCTGCCATATCCCGACTGCAGCACTTCGCCGGGGTGGTTGATCCAGATCTGCGCATCCGGATTCTTGCCCAGCCGGGCGTGAATGACGGTTTCCTGATAGCCCCATTGGTTCCAGCGGTAGCCAGCGGCGCTGCCCATCGCATGGTTGCGCGTCTTATAGTGGTAGAGCCGCGCGAAGCGGTCTTGTCCCTGCGCGAAAGTCCATTCCCACGCCGTATCGTCGGTGAGGGAAGCAATTGCAGCCAACCCGTCGGGAACGCTCAAATCGTGATCCCGCAGACAGAGTGCCAGCTGCGGCAGCGCGTGAAAGCGCATGCCGTAATTGCCCTTGCCCCAAAGCATGCGGCAGATGCCGGATAATTCCAGGGAACGCGCGGCGCGCAGCGTGTGCTCATAGGAGCGGCCCTGCGCCCCGGTGAGGATGCCGCGATGCGCCGAGCGCGCGACGACTTCAAGCAGGCGTATGATTGCCTTGCCGGCACGTTCGGCGATGTCCTTGTCCGGGGCCAGCGCGTAGAGCGCGCACAGGCCCTTGAGGTCGATCGGGAAATAGGGCGCCGAGTTGAACTCGGCCATCTCCCATGCCTCGAAATGGTCGAGCCAGGCGCGCACACGCGCGGCTCCAACCGCGGACTGTTCGCGGCCAAGGCGGTCCGACCGCACGAACCGCACATCAGGCAACACGCCCCCAGCAATATAGGCGGCGGTGTGGAAGAGCAGCGCGTGGTTCTCGGAGAAGTACCACTGTACATCATTGCCGGGCTCGTCCATCCAGTAGCGGTAGCCGAGGATGGCGTTGTCGACGCGCGCACGCAGGCTCGCTTCCAGCCGATCGCCATAGGCCGTGCGGAACCACAGCAGCGGTACCAGGATGAAGTCGGCGCAATCGTGACAATCCTCGATCGCCGGCAGCGTGCCGGCGATCATGGCGTCGGTCTCGGCGCCCTGCTGTCCGATCGCCAGGCGCGCCAGCGCGCGCACGGTGTCGGCCTCGGCGTGACCGGCGACCTCGCGCAGGGCTTCATCTATGCGCGCGGCAAGCGTTTCCGGCGCATCGCCCTGACGGCGCGCGTGGCATATCTCGACGCCGAAGACACGCGATACGGCATGGTCGGCGACCTTCAGTGTCACCTTGAAATGGCGAAAGTCGGCCGGCAGCTGCTCGGTATCGGCGATCGGCAGCCGCGCCTGGCCCGCCGGCAGATCGAAGGCGAAGCGCACCGGCGCCTCGATCGACATGAAATCGCCTTCGATCTCGACCTCGATTTGCGCGTCGCGCGGCAGGGCCACGCCGGTGACGAGCGCCACCTCGCCGCCATCATAGGCGGGACGCTCGAAATGCATGTCGTCGAGGGCTGCTTCCATCGCATCGGCAACGCCGCTCTCGACTTCGATCGGCAGTGCCACCGAAGCAGCCGGACCGGATAGATAGTCGAGCTGGAAATAGTAGCGGGCGTCGCGCTCGACGAGATCGTCGAACCACACGCGAATGTCGTTACGGCCGGCCTTCAGCGCGATCTTGAAATGCTCAGCACTTTCCAGATTGCGGCCGTAGGGCGCCATCCAGCCGGCTTCCCCACCGTTGGCAAAGAGTATGGCGCCGCCGCATGTGCGCAGCCGCACCAGCGCCTCGCCAGTCGAGGCCGCCTCGATGGTGGTCTCGGCCCAGGTACCAAGCACCGTCGGCCGAAACCAGAAGCCCGACAGGTCGATGCGCGGTGAGGCGAAGGGCAGCCAGATGCGCTCGGCGCCGAATTCGGCGCTGACCTGTGGTCGCTTGCCGCGGCGTTCCGCTGCGAACTGCGTGCGGCACGGATATTCATGCGGAATGAAATTCTTGTGCTTGGTCAGGAAGAAGAAGGGATCCATCTCGCCTTGCATGGGCTGGTCGGCCACGTCGTAGCGCTGCCCGGCGATGGACCCGAGCCGCCAATAGACGATAGGCTGCCCCGCCGTGAGCGGCCGGCGCAGCGTAAAATCCGTCCGAACGCCTTGCGCGGCCTCGCTCATCGCAAATCCTTCACGGCAACTGGATCGACATCGGTATAGGCCTGGTTCTCGCCAGTCATGCCCCAGACGAAAGCATAGGGGCCGGTGCCGGCGCCCATATGGATAGACCAGGCGGGCGACAGGACGACGTCGCCGTCAGCGACCATCAGGTGGCGCGTCTCGTCAGGCCGGCCCATCAGATGGACCACACGGTCGGCCTCGGCGAGGTCGAAGTAGCAATAAGCTTCCATGCGCCGCTCATGCAGATGCGGCGGCATGGTGTTCCACACACTGCCCGGCGCGAGGTCGGTGATCCCCATCAACAAGAGGCAGGACGGGGCCACTTCGGGATGGATGTACATACGCAGCGTGCGCCTGTTCGCACGGGCCTCCTCGCCGAGCACAAGCGGCTTGGCTTCGCTGCTGACGATAAGCCGATGCGCAATATCGGCGCCGGCTGGCACCGAGTTCATGTAGAAGCGTGCCGGCCTCTCCGGATCGTCGCTCTCCAGCGTCACCTCACGCGCTCCGCGTCCGACATAGACGATGTCGCGGTTAGCGACGTGAAAGCGCCGGCCGTCCACCGCGACCGCGCCATTGCCGCCGAGATTGGCGATACCCATCTCGCGCGCGTCAAAGAAGAGCGGGGTGCCGACTTCGGGCCCGTTGCCGAATGCCAGCGGGTTGGCCAGCGGCACCGCGCCACCGACGATCATGCGGTCGACATGGGTGTAGACGAATTCGATCGCGCCGGGCCGGAACAAGCCGTCGACGAGGAACTCGGCCCTCAGCCGGTCCGTGTCCATGCCGGCAATATCGGCCGGCGACACGCCATAGAGCGTCCGCATCATGCCGCCTCCACCTTCGACTGCAGATGCCGCGCGCCTTCGGTCAGGCACAGAATGGCCAGCGCCTGCCCGTAGCCCGTCGGATGGATGGGTATATCGCGATAGAACTGCAGGTCGGCGCCCATGCGTGTGCCATAGGACACGTTCGCAACCACACCTTTGTCATCGATGTTCGCCACCACGGCTTCCAAGGCGCGGAGCCCGGCGGCACGGCACTCTGTCGAGCCGATTCCGAGCCGCGCGGCTTTCATCAAGCCGTAGCCGAAGCCGGCCGTGGCGGAAATCTCCTCGTAAGACGTCGGGTCGTCGAGCAGAGTGTGCCAGGCGCCCGAACCCGCCTGCACCTCGAGCAGGGCGTTGATCTGCGTCTCCAGCACGCCGAGCAGATAGGCCCGAACCGAAGGCGCAATTTCGGCGAACTCCACCAAGTCGAGGATACCGACGGTAATCCAGGCATTGCCTCTCGCCCAAAGCGCGCGGGCGAAATTGTGCCGGCCCGCGAACGTCCAGCCGTGGAACCACAGCCCTGATGCCGGATCGGCAAGATAACGGGCGTGAACCAGGAATTGCCGTTCCGCTTCCTCGACGAAGCGGCGCTGGCCGGCAGCCTGGCCGTAGCATGCGAGGAACAGCGCCACCATGAACAGCGTGTCGTCCCACAATTCGTCGTCGTTGACCCGGTCCGAAACATCATGCTGGAAACCGCCTTCGGGCGTCCGCGGCAAGGCGATGACTACCTGCTCGGCCCATTCGCGCAGGACCGGCTCGAAGCGCGGCTGGCGCCGCCGTCGCCACAATTCGCTTAGCGCCAGCAGAGGCCCGGTGGTGTTGACGTTCATCGCCGGGAGACCGGCAGCGATGCGTCGATCGTACCAGGCCTCGATAGTCTGCAGGAGCCGATCGTCGCCGGTCTGCGCCCACAGCCGAACCAGCCCGTAGAGCCCGACGCCTTGCGGCCATTCCCAGCTGTCGAAGCTGACATAGTCGCCCGGCGTGCCGTCGAGATTAGGCTCATGGAACCGCCCGTCATGACGCAAACCGGTCATGCCGGCCACGAGGCTGGCAAGTTTGGAATTCAGGCGTTCGGCCGATAGCGGCATCACTCCTCCCGTTTCTTCCGCTTCATCAGAACTGTTTCACAGCCATTTTTCTTGCGCAATCTGAAAATTTTTTGCATTAATCAGATGACTTTGCCGGAGGTGACGGAACGGATGAATATCCAGGGCAAGCGTGGCCGCCCCAGCCGCCGCATTCGACTTGAGGAGATCGCGGCGCGTTGCGGCGTGTCGGTCAGCACCGCCTCCCGTGCGCTGAGCGGTGTCGGCGGCGTGAGGGATGAGCTTCGCACCAGGATCATCGAAATAGCGAAGTCGATGAACTACGCCATTCCCGCCTCGGTTGCCGGGCGCAAGGTCATCCTGGCCGCAAGCAGCGTGGCAATGGTGGACAGTGCCCGCAATCAGTTCACCTACCATGTCCTTGATGGACTGAACGAGCGTGCCCGGTTGCTGGGCGTCGAACTGGTGACCCGGCCGGTTTCGGCGCCCGAGGACGAAATCGCGCTGCTGCGTGAATCCGAGCGCGACGACAGCGTCGCCGGCTGCCTGTTTCTGACGCTGGACGATGACGATGTGCTGACGCTGACAGCCGGCTTCGCCAAGCCGATCGTGCTCGTCAACGGTGACGATCCCTCGATGCGCCATTCGAGCGTGACGCCCTGCAATCGCTCTGCCGCCATGCTTGCCGCGCAGCATCTGATCGGCCTTGGCCACCGCCGCATCCTGTTCCTGATGCGGCGTGGCCGGCGCACAATCGAGCGGCGCTATGAAGGTTGGCGCGACGCGCTGATCACGGCCGGCATTGCCGGCTTCGACGACTTTGTGGTCGAGGTGCAGGACTGGCTGCCGGAACTTGCGAGCAGAGCCGTGACCGAGCGCATCGCGGCCCGCGGCCTCGATTTCACCGCCGTGCTGACGGCCGGCGACAGCCTGGCGTTTGGTGCCATCGCCGGTGTCCAGGAGGCCGGATATTCGGTGCCTGGCGATGTGTCCGTGGTCGGTATGGACGACTTGCCGCTCGCTGCCTTCTGCAATCCGCCGCTGACGGCGATGCACATTCCCATGCGCGAGATCGGATCGGCAGCACTTAGCCTGCTGCTCGACGACATGGCCCATTCGGGGTCGCCGCCGCGCCGCGTCGAGCTTGCCTGCAATCTCGTGGTGCGCCAGTCGACGGCACCAGCCCGGAGCGGCGCCGGCGGTCATCAACTGGTCTCTTGAGCGCGCGACTTGCCGCCAGCAAAGAGCAACGGCAAACCCTCTTGCGTCTCCAGTTCAAGGACACGTCCAAGCAGGATCATATGGTCGCCAGCCGGAAAGCGGTCGGCGACGCTGCATTCGAACCGCGCCAGTGCGCGCGGCAGCAATGGCACGCCGTGCTCGCTCCACGACAGGTCAAGATCGGCAAAGTCCGTCCCCGACTTCGAAAAACGCCAGCACAGATCGATTTGATCTTCCGCCAGCACGTGAATGGCGTAGTGCGCGGAATTGGCGAACGCTTCGAACCGGCGCGAGTGGCGGCCGATAGACCAGAGCACCAGCGGCGGATCGAGCGACACGGATGAGAAGCTGTTGGCAGTGATTGCGACCGGGCCGTCGGCCGTGCCGGTGGTGACGACCGTGACGCCGGTGGCGAAGCGCCCGAAGGCATTGCGCAAAAGGCGTGGATCGCACACGACATGCTCCATCAGCGGCGCTCCCCCGCTCCCAATGGTGTCGCCGGGATCCGTTCCGGCACCCGGCCATAGGCGTGCGGGAGCGAGCATGTCTTGAGCTGGGGCAGCACCTTGGTGCCGAAATGACGCGCCTCGTCGAGATGCGGGTAGCCGGAAAAGATGAAGGCGCGGATCCCCAACTTCATATACGCTTCGATTTCCGACAGAACCTGATCGGCCGAGCCCACGAGCGCCGCGCCGCAACCAGAGCGCGCCCGCCCGACGCCCGTCCACAGATGCGGCTCGACATAGCCTTCGGCATCGGCGATCTGGCGGTTCCTGGCTTGGTGCGATACGCCGAGCGATCGGGCGTCGAGCGCGCGCTCGCGGATCGCCCTGCCCTGCTCGTCGTCCAGCTTCGAAACCAGCTCCCGGGCATATTCCTTTGCCTCGGCCTCGGTATCGCGCACGATCATGTGGACGCGCAGGCCGTAGTCGAGCGTCCGCCCATGGCGCTCGGCGCGTTCGTGGACGGCCTTCATGCGGCCGGCAAGTTCCTCCCTGGTTTCCGGCCACATCAGGTAGACATCGCACTGTTCGGCGCAAAGCTCGAGCGCGTCGGGCGAATAACCGCCGAAATAGAGCAGCGGGCCGCCATTTTGCTGATAGGGCTTCGCTGGCGCCGTCGAGAGTCCTTTATAGCGATAGACCTCGCCCTCAAAATCGATGCTGTCCCTGGTCCAGGCCTGGCGCAGGATCTGCACAACCTCGCGCGAACGCTGATAACGGTAGGCGCTGTCGGCTGTCTCGCCCGGAAAGTCCGACGAAATGATGTTCACCGTCAGCCGGCCTTCCAGCATGTGATCCAGCGTCGCAATCGTGCGCGCCAGCATAATCGGCTGCATCTCGCCGCAGCGCACAGCGGCGAGCAGATTGATCTTCGAGGTGATCGGCGCGCAGCCGGCTACGAAGCTCAGCGTGTCCTGGCCGACCTGATAGGACGACGGACACAAGATGTTGCGGAAACCTAGTTCCTCGGACGTCTTCACGATCTCGGAGCAATGCGCCCAGCTCGAGCGCAACGCGCCGTTCGGCACACCGAGATAGCGATGGTCGTCCGAGCAGAGTGCGGCGAACCACGAGACTTCGGCTGCATCGAGATCCGGCGAGGTGATTGGGACGATGCTCATTGCCACTCTTCAAAAAAGAAGCCCGGGCCATTCTTCAAAGAGGTCCGGAGCTGCGAATAGGGCTTGCGTAGCATTCGTTTTGGTGTAGATCAATACTGTATCAATTTGAGCCAAACCCGAAACCGGGATGTGATTGGACACCGGATGCATTTGACAAGGGCGGACCCCGGCCACCGATCCAGCCAGATGCGTGGGCCCTTGCCTGTGCACTTGCAGACCAGCGAAATGCTGATCCGCGAAATCGCGGCCGGACGGCTGGCCGACGGGGCGCGGTTGCCGCCCGAGCGCGAGATGGCCGCGAGCCTTGGGATTGCCGTCGGCACGCTCAGGAGGGCGCTGGCAGATTTGACCGAAAAGGGCCTTCTCGACCGCATCCAGGGCTCGGGTAACTATGTGCGGGCGCGCGGCGACTTGCTCGGGGTCTATGCCTTTTTTCGCCTGGAGCGCATCGGCGGTGGCGGCCTGCCGAGCGCCGACGTGCTGTCCGTCGAGCGACTGCCCAAGCCCGCCGACCTGCCGCAATTCGGCAGCGCCGGCGAAGCCCACCGTATATGCCGGCTGCGGCGGCTCGACGGCGAGCCGGCCGCGGTCGAGGAGATCTGGCTGGACGTCAGCCGCGCCGAGCGGCTCAAGCGCGAGGATTTGTCGGAATCCCTCTATCTCCACTACCGGCTCGCGCTCGGCTTTTCGATCGTTCGCGCCGAAGACCATGTCGCCGTCGCGCCTGCGCCGGACTGGGTCCCGCTCGAGTTCAGGCCTCCGCCGGGGACGGTCGTGGGGTTCATAGAACGTATCGCCTGGGCTGGCGACGGCGCCAGCGCGGAATATTCCCGCAGCTGGTTCGATCCGGGCGCGGCGCGGTACGTCACGCGTTTCAGATAGGCCGGAGGAAGACGCAGCGTGACCAGATCATCGATCGGCTACGGCATCATCGGCTGCGGCATGATGGGCCGCGAGCATATCCGCAACATCACTCTGTTGCCCGACGCGCATGTGGCCGCGATCGTCGAGCCGGACCCCGGCATGTTGGCGGCGTCGCTGGCGACGGCGTCGGGCGCGCGATCGGCGGCATCGATCGCCGAACTGCTGGCCATGGATGAGGTGGACTGCGTCTTGATTGCCAGCCCCAACCACCAGCACCTCGGTCAGATGGAGCAGATCGCCGCACTTCGACCACTGCCGGTACTGGTGGAAAAGCCGCTCTTCACCGAGGGCGCCGACGAGGGGCGGATCGCGGCGTTGAAAGCTCGGCTTCCGCTCGTCTGGGTGGCCATGGAATATCGCTATATGCCCCCCGTCGCCGTATTCGTCGAGCAGGCGCGCCACGCCACCGGCGGCATCCGCATGCTGACGATCCGCGAGCATCGCTTCCCGTTTCTGGCCAAGGTCGGCGACTGGAACCGCTTCAACCGCAACACCGGCGGCACGTTCGTCGAGAAGTGCTGCCACTTCTTCGACCTGATGCGGCTGATCCTCGGATCGGACCCCGTCCGCGTGATGGCGAGCGCTGGACAGGCCGTAAACCATCTCGACGAACGCTATGGCGGTGAGAGGCCGGATATCCTTGACCATGGCTATGTGCTGGTTGATTTCGCGAGCGGCGCGCGCGCCATGCTGGAACTGTGCATGTTTGCCGAGGGCAGCCGCTACCAGGAGGAACTCTGCGCTGTCGGCGGCGACGGAAAGATCGAATGTCTGGTGCCCGGACCAGGCCGTTTCTGGCCGACCCACCTTGGCCCTGCGCCAGTGCCCCAGTTGATCGTTAGTCCGCGCAATCCGCCTGGACCACGACTGCTGGAGATTCCCGTCGACCCCCGGCTGCTCGAGGCAGGCGACCATAACGGTTCGACCTATTTCGAGCACGCCCGCTTCACCGCTGCGGTGCGCGAACAAGGCAAAGTGGAAGTGACCTTGCAAGACGGTTGGTGGGCCGTCGTCATGGGTCTCGCCGCCCAGCGATCGGCCCGCGAAGGCCGCACCATCGAACTCGCCGGTGAATTCGCGTTGCCGACCTAAGGCCGACCACGCATTCACCAGACCATCGGGTCAGATGCGCCGACCGGTTGCTGCGTCGAACAGATGCGCACATGCGCGGTCAATCTCGATCCGCACTCCTTCGCCTTGCTTGAGCGCAAGCCTTTCTCGGAACAGGCAGGAGATTTCTTCACCGGAGCAGTCGACCCTGGTGAAGATTTCCGAGCCTGTCGCCTCGAGAAGCGTGATCGTGCCCGGCACGCCTTGCCCCGTCGCCCGGATATGTTCCGGACGAATGCCGTAGACGAGTTCGCGTCCTGCGGCATCCGCCGGCTGGGCGCCTTCCGGCAACGGCAGGACCAACCCGCCGGCGCTGCGGAACACGCCCTCCTCGATGCGGCCGGCGATGAAGTTCATGGCGGGCGAGCCGATGAAACCGGCAACGAAGAGGTTGGCCGGATGGTCGTAGAGGTCCAGCGGCGCGCCGATCTGCTCGACCAGGCCGTCATGCAGCACGACGATCTTGTCGGCCATCGTCATGGCCTCGATCTGGTCGTGCGTGACATAGATCGTCGTGGTACCCAGCCGCTGGTGCAGGGCCTTGATTTCGCCGCGCATCTGGACGCGCAATTTGGCATCGAGGTTGGAGAGCGGCTCGTCGAACAGGAAGACCTGTGGGTCGCGTACGATCGCGCGGCCCATGGCGACGCGCTGGCGCTGGCCGCCAGAAAGCTGGCGCGGATAGCGGTCAAGCAACTTTTCCAGGCCAAGAATGCCGGCTGCCTTCCGGACCCGGCCAGCGGTGTCGGCCGGATCGGCTCTCTTGATCTTGAGGGCAAAGCCCATATTGTCGGCCACAGTCATATGCGGATAGAGCGCATAATTCTGGAACACCATGGCGATGTTCCTGTCCCGTGCCCGCAGATTGTTGACCATACGCTCGCCGATGGCGATCTTCCCGCCGGAGATCGTTTCAAGGCCTGCGATCATGCGCAGCAGCGTCGATTTTCCGCATCCCGACGGGCCGACCAGGATGACGAATTCGCCGTCGGCGATATCGACGCTGACGTCGTGAATGATCTTGGTGGCCCCGAAGGCCTTCTGCACGTTGTTGATCGTTACCGATGCCATTGGAAATTTCCTGGAAAAAGAGTGATGTCTGGGCGCCCCTCAGCCACCCTTGACGGCGCCGGCGGTCAGCCCCGCGACGATCTGCCTTTGCGCGAACATGGTCAGGATCAGCACCGGCAACGTCACCACCAGCGCCGCCGCGGCGAGCGGCCCCCAGCTGACCTGCTCGTAGGACAGCATGTTGTAGACGGCGACCGGGAGTGTGCGCGTCTCACGGCTGGCGAGCACCACGCCGAAGACGAAATTGTTCCACGAGAAGATCACGGACAGGATGAAGGCGACGACGATGCCCGGCTTGGCGATGGGCAGGGCAACCAGCCGGAAAACCTGCCAGGAGCTGGCGCCGTCGATGTTGGCCGCCTCTTCCAGTTCCATCGGCGTGGTCTCGAAATAGCCGATCATCACCCACACCACGATCGGCACCGTCACCACCAGATGGATGATGATCTGCGGCCACAGCGTGCCGAGTATCCCGATCCATTGGAACAGCAGAAACAGCGGGATGAGATAGGATAGCCCAGGCGTCATGCGGGCGATCATGATGACGACCGCCGATCGTTCAGCCTTGAGCCGTGCGATGCCATAGCCGGCCGGTACGCCGATCAGCAGCGCCAGCAAGGTCGCCGTGCCGGTCACCAGAACCGAATTCCAGAGATAGAGCAGGAAATTGTTCTCCTCGAACACCTTTACATAGTTCGACCAGGCGAAGCGTTCGGGGATCAGGATCGGCGGATAGGCACCGTTGTCGATCTCGAATTTCAGCGACAGCGAGATCATCCAGAGGAAGAACAGGATCGCCGGCGAGACGAAAACCAGGGCAGCGAAAAACAGACCGATCTGGTTGAGCAGCCGTGAACTCATCTATTTGCCCTCCGTATCGATCCACTGCGAGCGTTGGCGCAGCATCAGCAGGACAAACGACAGGGCCACGATGACAATGAAGAACACCACGGCCATGGCCGAGCCGTAGCCGATATCGTAGTAGGAGAAGGCGGTGTTGTAGAGATAGATGTTGATGGTCTCCGACGCCGTTCCCGGCCCGCCCTGGGTCATCGCGTAGATGATGTCGAAGCTCTTCAGCGCATCGATGGTGCGGATGATGACCGCGATCATCAGGAACGGCGCGATCATCGGCAGAGTGAGATAGCGGAATTGCTGCCAGGCATTGGCGCCGTCGATCTCGGCGCTTTCGAAGGGCTCGCGCGGCACCGAGGCCAGCCCGCCAAGCACGATCAGCATGACCAGCGGCGTCCACTGCCAGGTCTCGACCGCAACCAGCGACGGGATGACCGTGTTGGCGTTGAATATCCATTCCTGAGCCGGGATGCCGACCAGCGACAGCAGGTAGTTGAGCACGCCAAGCTGAGGATGGAACATCATTGTCCAAACCAGTGCGACGGCAACGGGTGTCGCCATCATCGGCATGACGAAGACGCCGCGCAGCAAGCCGCGCAGCGGAAACCGGGCATCGAAGATCAGGGCGGCCAGAGTGCCCAGCAGCATCGGCGCTGCAACCGAGAGGAAGGTGTAGGTCAACGTATGAACAAGGGATTCCCAGAAACGTGGGTCGCTGGCCAGGCGGAGATAGTTTTCCATCCCGGCAAAGCTCCGCGACTGGCCGAGCGTCCAGCGATTGACGCTCATCCACAGGGTGAAAGCCCAGGGGAAAACGATGACGGCGCCGACGACGACAAGTGCGGGGACAACGAAAGGCCAGTAGTTGGGAGCCAGCCGGATCGTCTGGCTCCCGTCGATAACCGGCATCGTCACCCCGGTCTGTTCTGGGGTGGCGGCCGACATCAGCCCTGCTCGCTCCTGTCGAGAACCGGCTGGAACTGTTCGGTGGCCTTCTTCAGCTCCGCGGCGGGATCGGCGCCGGCAATCATGTTGGTCAGCGCCACGCCATAGATGTCGCGGAATTCCGTGACCGGGATGATGACCGGCAGTGCCAGCCGACTGATATTGCCCGAGCCGACCACGGCATCAAGCCAGCTTGCCGGCATGGTAACGCCTTCGCGCACCTTGGGATCCTCCAGCACGGATTTGCGGAACGGAACGCCGGCGCCGGCCTGCAACAGCCGTGCACCCATGGTTGGCGATACCGCCCACTGGCAGAACAGATAGGCAGCCTCCTTCTTCTCGCTGGCGGCGGCAACGCCAATCCCGTCGCCGAAGGTGCCCGAGGCATGCGCCTTGGGACCCTTGGGCATCACGCCATAACCGACCTTGCCGACCACCCTCGATTTTTCCGGATTTTCCATCGGCGGGGCAAAACCCACGCCGTCGAGCCACATGCCGATCTTGCCCTGCAGGAAGGCCGACTGTGCTTCGGCCCAGTTGAACCCGGTAACGCCCGGAGGGGCGGACTTGGTCATCAATCTTTGATAGAGCGCGGCAGCCTCGATCGCCTCGGGAGCCTCGGTGCGCAGCTTGCCCTTGTCATCTAGCGGCGTCATGTCGTAGCCGAGCATCAGCGACGTCCACACCGGCGTGTTTGCGTTCTTGAGCCCGCGGGCGACGAAGCCGTATGTATTGGTCGAGGGGTCGGTCAGCGCTTCGGCGGCTGCCACCAGTTGCTCGAAGGTCTCTGGGTATTTGAGGCCCTTGGCCTCGAACAGCTCCTTGTTCCAATACAGGATCCAGTAGTCCACCGAGAACGGTAGCGAGCGCAGCACGCCCTGGCCGTCCTTGGCAAACAGCATGCCGGCTTCGGCGAAGTCGCTTTCGACCAGCGCCGGGTCGGTGAGCGACGGATCGGCGAGATAGCCGGCGATATCGGCCAGCCAGCCACCCTTCTCGAACTGGCGCTTCTGCACGTGGTAGCTCAGATGCACGACGTCGAAGCTCGGCTTGCCCGAGCTCAACTCGATCACCGTCTTCTGGCGCTGCTGCTGCTCGGGCGTTGCCTCGGCATTGACCTTGATGCCGGTCAGTTCCTCGAACTCGGCGAGATATTTCAGGATGGTGTCGCTGCGCGGGCTTTTCACCAGATTGACGTCAAGCGTCGTCCCGGCAAAGCGTTTCCAGTCAACGCCTGCGGCAAAGCCGGGGCGAAGCCCCACAAGACCGGCCGCGGTTAGCGCCGCGGTTCCGGCAAGGAGTTGCCTCCTGGTTGGGTTGAACAGATTGGACGACATTTCTTCCTCCCGGTTACTGTCGTTGTGGATGCGCCGCGAACCGCGGCGCGGCTATATTTCCTCAGATCTGGAGCGCCAGCCGGCGCGCATTGTCGATATGCAGACTGATCGCTTCAACCGCTTTTTGCGGATTGCGGCTCTCCATGGCTTCGATGACCGCCAAATGTTCGCGCATCACCGGCACCACACGACCGTCGATGCGGAAACGCTCCTGGTGGATCAGCCGGATTTTCACCGAGTTGACCAGATAGGCCTTGGCGATAATCTCGTTGCCGAGCGCATTGATGAAGGTGTCGTGCATCGCCCAGTCGATGTTCTGGGCCTTGCCTTCCATTTCCGGCGTCGGCGCCTGCCCGAGAGCTTGAGCCAGCATCTCTTCATGTTCGCGCCGCATGCGGGCAAGTTCGGCATCAGAAGCGCTGGTCGTGAATAGCGCCACTGCCTCGCGTTCCATGAACAACCGAAACTGAAACGCCTCGCGGATCAGATTGATATCGATATGCGCGATCTGCATGCCGCGCTGCGGGATGGTGGTCAGCAGTCCCTCGGCCTCGAGACGCGGGACGATCTCGCGAATGGCACCCAGCGGCAGCCCGGTGAAAGCGACCAGTTCGCGCTGTGACACGAACTGCCCCGGCCGCAGATCGCGGGCCAGCAAATGCCGCGTGAAGCTGGCATAGGCCTTCTCCCGGAGAGTGATCGGTTCGCTGCCGTCTTCCACTTCAGCTCGCTTCCTTGTCGGTCAGCCCGGCCTTGTCGGTCAGGCCGCCTCTGTCGCAAACAGCCGGTCGTAGGCAGCGGCAAGCTGCCGCTGTCCCTGCGGATCGATCGCCTCTAGGGGCGGGCGGACCGCCAGCCAGCGCTCGTCGCCGGTCTTGCGCGCGACCATGACCTTCACCGCCGGCGTGACCGGGTATTTGAGCAATTCGAGCACGAAGTCTTCGACGCGTGGGTCGTCGCCCCCGTTTTCGACCATTGCCCGGATTTCGCCGGTAACAAAATTAGCCATGCCGGAAATCGCGCCCTGTCCGCCGCGGCGCACGCTTCTCGCCAGATGCCGTTCGTCGCCGATGAGGATCACCAGATCGCCGTGCGCTTCAAGCAGCGCCTCACTGTAGCTCCAGTCCCCACCGGAATCCTTCACCCCGGCCACCGCGGCGGGAAAAGCGGTGCGCAGCCGGCCGATCAGCCCAAGCGGGAGCGGCACCATGGTGACTGAGGGGATGTTATAGAGGAGCACGTCGCGCGCCAGCGGACCGAGTGCGGCGAAGACGGCGGAAAACCATCCGAACAGCCCGTCCTCGCCGACATTCTTGAAGTAGCTCGGCGGAGCCAGCAGAATGTTGCGAACGCCGCGCTGCAAAGCGTGCCGGGCCTGATCGGCGGCATCTTCGGCTGCATCGACCAGCACGCCGGTAACGAGCTGATGTGCCGGAATACCGGCCGCCAGCATGGCCTCGATCACGATCCGCCGCTCGTCGGTGCCGACCGAGGCACCTTCGCCGGTGGTGCCGAACAGCGTCACACTGCTGCAGCCGGCGCCAAGGCAGGCTCGGGCATGCGCGATCATCGGCGCGAGCGCTATCTGCCCCGACGGGTCGAAGGGTGTGGTTAGGGCAACCGAAAGACCAAAGCGGAAAGCCAATACGAACTCCGTTGAAATCAATGTGCACGTAGTGTTAGCACACTAACATGTCAGATGTAAACTGGCGATCGGCATCGCCGACTGGCGCTGCCGCGGCAGCGCCATCGCCGATCATTTCCCGCGTCTGAGCATCACATAGGCTGCTGTCCCCGAGCCTCTGCGGATTGGCTGGACGAGGTAGCCTAAGCTCGCTCAAGTGGCGACGAGGTGGCCGTCGCCAACATCTTCAAGCTTGAGCTTCCGGGGCTCGTCACCGATGCGCCGCACAGCGCTTGGAATTTCGCTGTCCAAGCGGGCGAACCGGGCGCGCCGGCGGCCTGGATCGGGAACCGGAACGGCTTCGATCAGCCGCTTTGTGTAAGGATGGCACGGGTTGGAGAAGATCTGGTCGCGGGTGCCCATCTCGACGATCTGCCCCAGATACATTACCGCCACGCGATCCGAGATGTTTTCTACCACCGCCATGTCGTGCGAGATGAAGAGATATGCGACGCCAAATTCGCGCTGCAGTTCCTTCAGCAATCTTAACACGCGCGCTTGCACCGACACGTCGAGAGCAGAGACGCTCTCGTCGGCAATGATCAGCTTCGGTCGCAGCGCCAGCGCCCTTGCAATACAGATTCGCTGGCGCTGCCCGCCGGAGAATTCGTGGGGATAGCGCTCCATCTGGTCAGCGGAGAGGCCGACGCGTTCGAATAGGGCGGCGATCTGGGCACGCCGTTGCTCTCTGTCGCCAAGGCCGTGGATCAGCAGAGGCTCGGCGACGAGATCGCCTACTCGCATACGCGGGTCGAGGGACGCGAAGGGATCCTGAAAGATCATCTGCACATTGCGGCGGACAGCCTTGCGCTCCTTTCGGCTGAGTGCCGACAAGTCCTGGCCGCCGATTGAAATGCTGCCGATGTAGGGCACCAGCCCGGCGATCGCCTTGGCCGTCGTCGACTTGCCGCAGCCCGATTCGCCGACCAGCGACAGGGTTTCGTGCGGCGCGATCGAGAAACTGACGCCTTCGACCGCGTGCACCCTGCGGTCAACGCGGCCGAAGAAGCCGCCACGCAGGTCGAAGCGGACGTGAAGATCGCCGACATGTACAAGCTCGGCCGGCATGTTGGCGGCATCTTGTCGGTCTTCGGCCATCCGTCCGCCGCCGATACGCGGCACGGCGGCCAGAAGCTCGCGCGTATAGTCGGCCTGCGGGCGATTGTAGATGTCAGCCGCCCTGCCCTGCTCGACCATCCGGCCGTCGCGCATGACAATGACGCGGTCCGCCATCTCGGCGACGACGCCCATGTCGTGCGTGATCAGGATAACACTGGTGCCGTGCTCGCGCTGCAGGTCGCGCAGCAGCTCCAGCACCTCGCCCTGAACCGTGACGTCGAGGGCGGTCGTCGGCTCATCGGCGATCAGCACATCCGGGTTCAGGGCCAGAGCCATGGCAATCATCACGCGCTGACGCATGCCGCCTGAGAGTTCGTGCGGATAGTGCTCGAGCCGCCGTCCGGCATCCGGAATTCGGACTGCCTTCAGCGCCTCGAGCGCCCTCAGCCGCGAGTCGGAGCGCGGCAGCGAGGTGTGTGCCTCGATCGCCTCCGTGAGCTGACGGCCGATGGACAGAACCGGATTGAGCGATGTCATCGGTTCCTGAAAGATCATTGCAATACGGTTGCCGCGGATGCGGCGCATGCCGCTCTCGCTGAGAGCCGCGAGATCCTGATCGCCGAGCCGGATGGAGCCTGATCTGATGCGTGCCGCCGGCTGCGGCAGCAAGCCCATGATGGCCAGCGCCGTCATCGACTTGCCGGAACCGGACTCGCCGGCGATGCAAAGCGTTTCGCCGCGCATCAGGCCGAATGTCAGGTCGGAAACGACGTCGCGCTCGCCCTCCTCGCCACGCACGGCGACGCTCAGACCTGAGACGCTGAGTACCGGCCTAATGGAGCCACTCTTTGCGGCGGCCTGCCCGGATCGTTTGATGTCCTCCACGTTCATTCAAAGACGCAGCGGGGGAAGTAGAACGAAACCACCCAGTTGGGCATGTCGACGATCTCGCTGATGCGCAGGTCACCGCAAACCGAGACGAGCATATAGGCATCTACCGGATCCATGCCGTAGCGGCCGGAGAGCAGGTCGATCATGTGGGAGACGGCGCTCCTGGCGCCATCCATCAGATCCGGCCCGATACCGGTTGTCACCTCATAGCCCTTGGCGTCGAGATGCCGCGACACCGGACCGGGCGTTGTGAAACGCGGCGTCCGCAGCCGGGCATCCTTGACCAGATCGAGCGTCAGCACGGCATTCATGGGGCTCTCGATTGCCGTGCCGCAGACCTCGCCGTCGCCTTGCGCGGCGTGCGTGTCGCCGACCGAGAACAACGCTCCCGCGACCTCTACGGGCAGGTAGAGCACCGTGCCGGCAGCGAGATCGCGTATGTCCAGATTGCCGCCCACGCGCCGCGGCGGGACCACCGAATGCAGACCCGGCTCAGCCGGGGCATTGCCGATGGTGCCGGCGAAGGGCTTGAGCGGCACCCGGCCGCTCTTGCCGAACAGCGCCGGCTCGAGCGAGGCGGCGTCGTACTTCCAGATATTCAGTGCCGGTTGAGTGAAGTCATCCGCCAACAGACCGAATCCCGGGATATTTGCCGTCCACCCGAAGCCGGACGGCTTGAACGCCTCGATAGTGATTTTCAGGGCGTCGCCCGGCTCCGCCCCGTCGACATAGATCGGCCCAGTGACCGGGTTCACCTTGGCAAAATCGAGCACAGCAACGTCGTCGACGGTGCTCTCCATCGTCAGCTGCCCGCCGGACGAGTCCAGGCACTGGAACTCGATCGTCGACCCTGGCGCCACTCGTTCGGCCGGGACAAAGGAATTGTCCCAGCCGAAATGATGGTGGCGCCCGTGGATGGTGTAGTCGCAGTTATTGCACATCGGTCACATACACATTGTCGTAGTTGATCGGGATGTGGACCGGGTCGACATAGAGGTTGTCGGCGCCACCCATGCGGGCTGATTTCATGGTGAAACGCTGCTCGTTGAACACCGGTGCCCAAGGCGCGTCTTCCATGATCTTGCCGTAGATCTCACTCCACATCTTGGCGCGCTCGCCAGCCTTGGCCGGGTCAACGATGGAGTCGGCTTCGGCTGCTTTGGCGTCGAGCTCCTTGTTGCAATACCACGACCAGTTCCAGCCGCCCGGGACGGCACCAGCGCAGCCGAGGATCGGTCCGTAGAAGTTCGACGGATCGGGGAAGTCGGCGATCCAGGCCATGCCGCCGGACCAGATCATCGGCGCACCGGCCTTGTCGCCGCCGGCGGCGATGACGTTGGCCTGCGCGAGCGACTGGATACTGGCCTTGATGCCGACCGCCGCCAGATCCTGCTGAATGGCCTGCGCGATGCGCGGGTTGGGATCGGTGTTCATGGCAAACAACTGCGTGTCAAATCCGTCGGGATGCCCGGCCTCGGCAAGCAAAGCCTTGGCCTTGCTCACGTCATAGGGATAGCCCTTGAATTCCTTGTCGTAGCCAGGCATCGACGGCGGCAACGGCTGATTGGCCGGCACCGCACGGTTGTTGATCAGCTGGACGATGCGGTCCTTGTTGATCGCCATGTTGACCGCCTGCCGTACCTTCACATTGTCGAAGGGCGCCATGGTGGTATTCATGGTGATATAGCCGGTGTGCAACTGGCCGCCCTCGACGACACGGGCCTTCTGCTCGGGATCGGCCATCACCTCCTGGAATTTCGCCGGGGGAATGCCGTCGCCGGGAACGTCGATCTCGCCTTTCTGCAGCCGCAGCAGCGCCACGATCGGCTCCTGGCCGATCTCAAAGGTGATCTTGTCGAGATGCGGCACACCCTTGTGCCAGTAATCCGGGTTGCGCTCGAAGACCACGCGCTGGCCGAGCGTCCATTCGGCGAGCTTGAAGGCGCCGGTTCCGACCGGATGCTTGCCGAAATCCGCGCCGTATTTTTCGACCTCTTCCTTCGGCACGACGTGCGAGAAGTTGATCGCCATGACATGCAGGAAGGTGGCGTCGGGCCGGGTCAGCTCGAACTTGATCGTGTAGGGATCGACGACGGTTATGCCGGCCAGGCTTTCCGCCTTGCCGGCAGCGACATCGTCATAGCCTTTGATCGAGCCGAAGAAGCCGGCACCCGGGCTCTGTGTCTTTGGATTGGTGACCCGGTCGAGCGAATATTTCACGTCGTCGGCGGTCATCTCGCGGCCGTTGTGGAATTTCACTCCATGGCGCAGCTTGAAGGCGAAGGTCTTGCCATCAGGCGCAATCTCGTAGCTCTCGGCAAGGTCGGGCCGCAGGTTGGTGGTGCCCGGCTCGTAGTCCATCAGCCCGTCGAACAGGCTCTTGATCATCGACCAGTTCTGCCAGTCATAGCCGATGGCCGGATCGAGCGTGGCGACGTCGTCCTTGTAGGTGATGGTGATCGCGCCGCCCTGCTTGGCATTCGGATCGACAATGTCTTCGGCGCGTACGCTCGTCATGCCAAGCACCAGCGCAAGCGCCGATGCTGCCACGGTGGATATCAGATATTTTCTCATGTCATGTTCCCTTTCTCTGATTTTTTGGTTTTCATCTGAGCTTGATGCGCGGATCGATGAACGGTGCGACAGTGTCGGCCAGGAGATTGCCGAGCACGATGGCAAAGGCCGAAACCAGGGTGACTCCCATGATGATCGGAATGTCGATGCGCTGAATGGCCTGCCAGGCTAGCTGGCCGATGCCTGGCCAGCCGAACACGCTTTCGACAACCACGATGCCGCCCATGAAGATGCCGATGTCGATGCCGATCATGGCGATGACCGGCAGGATGGCGTTGGGCAGCGCGTGCCGGAAGATAATGGCGCTGCGTGCAAGACCCTTGGCACGCGCGGTACGCACGTAATCCTGGCGCAGCACGTCGATCATCGACGAGCGCATCATGCGGGCGTACCATCCGGCGCCAAGAATTCCCATGGTCAGCGACGGCAGCACCAGATGACGCCAGGTGCCGTAACCGCCGATCGGGAACCAGCCGAGCCGCACCGCGAATACATAAAGCAGCAGCAGGCCGACGACGAACTGCGGTGCCGAGACGCCGACGAAGGAGGCGACCATCAGCGACTGGTCGGTGGCGGTGCCACGCTTGATGGCGGCGATGAGGCCCATCGTCAGCCCGATCATGACTTCGCAAGCAATGGCACCAACCATCAGCAGCAGGCTTGCCGGCAGCCGCGAGACGATAAGCTCCGTGACCTCCGAGCGCTGAATGTAGGAGCGCCCCAGATCACCGCTGAGAAGGCTGGTCAGGTAGTGCCAGTACTGGACGACAAAGGGCTGGTCGAGACCGAGCTGCCGGCGGATGCTCTCGACCGTCTCGGGCGTTGCGCTGCGGCCAGCGATCTGGCGGACAGGATCGGCGGGCAGCAGATAGAGCAGCGCAAAGGTGATCAGGGAGACGCCGAGCAAGATGAGAACCGACTGGACAACGCGGCGGCCGAGATAGGCGATCATGCCCGCCCCCTTTGCGTCGGATCGAGGATGTCGCGCAGCGCATCGCCGACCAGGTTAAAGGCTAGCGCCAGCGCCAGGATCGCCGCACCCGGAAAGAAAACCAGCCAGGGCGCTGCCTGAAAATAGGTTTGATTTTCGAAGATGATGTTGCCCCAGGAAGCAGTCGGCGGTTGCACGCCGATGCCGAGATAGCTGAGCGTCGCTTCCAGAAGCACCGTCGTCGAGATGCCGAGCGTGCCCCAGACGATGATCGTCGGCAAAAGGTGGGGCAGGATATGGCGAAACAGGATACGTGGAGCGCTTGCGCCGATGGTGCGCTCGGCATCGATGAACTCGCGCTCGGAGAGCGAACTTGTCTCGGTATAGATGACGCGGGCGGTCTGCACCCAGTTCACCAATGCGATCACCATGGCGACGATCCACAGGCTCGGCTGGAGCACCGCCGCCAGGCAGATGGCGAGCAGCAGCGCCGGGAAAGCCATCATCAAATCAGTGAAGCGCATAAGCGCGCTTCCGATCCAGCCGCGGAAATAGCCGGCGGTGATGCCGACCAGCGTGCCGATCAGAAGCGCCACGCCATTGGCGACGATGCCGATGATCAGCGACGTGCGCGCGCCGAATAGGAGACGGGTCAGCAGGTCGCGGCCAAGCAGGTCGGTGCCTAGCCAGAACTGGGCTCCCGGCGGCAGTGGCGCGCCTTCAAGCGTGAGCCCGTCGAACATCTGCTCGTTCGGATCGTAGCCTGTCAGCCACGGTGCAAGAATGGCGCCGGCCAAGACAAGGGCAATAATCCCGAGGCCGAGCAAAGCGAGAGGCCGTTTTAGCAGACGTCGCCAGAGGCCGGCGCGAGGCTTGGCTGGCATACGCCCGGCGGCTGAAAGCTCAGGCGCGATCGGATTGGTCATCGTCGCCTTCTTCTTGTGTCATCGCCACGATCCTGCGCGCGGCTTCCTCAACGCTGATTTGCCAGCTCATCGCCAGCGAGCGGAGCTGCGCATAGGCACGGCCGTCCTCGGCACCCTTCGACAAGGCCTCCACCGCGCGTACGATGGTCTGGCGCTCCGCGACCCGCTGACGAAGCGAGGCGATCTCGCCGGCCAGAAGCTTGCGCGCCTCGAAACTCTGCCTTGCGATCAAAAGCGCGCTATAGACGCCGGCATTGCCGACCGGTTTCAGCAATTGGGCATCGGCCTTGTGCGACAGTGCCCATTCGACACGCCCCGGCGCCTCGGAGCCGATCAGCGCTATAAGCGGCATCGGGGCCTCGCCCGGCTTCCACGGAAATTGCTCGTCAAAGCCGAGGTCGACGTCGAAGAAGACGAAGTCCGCCGCCAAGGCTTCGGCCGGCAGTTCCGGCCAGAAGCCAATCGCCTCAAGCCCGATGGCCGACAATTGCCTTGTGATCGCCTGCACGGTCGGATGTGGACGATGCAGGACAAAAGCCCTGGCGCCTCCAAGGTTCGGGATACGCGCCATCTTGCTCATGATACCACCCGCAGGCGTGGCCGCCCGAACGTCTCCGTCCGGTCATATCGGGAAAGGTAGGGATCGGGTGCCACGCCCTTCGCCAGCGTGACCGTTTTGAACGATGTTCCATCGATACGTCCGATCTGCACCGGCAACGTAGCATGCTGGGTTTGCGGGTCGATGGCGATGTCGCCCAGCGGCGTTCGAAATGATGTTCCGGCAAAGACCTTGGGAAGGTCCATCCATTGTGCACCGGGGTTGCGGGTGAGTATCTCTGCGAGCGTGCGCACCGAGGCATAAGCCGCCGCCTCGAAGGATGAGGCAGGCATAACGGAAGACACTGAAGCCGCTCCGCGATCCGCACCCGAGATGTCGTGAAAATAGGGCCCAACGGAAAGATGGCCATCGCCTGCCCCGTTGAGCGCCGGCAATTCGCATTCCGTGAGATTGCAGGACAGGATCGGGCAACGCTCCGGCCTGAAATGCGGGTCGCGCCGGCCAAGCTCGGCATAGGCGGCGATAAAGGCATAGGACGAAGGGCCGATGAGATTGTTCAGAATGAAATCAGGTCTCGTCGCCTGTACCTCCGCGATCAGCCGCGCAACGTCGACCTCGCCGAGCGGCAGATAGCGTTCGCCCAGCACCTTGCCGCCGGCGTCCGCAATCAGGTCGCGCGCCACACGGTTGGTCTCCCAACCCCAGATGTAGTTGGAACCGAGCAGGAAGCCGTCGGCGCCGAAACGAGGCACGACATAGGCAAGCAGCGGCACGAGATGCTGATTGGGGCAGGCGTGCGTATAGACGACGTGCTCGTTGGCTTCGAAGCCTTCGTACGGGCAGGCGTACCACAGCGTGCCGCCTGCCCTTTCCAGGATTGGAATGACCTCCTTGCGGCTCCACGAGGTGACGCAGCCAATGATGTGACGCGCGCCACTGTTGGCGAGAATGTCGGCGCAGCCGCTTGCATACCGATCGATGTTGCCCTGCGGGTCGCGCTCGACCGGGACGAATTCGAAGGGGACAGCGGGATCGGCATTGACGTCCGCGATGGCGTTCACCGCGCCCGCGCGGCAGGATTCGGACACCAGCCGGTAGTTGCCGGACCGCGAATAGAGAATGCCGATCTCGATATGCCGTTTCAAGCAAAGCCTCAAAATGACAATGCCCCGCAGCCACCGCCGCAAGGCGAGGCATACGAGGCATTCTTGCCGCCCGGCGGCCAGAGCCGGTATTTGTCCTCACCGTATTCCGCCCGCGCTCCCAGTCAAGAGCCGCCGCACGAAACTTTGGCTAGGGTCAGGACTCATTGATCCAGAAGATGAAGGCTGCAGCGAAGGCGATCGCCGACAGGAAGGTGTGAGCACATCGGTCGTAT